>DQRJ01000102.1 GCA_015663855.1 Flavobacteriales bacterium | reverse complement strand
GAAGACCGGAACTTCTGCGACTTCGGATGGGACTCCTGAACTTTTAGAGGCAGACGTAGATCTTCCTCAAGGTTTTTATGAGAGTTCTTATAAAATCCAAAACGGTATCGTTATCGAACGCACTCTTAGAGATGGCGACCGAGTGATTCACTATCGTAAAGTTGTGATGAAAACTGGGACGTATTACTTTAGGGATGGGCAGAGCATAACTAACTCGGTTTGGCATAGAGAAACTACAGTAGTCCACGACTAATCACTAATGGGAGCAGGGGTTCAAAAAGCAGTTTTATATACTTTGGCGATTCATGCCGTAGCGTTGTTCGTTTTAACGCAGGTGACGGTGTCGGATGTTGCGCCCGCCTCGGAACAGTATGCTGATGTCGATTTTTATGATGTCGCGGAATTGGAGGAGTTGCTCGAACGTGAGGAATCGAAATCGACTACGTTCGAAGATAGATTGGAGGAAAGGATTTCAAATCTTCGTTCCGATGCTTCGAAGGAGTCGAGCTCGGAAAAACGTTCCAGCGGAATTACGGAGGCCGATCTAGCTGCGATGGAGGCAGAAATCGCCGCTGAGCTCGCTGCATTAGAAGCTTCGGAATTAGAGCGATTGAGCGCAGAAGAAAAGTCATTCGAAACCGTAGGCGTGCCGGAATTAGACTCTTCGACCACTACTCCAAGCTCGGTCGATACAATGGACGATTGGGATAAACAATACGAAGGTCGAGTTACTGTTAGGTTCGATCTACAGGATCGTGTGCCTCAACATCTCGACGTTCCTGGTTACCAATGCCGCGGTCGAGCTGATATCGAAGTCAGCATAATAGTCGATCCTTCGGGAAAAGTCCTTTCTGCTGAAGTAATTTCTGGCGCTTCTCCAAGCTCGTGTTTCGCGCAAGCGGCAATAAAATCAGCCCTCGCCTCGAAATTCCTAAAATCGGATACTTCGCCCCGCCGTCAAGACGGAACATTGAACTATGCGTTTGTTGCGCAGTAGTTTGGTCTAAAAGCTATTCAACTAAAGATTTCATAGCGGATTCAATGTCACCTGGCGTGAACATTATTTTACTGAAAGTCCCCATCGTTAAATTCGGGAAGCTGAGCGCGATCCTATACCTACCGTGCAACATATACACTTTATTGCCGTCCACGAGCAGTTCGTAAGGAAGGAATCCGAGGTGTTTTACCTCAGCAATATCTATAATCGGTACGAAAAGACTCTCACCGGATTCTCCACCAAGCCCCACTCCGAAAACCACCCTTTGTGAACCAGGGATTTTAGTTTTATACACTTCTGTATGATTGCCAGAGGCTAAATTTCTTTTAATTGTAATCAAGGCCTCTTTATGGGAATTGAATGTAGCAATTTCAACACCATCTTCTAAATAAGGCATACCAAACATGTAGTGATACTCCCTCATGTCTTCTCGGTCGAAATCCTGCTCGGAACCATATGCAATCACGGGTTTCTCAATCGCAATGGCATTAATAAGTTCATGTTTCAAACGATTTATTATAGGTTTAACCTCGTCAAAACCCTCCTGTAAATAGGCGTTACCCCAATATGTGGGGTTAGTAGATGTTATAGTTTTACTCCCATCTTCGTTAGTCAGAATTCCTATCCTCCAAGTTGAGAAATAACTCGCTTCAGATCCTAGATCACTCAACTTATTAAGAAGTCTCAGGTGTGTGAATGCAATAATCACCCTATCATCAAAGCCGTCAGGTGAGTAATCTCCCACAACGTTAAACCCACTCGAATTAAGTGCTTGTTTAACTTCTTCTACTGTCGTTGATGCGTTTTCCGCGAGTATGAGGTAGGGTTGGAGTCCTTTTGCGAATGTGCTTAAACTCAACAAACTCAATAAACTCATGAGCAATCCTGAAAGTATAAATCGGTACATAGTATTAGTCTTATTAGATGTGAAAATCATTACCCACTAATATAGTAGGATTTAACTATAAACACAAATTATTTCGAAATCAAATTAAGATTTAACTACGTAATCGCTTAGATATTTGAATTTCTCGCAAAGCTCTCCATCAAGTCCCGTTTCGCGAGCTCCCTCGATTACTCCGTCTTTATCGCCCTCTATCAGTAGTGGGATAACGTGGTCTAACATCTCTCTGCCGAACCCCTTCGATGCGTCTCTCGGAAGTTCACACGGTAAATTATCTACCGCCATCACAGTAATCGCACCCTCTTTATCGAAGGCGCACACACATTCGTTAACGGGGTCGTATCCATAAACCGGATCCGCCACAGTAGATGGCTTCAACGTACAGGCTACGGGCCCATCGATATCGCAGCTCACATCGGCTACGACTTTTAATCGTAAATCCTCGTCCCTAAAATCCTCTCTCGTAATAATAAAAGGCGACCCCTCGCTATAATAATGCCCTGCGATGTACATATCGGCTGCCTGAGCGTACTTTAGGAAGGTACTCTTAAATCCCGACGGGTCTTGCTTGAACGCCTCTCTATCGAACTCTCTGCCATCATTCGTCGCGTTGTAGTCTTCTAGTCCGATATGAGTAAATACCGGACCGTCATTAAATTCGACCGATAAAAACTCGTCCTTACCGACCTCTCGCACCCCTACCTTCTCTAGTAACTCCGCAGCTCCTCGTCCCACTCGCCCGAATCCCGTCAGCACGATCTTCAGTCCTCCAGGCATGTCCGTTTCTCGAGCGGAAGAAATCATTTGGTCTAAATCTTTACCATCAATCGCCCTGGGAAGCTCGAAGGACTTCTCCCTCATACCCCACGCCCGCAAGCCATTGTACGCCCCCACGATCCCAGCATAACGCCCGAACCCAATTATCCGCTTCCCATCAGGCTTTTTCAGCACCTCATAATCTATCAAACTCACCTTTTTCGCCAAAACCGCCCTCAACAATTCTGCATTGTACGGCTGCATTTTGTATGTATGGCTGAAAAACAGGTAGGTTTTACCCGGGATTAAATCATCTATATTCACCTCTTTCACGCCTATCAACACGTCGCAATCACTCACGTCCTCAACCACAGAAATCCCCACCTCACGGTACTCTTGGGCCGTAATCCTCCGCACTTCACTCGCCTGCACCACCAGTTCCACCTCAGGCCAGCGCGACTTAAACTCCACGCACTGCTCAGGCGTTAGCGCCACTCTCTCGTCTGGCGGAACTTTTCCTTCTTTTATTAGACCAAATTTCATGGCCGCAATTTACTCAATCCCTCCTACCTTTACCCCTTTAAAGGCAACCTTGCGCATATTTTTACGTTAGTTCCTTACTGTTCTTTGTTTTTGGGGCCGATCTTGGATTTGACAGCAAGATGGTTAATTGTGTAAGCATGTCGAGCTCTTAGTAATTCCGCTCGTAAATAATGAATTATTAACGTCAGAAATGACAACAATTCCTACGCGCTCGCAGCTTAAGAGACTCAGTCTTTTAACTTTATTCTACTATTAGATAGTAGAACGAGCTATCCCGATGCAACGTACGGACCCTTCCGCGGCATCAATGGGGTATCAGGCAAATGGGACTAGTGAACGGTGGGTTCGACACCCGGAGCGAAAACTACTGAACTAAGCTTTAGGTGGGCTGTCCATGGCCATCCTCAAGTCGAAAATCAATCATAGAATAAACATGTAGAAGTCCCAATTCTCCCTTGTTTGGACGGGGGTTCGACTCCCCCCGGCTCCACTTGATGATCAAAAAGTCCTTCTGCTTCAGCAGTGGGGCTTTTTCTTTGCGTAAACCTCAAGCCACGCTTGAAGGTTGAAGTAAAGGAAATCCCCTGAATGAGCGCAGCGAATAAGGACTTTGATCCACTGCACGGGTAGGGGGGAGCACTGTCGGCGATTTAGTTGCGTCCGTTGTAGAATTTAAAGTGCGTTGAATCTGGGTGAGATGTATTTTATTACTTCTAAGTACTCCCCCCG
>DQRJ01000023.1 GCA_015663855.1 Flavobacteriales bacterium | reverse complement strand
TGGTTAGTCAGCGACGGAGATTACGTCGAGAAAGACCAAGCTATTGCCGAAGTAGATTCGGACAAGGCCACTTTAGAATTACCTGCTGAAATGGCTGGAATCATCACTCTGAAAGTAGAGGAAGGCGATGTCGTTCCTGTAGGAGATGTTTGTTGCACTATCGATACAGACGCTGAAAGACCAGCTGGAGCACCTGCACCCGAGTCCTCTGCTGTAGCGCCGGTTATTGTTGAGAAAGCCGACCCAGCCCCAGCTCCGGTTGCTGAACCAGTACCATCTTCAGTTCAGGCTCCTGTTGCTTCGACAGGTAGCTACGCTGAAGGCCATTCTTCTCCAGCTGCAAAGAAAATCATGGCGGATAAAGGAATTAGGCAAGGAGCGCTTAAAGGCTCTGGACGTGGTGGAAGAGTGCTTAAGCAAGATGTTATTTCAGCTATGGCAGCCGGGTTTGATCCTTCTTCTGTAGCGGCAAAAGGAGGTTTTACAGGAGGTAGAGAAGTGCGTCGTGAGCGTATGTCTATGCTACGAAGAAAAGTAGCAGACCGTCTTGTGGGAGTAAAGAACGACACTGCAATGCTCACCACTTTTAACGAAGTGGATATGAAGCCTATTATGGATCTTCGTAAGAAGTACAAGCAGAAGTTTAAAGATGAAAAAGGTGTAGGGCTCGGTTTTATGGGCTTCTTTACGAAGGCTGTAACAATCGCTCTTGCTGAGTATCCAGGTGTAAACGCTATGATTGATGGGAAGGATGCAATCTTCCACGATTATGCCGATATCTGTATAGCTGTTAGTTCTCCTAAAGGACTGATGGTTCCTGTGGTTCGCAATGCGGAGATGATGTCTCTAGCTGAGATAGAGGGAGAGATAAAACGTCTTGCTATTCGCGCACGTGATGGAGATCTTACTATTGATGAGATGCAGGGAGGAACATTCACCATCACTAACGGTGGAGTTTTCGGCTCTATGCTTTCAACTCCGATTATAAATCCTCCACAAAGTGCTATCCTTGGGATGCACAACATCGTGGAGCGACCAGTTGCCGTGAATGGGAAAGTTGAAATCAGACCTATCATGTTCGTAGCCCTTAGTTATGACCACAGGATAGTCGATGGAAAAGAAAGCGTGAGCTTCTTATACATGATAAAGGAAATGTTGGAGAATCCAGAGAGGTTGATATTTGGCGGAAAAAAACCCGAGGAAGTTCTCCTCGGGCTTTAATTGTTGAATCACGGGATTTCAACTCCTTTTTATTCACCTATCTGTTTCATTTAATATCGGGCAAGCATAGGCTGTACAGCCTCTTGCCATTCAAGGATTCCTCCTTTTAAGTTTATTAGATTCGTGTATCCGTGCGTGTCTTCGAGTTCGCGAATAGCAGTTGCGCTTCTGGAGCCAGATCTACACTGCACCACAACAGGAATATCCTTAGGGATTCTATCTGTGCTCTCGAGAACTGTTGCGAGAGGAATCAGCGTACCTCCCATTTCTGCAATGCCGTACTCGTATGGCTCTCTCACATCGATGAGCACGTGCTCCCTCCCGTCTTTTCTCCACTGGTCGTAATCGAGTACAGTAATTTCTTCCACCTCTCTGAGTTGTTCGGAAGGGACTCCTATTCCACAGAACTGATCGTAATTGATAAGCTCGGTTTGGGTTGGATTCTCTCCGTTAAGAGGATTATTTTTATTCTTTCTAATCTTTAATATTCGAGTAGAAAAAGCAGTAGCATCGAAGAGGAAAAGCCTTCCGCTCAATGTATCACCCACGCCTGAAATTACTTTTAGAACTTCTAGAGCTTGGATGGACCCTAAGATTCCAGGAAGTACTCCGATTACGCCACCTTCTGCACAACTTGGGACAAGCCCCGGAGGTGGAGGAGAAGGGAAAAGGTCTCTGTAGTTAGGACCTCTAGTTCCATCCGCGAGCAGCTCATTGAAGACAGATGCTTGACCTTCAAATCTGAAAATACTAGCATATACATTTACCTTATCTTCAAGTACACAGGTATCGTTTACTAGGTAGCGAGTAGGGAAATTATCTGTACCATCTGCTACAACGTCGTATTGTTTCACAAGCTCACGAGCATTGTCCACAGTAAACATAGTGTCGTGAACCTCGATAGTGATATGCGGATTTAACGAGGCGAGACGCTTCTCAGCCGCCACAGCTTTAGATACTCCTACGTCTTCTACTCCGAACAGGACCTGTCTTTGCAGATTAGACGCATCAACGGTATCGAAATCGACGATTCCAATCCTTCCAACTCCAGCAGCAGCCAAATATAAAAGTAGAGGACTTCCTAGTCCACCAGAGCCTATTACAAGTACGCTCGAGGCTTTGAGTTTTCGTTGACCTTCTATATTAAACTCCGGAATAATGAGGTGACGGCTATAACGCTCTAATTCCTCTTTCGAAAATGTGATATCTTGATGTGACATGTCGTTAATTATTTAGATCCTCCAGCAATAGCAGGAATGATACTTACTTCATCTCTGTCCTCGAGTTTCGTGTCGACTCCTTCCAGCTCATTAATGTCTTCGTCGCCGAGATAGACTCGGATAAAGCTTCGCAGCTCGCCTTCATCATCGAAGAGGTGCTTTTTAATACCATCATGAGATGTGTATAGCGCTACGAGAAGTTCTTTAACTGTCGATGCTGAAGCTGTATAGATAGACTCCCCTCCGGTAAATTTTCGTAAGGGTGTTGGGATTATGAGAGTTGCCATTTTGAATGATTTATTATAGTTCTAAGTTCTTTGTTTAATTCTGTTTTTAGTTCACCACTAATCGCTCTTCATCGAACTCCCTTTCGGGCGTTAATTGCCAAGACCTGACGTGGTCTACACCCGAAGGCTCGACACTTACAATAATGTAACTGAACCAAGGCATAGCTACTGCGAGATCGTGCTCGCTTGGGATTGCTGGATGAACGGGGTGACTGTGATAGATTCCTAAAAGAGATAGTCCTTCGCGGGCCGCAAATCGCTCTGCCGCGAGATAGTCTTTCCCCGAAATTTCGAAGCGACGTCTTTGATCGCCTTCCTTCACATTTTCTATGCGTTTCGCTAGTGTAACGATTCGTTCTCCGTCTGTTTCTTCGCCATAGAAAAAGCCACAACACTCGTTAGGGAAGGCCTCCTCTCCATGGTTTCTCATTTCCGTCATCGCCGATTCAGCAACATTGAGAGGTAAAAATTGATCGTTCATTTTCTATTAATTATAAGACTTTCGCAATTACTTCACTGTACTTAGTAGCATCGTCAGCGAGTATTGTTACAATAACTCCCTCCTCTATTTCTTCTGCTAAAGCTAATGCACCAGCAAGGTTTGCACCAGCAGATGGGCTTAAAATTAACCCTTCTTCTCTAGCGGCTCTTCTCATCATATGATAGCTCTCTTCAGTAGTTACGAATCTCATCTCGTC
>DQRJ01000093.1 GCA_015663855.1 Flavobacteriales bacterium | reverse complement strand
TCTTCTAATGCCTCATTGAATTCCATTACTTCGCCTGAAACTGGAAGCATTAAGTCACTCACTGTTTTCACAGCTTCAATCGTTCCGAAAACCTCCTCTGCATCAAGTTCTTCTCCCTCTGTTTCTACCTCTACAAAAACAATATCCCCTAGCTCGCTTTGAGCGTAATCGGTCACTCCTACAGTTGCTATGTCGCCATCAACTTTCACCCACTCGTGGTCCGTGGTGTATCGTAAATCAGAAGGAACGTTCATAGCTTGTATAATTATTTCTCGCGAAAGTACTCTATTGAGTGAGGTTAAAACGAATTGCCACTCCAGAATTAATATTTGAAGTGTTAAACGATGTCGAGATCTTCGCTTTTGTGACCTGTTGGTCGTAGAAAGCACGTAAGGTCACCTTATCGCTAATCTCAAGGTCTCCCGATATCTTAATCGAAATCAACGTCTGGCCAGCTGTAACCTGGTTCTGTCGTTCAACCATCTTTCGAATTACTGTACTGTTATCTCGAATGTTAATGTCACAACGGATTAAGAAATCTGTCTCCTTAAACATCTTGATAGGGAGCTTTCCGTATGTCTTAAGGAATGGGTTTCTAACGTCGGCAAATTTGTATCCCACCCCGATCACGATTCCTTTACTCTTCGTCTCTGTAATTTGGTAATTAGAAAGACCAAAACTCACATTCCTGTCTCTAGTAATCTCCACCTTGACTTGCGGCTCATTATCAGAAGCCGTTTTTATGGTCATGTCCAAACCGATAAGCGGCGAAAGCTGCTCCGTAATGCTCACAGTATTAAACTGACGCTCAGAAATGTAGTTCGCATAATCTCCGTTATCCACCGAGGTAGGGAGATCGTTTGCATCATGGGTGTACTGAAGATTAGTCGTGTACGAAGTGCTCATCGTTGAGCGGTAAGTGTGAGAAAGATTAAACCTTCTGAAGGTCTTCTTGAGAGAAGGGATTTTGCTCAAACCGTCGTAAGTGACCCTCCAGTTAGGAGCGACAGGTGCCTTCATCACATCTAATGAAATGATGTTCGGGTCTAGTCCTAAATATGCGCTTAAAAACGCGGGTATTGCCACGTCTTGTGAGGTAGGCCCCCACCCTTGGTAATATCCGGTGGGGTTAGGGTCGTCAACGTTAAAAGTCTCGTCGTTTAGGCGCGATGAGATTACTAATCTATTGAGTAATAAATCAGACCAAACCTCAGAATTATACTCCTCGTCGTCATCCATAAACGCTGTAGGCCAAGACATCACGGTCGCAGTAAAATTGCCTGTTTCGTTTGGCGATTCATAAATCCAATCCTCGGATAGTTCGTCATATCTGAAGAAACTCTGTTGGTTGCGAGAAGTCGATCTGTTTGCAGTAAGCTCAATCTTAAAGTGCTTAATCGGCTCAATATTCATGCGAATATTGAAGTTCTCAGTAAAACTCTCAGTGTATTGCTGATTAAGGTATGGTTGTTGAACTAGCCAACCTTGTTCAGCCGCATTAATAGCGAAATCCGAAGTTCTATCTCCGTAAAGATCTGTGTTTTGGTGTCCAACTAGGAATAAAATACCCGGAGCTTTAAGATCGTCATCTAGTCCGCCCCAACGACTTGTTTGTCCGTAACCAGGCAATAATATTCCCTCGTTCCTTGAGAAAGTACCGCTGATATTTTGAACCCCCATTACGAATCTTAAAATATGCTCGATAGGATTAATCTCGATTTTCTCCTTCTCTTCTTCGATAATCTCACCAAACCCGTCTCTCCTCTCATTACTAACATTTCTATTGCTCGGTCGCTTCGGTCGCTTGTTATTAATCTCCTTCAAGTAAGGGACCTTATTATATAGCTTCACGAAATTCGCTTGACCGTTTAAGCTCAAGTTTCGTGAGTTTTGGATAGTCGCTCCTAAAGTATCCTGAGCGAAAGGTGCTCTATCCCAACGGAATGAACTTTGGTACCTAGCATCACCGGTAATAAACTCCATCAACGGAATTTTATCGAATGGCAATTTATACGACCCATTCACATTGTGGTTGTACGTGGTCACCTCACCAGCCCCAAGTAAATTCGTCCTCACCGTGTCTCTGTAATGCTCGTAATCGTCAGCATCTTCAAGAGGAATTACACCTGCAGGTTCACCCACTAGCGCAGATGCTTGCCCCGTGTAATCGAATTTCAACGCTTGAGTAAGGTCGTACTTAACGGAATAATTACGCGACCACTGCCAAGACTTAAGAACCTGAGTTTGAATAAGTAGCGTCGTCTCCACTCCCAGCAAATCAGCCGTGTTATTGCGCACGCGACTCGTCTCATAAACCCTATCCATTTGGGTATTCATTGAAACCTGCTTCGGAAGAAGGTAGAAATTAAAATCCTTCAGCCATTTCAGCATTTCACTCTCGCGTATTAGCTTGATTTTAGAGAAAGGCTTATGCTGTTTGGGTCTGTTCTGCCAGCTATAAGCCAAACCTCCCCTATGCTCTCTATTAAGCTGAAATTCAGTGTTAATATCCCTTCTATACAGCTCGTTAAAACTGTAATTAGCCGTGAAATTACTGATCTTCAAGAACGAGAATGGTCCTGACGACCCCGATCCTCCTCTACCTCCAGAACCTCCTCTACCGCCTCCGCGACTATTCGTCATCGCTCCCCTACCACCCATTCCTTCACGCATAGATGTTACGTCATCCGTAGATTCATTTCTATCTCGATTATTCCTATCACTTGCTCCCCCACCCGACCCGAACTGGGGATTAAATTTAATACTAGCGAAGTTTATGCTCCTTAAACGATCTACTTCCTGAGTTTTATCAAGACGTTCAGGCGATAATTCTAGATCTTCTAACTCTATATCAGGTGAAAGAGGATCGTATTGTGGAGTGGTTACCTGCTCCGAATAGCCAATGTACATCGGCAATGAAAGCCCGAGCTTCTGTGGTAACAATTTCCCAAGTTGAATAGTTCCGTTAGCGTCAATTCCACGAATCGTCTCTCGAGAACGTTCCTGAACTCTTTGCTCAAGCCCGCCCCATCCTGGAGTCGACATATTTGCCGCCACACTGACGTTTCCAAGGTCGGCAAGTGTTGCATTAACACGAGCTACTGCAGCCCATCCCCCCTCTTCGTTAAAGTCGGCAAGTCTTAACTCATTAGCCCAAATCACAGCACACTTATTCAGCCCGTCATCAGACTCGCTAAATACATTCGAGTCCTTGTCCGGATTGCGAATTCCTATCATCACAGTAACGACATTCGCGAGGTTAGGATTTCCCTTCACAGACATCCTTGCGACACCGTCATACTCGGAATATTCTTGGAAAAGCGGTTGACCCGATGGTCTATTAATCTTCAGATTTTGCAATTTCTGTAGCTCAATGTCCATGTTATTCGTTATAGGCCAAATCAAATCTGCATCTCCTGTATACCACGGCGTAACCGTTAATGGAATCTCGTACTCGTAGTAGTTCGCATCGAAATCACTTCCTAATCGAACGAAAGCTGTCAAATCTTTATCGTTTAGGGTGGTTCCGTCCGGACCGGGCTCTGCATGGAAGTACATACGCATACGCTTGTACATTCTCATATCGTAGTTGATATTTCGGTACGCAGCTTTTGCGTCGCCGTCAACTAAATCACAGACCTCCATAGCTAACGACTGCTCGTTTAAACGACGTTGGTTTGCTGTAGCTACGTCAATTTCACGAATAATCCCAGGAGGAGTAACGTAAGCTACGGGCTCTCGGTTTCCATTCTCCTCGACATTGACAGCTGATATATTAAATGTGGTCGCAGATGGATCTTCAGGTTCGATTTCTTGTTCGCCGGCTAGTGAACCATCGTATTTACGCCATTCACCACGGACGAGCTCCATACGAGCGAATCGTAATGTAACAGGCTGACTCCAGCCCTTCATAAATACTCTCATAAATCGAATCGAACGGAAGTCCGAAATAGATCCGACTCTTTTTTCGTATTCCTTTACGGGGATTTTAAACTGATACCATTTAATCGGTTTCTGTTCGTTAGTGCTAGCGCTTTGGCTTAAAGTTTCAAAGACATCAGTTATATAGTTATTCCCCACATTCGCCTCGCCCAAATCTGAAGGCCTCATAGAGACCTTATACTGATAATAACTCTCGATAGTACCCAACGTTATGTCCTGATTAATATCCTCACTGTTAGGGATAGTAGTAGAGGTGATGGGATATCCATCGGGAGAGTCGGTATTCGAATTCCCTTCGTAAAGACTGAAATGCTTATACCTATCGATGATGTTTTCTTCTAAAGCCTGAGAAGTGGGATTTCTGAAATACCTGAAATCATCTCCCGAAGGGTCGTTTTCGAGATTCGTCATCGCCTCAGGAGATAGAACTCCGGACTCTTCAACATCTAGTAGCCAATCCGCAAAGAACTGCCTCTCCATACTCGAGTTCATTCCGTCGAGGCCTACATCTTGCATTGCGTAATTCCCTGACGAATTGTCGAACGCGTTAACTACGTTAAAAGTGGAAGGGTCCGGGTAAATCGCCCAAGAACTCGTATCTGTCGGAAGATCTAAATTCGTTTCAGAAGGTAGACCATTTTCAAATTCGAGCTGACTATCATTCAGAATGTCCTCAGATACATTTCCGATATTGAAATACAAATCTCCACCTGTAGAATTATCTGAATCTTCATTAAAAGGATCCATTATCCAAAACTGGATGTATTCAATATTAGCAGATTCGAAATCCGTAGTGGTAAGCGCCCTCTGAATCCCTGCCCAACGACTAGATGGGTCTTCCAACCCTCCATCTTCGTTAAGTCCCGCAGAATATCCAGAAGCTCCGTCGGGTAATTCGTAGTTGTAAGGGCCTCTTTCACTAGGCCAGTACGATAAATCAAAAGTCGGTATATTCCTCGGTGTTCCCGGTTGATAATCTCGGTTAGGGAAAATTTCCTGTTCGAGAATTTGTCTCATTCTGTGATCCTGTCGCACTTCGTCCGAAACTTGACCGTCTGACAATCC
>DQRJ01000135.1 GCA_015663855.1 Flavobacteriales bacterium | reverse complement strand
TAAAACAAGGAAAGGCAGAAATGAGCTTATCTCTAGCTTAAACCGAAGGCTGATTTAACCTCATTAACCATATCCAATTTCTCCCATGGAAAAAGTTCAACCTCAATATCAACCTTATCTCCACCCTTAAAGGCTTCGAAAGATTTCATAACGGTCTTAGGCTGTCTACCCATATGACCATATGATGAAGTCTCAGAATATATCGGAGTTCTTAGATTAAACCTCTGTTCAATATCGTAAGGTTTCATTGAAAATAAGTTAGCTATTTCTTTTGCTATTTCTCCGTCGTTAAAATCAACATTTGAAGTTCCGTAAGTGTCAACATATAGCCCCACGGGATTTGCCACACCGATAGCGTATGCTACTTGAACTAAAACTTCATCACATACACCAGCCGCAACCAGATTTTTTGCAATGTGTCTTGTTGCATAAGCAGCTGACCTGTCAACTTTAGAAGGATCTTTCCCACTAAAAGCTCCTCCTCCGTGTGCGCCCTTACCTCCGTAGGTGTCAACAATAATCTTTCGACCAGTTAATCCGGAATCTCCATGAGGTCCCCCGATAACGAATTTACCTGTAGGGTTCACGTGTAGAACGTGATCTCCTGTAAAAAGAGACTGGACTCGGTCACTCATTTGGGCTTTAACCCTAGGAATCAAAATCTCCGCAACGTCCTTCTTGATTTTAGCTAAAATAAGCTCATCACTAGCCTCAAATCCATCATCGTGCTGAGTAGAAACTACAATTGCTTCGATACGTTCCGGAACTCCTGAATCCGAATACTGAATAGTAACCTGGCTTTTCGAGTCAGGCCTCAAATAAGTCATTTCCTTACCAGCCTTTCTAATTTGAGCAAGTTCAAATAGTAGTCTATGTGACAAATCCAAAGGTAACGGCATATAGTTATCAGTCTCACGACTAGCATAACCGAACATCATACCTTGGTCACCTGCTCCTTGCTCCTCTGGTGAGCTTCTAACAACACCTTGATTAATGTCGTCCGATTGCTCATGAATGGCACTTAAGACGCCACATGATTCAGCATCGAATTTATATTCGCTCTTAGTATACCCTATTTTCCTAATTGTATCGCGTGCAATCTTTTGCACATCGATATAAGCATTTGAATTAACTTCACCTGCCAAAATCACCTGTCCCGATGTCACCATCGTTTCACAAGCAACCTTGCTATTTGAATCAAACGCAAGAAAGTGGTCAATCAAAGCATCAGAAATAGCATCAGCTACTTTATCTGGATGACCTTCAGAAACAGACTCGGAAGTAAAAAAATGACTCATAATTATTAGAAAGAAGTAATGTACCCAAAAATAGCGAATATTTCTTAGTTAAACTCTATAAAACAAGAAGGATTATACAATTCTATTTCTTTCTGAAAAACAGTCTAACAGAGACTCCTGACAAATCATATTCTTTGCGAATATGATTCTCCAAGAACCTCTTATATGGATCTTTAATGTACTGAGGCAGATTGCAATAGAACGCAAAAGTAGGCGTTTGAGATGGTAATTGAGTGACGTATTTAATCCTCACATACTTTCCTTTATAAGTCGGAGGAGGTTGGTTATCCATAATAGGTAACAGAAATTCATTCAGCTTACTGGTAGGAATCTTTTTACTTCGATTCTGATAAACCTCTAACGCGAGTTCAAGTGCTTTAAAAATCCTTTGCTTCTTGAGGTTAGATGTAAAGACAATTGGAACATCTGTAAATGGTGCAATTCGATCTCTTACCTTATCCTCAAATTCTCCCATTGTAGTGTGATCCTTTGCAATTTTGTCCCATTTATTGACAACTATCACAATCCCTCTATAGCTTTCTACTACTTGCCAAAATATATGCAAATCTTGGCGCTCCATTCCGTCTTCAGCATCGAGAAGTAAAAGACAGACATCACTTTTGTCAATTGCTTTAACTGTTCTAACAGTTGAATAGAATTCCAAATTGTCTTCAATTTGCTTTCTTTTCCTTAAGCCAGCAGTATCAATAATTTCGAAATCAAACCCGAACATATTATACTTAGTATGTACACTATCACGTGTAGTACCTGCAATATCAGTAACGATATTTCTTTGTTTTCCTAACAACGTGTTTATTAGCGTTGATTTACCAACGTTAGGTCTACCTACAACTGCTAATCTTGGCAGTTTATTCTCAGGCTCTTCAGGCTCAGGCGGTAGTTGGCGAACTAATTCATCAAGCAACTCTCCTGTACCAAAACCATTATTTGCAGAAATCGAGAAAATTGTGTCAGCTAAACCTAACGAATAAAATTCTGATGAACCTACATCGTGAGCTGAAGTGTCTACTTTATTACAAGCTACCATTACCTTCTTTCCTGATCTACGTAATAGATTGGCAATATCAAGATCTAAATCAGTAACCCCAACGCCGACATCTACCATAAATAGTATAAGGTCTGCTTCTTCAATAGAAATCTCAACTTGAGCGCGAATTTCTGCTTCAAATGAATCATCACTGTTCGTAATCCACCCACCCGTATCTATGACAGTAAACTGACGGTCAGTCCATACAGACTTTCCATACTTCCTATCCCTAGTAGTACCACTAGTGGGATCGGTTATTGCTTCACGAGATTCCGTTAAACGGTTAAACATCGTGGACTTTCCGACATTAGGTCGGCCTACAATAGCTACTAAATAATGCATGTGCAAATTTTAAGACAAAAAAAGGGGCCCCCGAAGGGGCCCCAAGGTTGGCGTCGACATACTCTCCCGCCGTAGCAGTACCATCTGCGCTGGTGAGCTTAACTTCTCTGTTCGGAATGGGAAGAGGTGGACCTCACCGCAATAGACACCTATCGTTCAAATAGATAATATCAAATGCTTTCATTTGAATCATCCACTAATGGGATGACATACTGGTAGAAGATTGGGAACTCATAAACTTTCGGGTAATTAGTATCGCTCGGCTTTGACATCACTGCCTTTACACCTGCGACCTATCAACGTTGTCGTCTTCAACGACCCTCAATGAAACTTCATCTCGAGATGAGTTTCGCACTTAGATGCTTTCAGTGCTTATCTCATCCATACGTAGCTACTCTGCAGTGCAGCTGGCGCCACAACAGATACACCAGAGGTATGTCCAATCCGGTCCTCTCGTACTAGGATCAGGTTCTCTCAAGTTTCAAACGCCCACAACAGATAGAGACCGAACTGTCTCACGACGTTCTGAACCCAGCTCGCGTGCCACTTTAATGGGCGAACAGCCCAACCCTTGGGACCTTCTCCAGCCCCAGGATGTGACGAGCCGACATCG
>DQRJ01000020.1 GCA_015663855.1 Flavobacteriales bacterium | reverse complement strand
CTTCGGCTAAGCTGGTAAAGTGAAAATACCTTACGTTCTTCCGAATCTTTTACGATGGAATTATGATTTTCCATGTCTGAGCAGTGTAATTAGATCTACTTCCTGCGTTAGGTGTAAAACGAATTATCTGAATTCCATTTCCTAACTCACTAGCATTTACGGTTACGGACTCTTGAGAATAAACACTTGATGTGAAATTCATACGTCCTGACAAGTCATAAATAGAAAGATTACCATCAACATTTGCTTTAAGAGTAACTCCAAGTGCTGAGATTAGAGGTTGGTTCATTGACTCAAGGTCGTTAACTGCCATATCGTTTTCAGGTAACGCCAATGCAGTTGCTGCATGGCTATCTCCATTATTTCCATCTAGTAAATTAGCAGCGATACCAGACATGTAAAATCCAACGTCTCCACTACCTTCAGTAGGCGCAGTCCATGTCGCTGTGAAAATACCAGTTGTACTAGGTGAGTTGTGCTCCACAATGTGTCTCGAGCCCACAGACTCTAATTGAGTTGACGATCCAGGGTTTGTGAAATCACCAGCATTTGAACCATTTGTTAGAACGGCAGTTGCTTGAAATCCGTAACCTGCAGCACCTGACCCAGTTACCACGAAATTCACATCGTATGTTTCACCTGCAACCCAAGAATCCGCCTCCAAACCACTTGAATCCATTACAATAATAGAACTAGCAGCGTTTAATGACGATCCTGGATCGTGACACAAAGTGCATGCATCGGCTGATCCAGGTGCTCCCGTTCTATCTTGATCTTGTACTTCAGCAACACCATTCGAGCTAGAAAGAAGTCCCGAAGTGCTAATTATAGCAACAGATAATGCGATTGCGATTTTATTTTTCATGGTGCAAAATACACATTTTATCTTCAAAGAAGCAACCCTTATTTATTCGTTTACGTCTTTAATGTATCTACTCAGTTTTTTTATTCTACTATCATGCTTCCGCATAAACAATTCCCGAACAATCAAGCACATATTCCTCTTCGTGAGGATATACTATATGCTCGCTCAATTCAGGGAATGCTTGCGCCTACCGAAGATGATCTAAACAGTATGTTTTTACATTTAGATATTTATGATAAGCCCAGAGGATATTTGAGTGGAGACTTCCTTTTTGCAAGAATGCAAAACGACATTACATTTCTAGCTGTTTGTGATTGTACTGGACATGGTATGAGTGCAGCTTTAATGACAGTTTTGGCACGAGAAAAGTTTTCGCAAGCTTTTAGTAAAGCTATAGGGCCTTCTCATTTACTCACTAGACTTGATGAGAAGTTTAGAAGATCTATTCTGAGAGGTGACAAGGGTGGACTTATGAGAGCTGGAATAGGAATGGATTTGGCAGTGATAGCCTTCGATCCATATCTTCAGTCTATAAGGTTTGCAGGAGCTAGACGCCCTATGTGGATAGTTAGAAATGGATCTCTTTTAGAATTTAAAGGCACTCCTCGTTCTATTGGAGGAAATTTCTGGAGAAATGATGTTTTTGTTGAGACTACGATTCCTGTTAGATCAGGTGATTTGGTGTATTTATTCACTGATGGGATTTCTGATCAATTCGGCGGCGCAAACGATAAGAAACTAATGAGATATGGGTTGAGGAAGCTTATTCTTAAAGCCTCTGAGCTTGATGTAGAAGACCAAATCGCGTATATCTCAAGTCAAATGCGTATTTGGCAATCAGACCGTGAATCTACGGACGACCAAATGTTGGCGGTATTTAAGGTATGACCTTATCTCCACTTTCTTTAACCGCGTCTAAATATCGGTAGGTGGTCAACATTTTCCAACCTACAACTGCTTTGTCTAGGTTCGAAAGCTTCATAAGATTTGGTTTCCTATAAATTTTAGGAAGAAGTGCTTTATTTAGAACACTAATAAATTTCCATAAGAGTAGGTTCATGTCTATTTCTTTTCCCCCGAAAAACTATCTTCTTTATACTTGAACAGTACGTTGAAGGTGGTTAGTGAGCCATATATGCGTGTAATGTACTGTTGAAGTTTCACTTTATCGATATCATCGAGCTTTTCATCGGAATTTATTTGCTGCTCTAAGACTCTTAATCGATCTCTCACCATCACGATTTTGTGAAAGAAAGTCTCAATAGGAATTTCCTTTGCTTGTAAATCTGACTCCGCAGGCGAAAGAATCATTACTCCACCCAGCCATTTTTCTCCTATTTGAATAGGTTCAGGATCTAAATAAGAGGTGAGTACAGATAGTTTTTCATCGAAAACATGATCGATTGCTTCGATAATGTCACTTACGTCAGGTTGGGGGGAGTCGCCTTTAGACGCTTCTAATACCTCGTAGCCATCATATTCTACACCAATTTCCTTTTCACCTAACTCCTTGAAGTAAATCCTGTAAAAATCGCCCTCTCTCCCGAATATTACGCCTTCCCCGAAATTGGGATGTTCAATTTTGGCACCAATTCCTATCATAATTTTTTGTTTTCATAAAAGTAAACACAAGTGTTATATGCAGCGAAAACCGATTAGCAGCGTTTCAACACTCCATAGTGAGGAATTATTTTCCCAGACGCTTTTTTAAGGCAAACACATTTCGAACTTTGTTTTTATGAGCAGACATGTAAAAAGAGAATTTAGGTGGGATAGGATTTTCCTTGTTGTATTAGTACTTATAGGATGTTCTAGTGGAATGGTTGCATTAGTTAGTTCACCAGACGAGGTTACAAGTAAACCTAAATCCCTTTCGCATCCAGAACCTTTAAAAAAGCTCAAAGGATACAGAATTCCAGATAAACATTTGGCGATAGCACCTGAAACTCTACCTGTTGAGGTTGCAGAAGAAGTTGTTTCAGTAAAAAACAAGGAGGATTTTAAGATTGGCTCTTTAGATCCATGTAGTTGCTGTAAGAAAACACTACGTATACCTAAAAATCCATATACAAGACATCAAGAATCTGCTAGATCACTACCTAACAGCTTCTTCATTAAAGAC
Organism: Flavobacteriales bacterium; assembly: GCA_015663855.1. Taxonomy (GTDB): domain Bacteria; phylum Bacteroidota; class Bacteroidia; order Flavobacteriales_D; family Sanyastnellaceae; genus UBA974. The sequence continues at coordinate 3,569 of DQRJ01000020.1, read as the reverse complement.
GAAGCGGCAATTAAATATGGATTAAGTGTAAATAAACTGGTCGAAGTTCATGATGGTCGAGGATACAGAATAAAGGGGCTCCGTTATAGTAGTCCTATGCTTCTTCCCGACGTGCGTGACCTACTTGAGGATATGGGGAATGATTATGCAGACGCTCTTGAAGGCACAGATTCTGAAGGCACAGTATTTCGTGTTACTTCTATGACTCGCACAGAAAATCAGCAAAAGACATTAGCTCGTAGAAACCGTAATGCTACTAGAGGTGAATCATCACACAACTTCGGCGCATCTTTCGATATCGCATTCATGGATAGAGCTAGCGAAGCTGCTAACTGCAACCGTCCGACTCGTGAGATACAGAAATTACTTCTTCGCTATCAAGATGAAGGAAGAATATTAATCATCCCAGAAGGGGGATGTATGCACATCACTTTATTAAAAGTGAAGTAGAACTTTCTTAGTGCCCCATCCATTGGTTTGGATGAAGTAAATACCTTCAGGTAGTCCAGTAAAGTCAACTTCTGCACCCATTCCGTTCGTTAGCAATCGTCCTGAGATATCTCTCAAGTTCCAAGTAACGTTTGTAGGTAAGCCTCTTAATGTGGTGGTTCCGTTCACAACTGGGTTAGGAGTGATAGACCAAACAGTTTCATCAATCTCCAAAATATTATCAGGAATACATTCCACATGGTAACCCTGCATCCAAATCATTCCACCGAAAATGGCAGGTCCGGCACAGTCTGAGTGATTAAACGGGCCTCCATCTGACGTTGTGACGTTCAGAGCGCCATTTGCAGTCATCCACTCTTCAGCAATGATTGCATTGTTGTAGAAAACCTGCTCGTCTTCAGTACAGTAATACATCTTCATTGGAGATTGGGGTACCCATTCGTATACATCGTTATCCTGAGCAGCAACATTAAAAGGATGATTCGGGTCAGCCATAATAGAATCAACTAAACCTGGCTGTAGAAGGTCAGCTAAAAGAAAAGGGAGGTAAGTGTTAATCGCTTGTCCTGAAGTTTCACCGTTGAACATTCCTGGTAAGCCAGTAGCGTATGGTTCTTGGAAAATTTCACTTAAATCATCGTAAAGTGTACCGTAATAGCTGTTCCAGCCGATTACGTTGTAGGCTAAGTAAGCTGGGTTAGAATAGCTAGGGCTTTCAAATGTCTCCGGGAATTGAGTTCCCGAAATGTCGTATGGTCCGCTTAGAGGGGCCGAAGCTGTGAGTGGGTAGGTATCAGCCCAGTTCGTCTCGAGCTCGCGAGAAAGCGCCATTGATGCGTGTCCGCCTTGAGAATATCCTGACGAGAAAAACTCTCCGTTAAAGGAGTAGTCTAGTTCTACGCCCAATGCCTCTGCAGCTTGAATTAAGTAAACACCCGCGTCAGCTTCTGATTGAGCGTGCACGTATGGGTGCATGAGCTGTGATGTTCCTAGACCGACGTAGTCAGGCATAAGAACGATGAACCCTGGGCTTGACATTAAAAAGCCCAAACGACCCTCGAGCGGTAAGAAAGAAGGTGCGTCAGTACGCTCGAAAACAGTTCCGTGCATGTAAGTCATTACGGGCAATGAGCACAAAGAATCGACTCCTTGCGGAACAAATAAAGCTCCACTAACTGAGATAGTACTATCTAGGTAAGGCATATCATAAGTCACCCTATAAGCGTCCACAGCATATTCCGCTGTGTAGATTGTGGAAGGGATTTGAAAAAAACTAGCGAGGTAATTTATTTCTGCTGCGGTGTATGAATCTAAAGGCTCAGCGGTTTGGGCTAAAATGCCAGCAGAAAGCGTTAATAGAGTTAGCGTAAACGCAGAAGTAAGAGTATAAATACTATTCATAGAGTGTGGTTTATGATAATTGAGGGCGTAAAGTACGACATCTAGCAGCATTAGAGATGTATGACCTCGCCGTATGCTGCTGCTGCTGCCTCCATAATCGCCTCAGAAAGGGTAGGATGGGGGTGAACGGTTTTTATTAATTCGTGACCAGTAGTTTCTAATTTACGAACGGCGACGAGTTCGGCAACCATTTCGGTAACGTTAGCGCCTATCATGTGTCCTCCTAGAAGTTCGCCGTATTTAGCGTCGAAAATTAGCTTCACGAAACCGTCTTTATGTCCAGCTGCGCTAGCTTTTCCTGAAGCCGAGAATGGAAACTTACCGATTTTAATCTCGTAGCCGGCATCTTTTGCAGCCTCTTCAGTCATTCCGACACTAGCTACCTCAGGGAAGCAGTATGTGCAACCGGGGATATTCCCGTAGTCGAGTGGGTCTGGCGAGTCGCCAGCTATTTTCTCTACACAGATGATTCCTTCAGCTGAAGCTACGTGAGCTAGGGCTTGGCCTGGTACGCAATCTCCGATAGCGAAGTATCCAGGGATGTTCGTAGAGTAGAAATCGTCAACTATGATCTTGCCTTTGTCTGTGGCGATACCGACATCTTCAAGGCCGATATTTTCGATATTAGCTATAACACCGACCGCGCTTAGAACGATGTCGCACTCGATAGTTTCTTCGCCCTTTTTCGTTTTCACGGTAACTACACATCCCGATCCTGAAGTATCGACAGAAGTGACTTCGGCAGAGGTCTTGATGCTAATTCCTTGTTTTTTTAGAGAACGTCCGAGCTGTTTTCCTATCTCTTTGTCTTCTACTGGTACTATGCTGTCCATGTACTCGACAACAGTAACGTCAGTTCCTATAGCGTTGTAGAAATAGGCGAACTCAACTCCGATAGCTCCAGATCCTACCACAACCATTTTCTTAGGTTGATTCTTTAATATCAATGCTTCGCGGTATCCGATAATCTTTTTCCCGTCCTGCGGTAAGCTAGGGAGTTGTCGAGAGCGAGCTCCAGTAGCGATAATAATATTGTCGGCCTCAATTACCTGAGTTGATTTGTCATTTGCAGTTACTTCGACACGCTTTCCTGGGAGAACAGTACCAGACCCCATAATTACATCGACCTTATTCTTTTTAAGAAGGAAAGCCACGCCTTTTGACATTCCATCGGCAACCCCACGACTTCTCTCGACCATGCCACCGAAGTCAGCGGTAGGTTTGGCCACCTTAATTCCATAATCCTCAGCATGCAGAATGTAATCAAATACGTTAGCACTTTTCAGGAGAGCTTTTGTAGGGATACATCCCCAATTAAGGCAAATTCCGCCCAGTGATTCTCTCTCAATGACTGCCGTCTTAAGCCCTAATTGTGATGCTCTAATCGCGGTTACATATCCGCCAGGACCACTTCCTAATACTATAATGTCGTACTTCATGTAAATGTCGTTTTGAACGATTTTCAGAGTGGCGAAGTTAGTTCGATTCAGGTAATTTTAATGGTTTGTGGTGAGTTACATTTGCATCATAAATTAATAAGATGAGAAACCTAGTTTTATTTGGCCCTCCTGGAGCAGGAAAAGGAACCCAAAGTGCTTTTTTAGTCAATCACTTTAACCTTGTTCACCTTAGTACAGGTGATGTTTTCAGGTTAAATATCAAAGGCGGCACGGAGCTGGGTAATCTTGCCAAATCTTATATGAATAAAGGGCAGCTTG
>DQRJ01000016.1 GCA_015663855.1 Flavobacteriales bacterium | reverse complement strand
CTCAAATAGACTCAACTGTTGCTTGTGTAATTGTGGAAACAATACAAGGAGATGCTGGAGTAAGAATACCCAGGAAGGAGTGGCTCTTAAAACTTCGAGAAACCTGTACTAACAACGGCGTAATCCTTATTCTTGACGAAATTCAGTGTGGAATGGGCCGTACAGGGAGACCATTTGCCTTTACCGAATACAACATTATACCAGACATCTTGTGTGTAGGAAAAGCTCTTGGAGGAGGAATGCCTATCGGCGCGTTCGTGACATCTAGAGAAAACATGTCGCTTTTATCTCATACTCCTGTCCTCGGACATATAACAACTTTTGGAGGACATCCCGTTGCTTGTGCGGGAGCTTCGGCGGCATTAAAACTTCTAAAAAACATTGACTTTACAGCTGTGGAACGTCGAAATAATTTGTGGGAAGAAAGGCTTTCAAGCCATCCTTCAGTAAAGTGCGTAAGACGAAAGGGAGCGTTCTTTGCCATTGAACTCGAGAATGCTGAAGCTACAACGAGGGTTATTTTGAAAGGCCTTGAGCTCGGAATTTTGATGTTTTGGTTTTTGAGCATTCCATCGGCCTTTCGTCTTTCTCCTCCGATAACAATGACAGACTACGAGGCAGAGGTAGGACTAGCTTTGATAATGGAATCTTTGAATGTCGCCTGACTAAACCCTGACACACCTACTTCAATAGGAAATTTGCGACCTCTTGCATAGAACGTTTTGCTTCTGGAAGGATGTCCGGAAGTAAATGCCAACCGTGTAAAGCTTTTGATTCCCAGTGAGTTGTGGTTTGGACTTTATCCGCTTCCATAGCTTTAAGAGTCGACTCAGCATCTAAGAATAAAAATTCAACGTGCGACCCCTGAATGTGAGTAGGCGGGAATCCTTTGAAAGAACCGAATACCGGTGAAACAAGTGGGTCTTTATCGTCCATTGTCCCCATGTAATCACGACTGAAGGCAACTGTGTCCAAGTTATCAAATGGGCTGAAGTCGCTTGAATTTTGAATATTACTTTTCGATTTTTTCGAAAGATCCATCCAAGGAGATAGGAGAGCAAGCTTATCCGGCACCTGTATTTTCTCCTTTATCAACTTCGACACAAGGCATGAAGCAAGGTTACCGCCAGCGGAATCACCTACTAAAAACAACTCGCCCTGCTCAGACTGTTTTAGTGATGAATAAACTTTGAAAAGATCATCAATGGCAGCTGGGTAAGGGAACTCTGGCGCTAATCGATATTCAGGAATTATCACTTCACATTTCAACGCTTTTGCTAAAAAAGTTGCTGTGGCTTTATACACTCTTGCTGAACCAAACGAAAACGCACCCCCATGAGCCCATAGTATGCGCTTCTTATCGTTCGTTATTCCTTGAAAATTCACTACACCACACCTCACTCCTTCTATTTCTTTATAATCAAGGTTTCCTCCGAATCGCCCAGGGTTTAATCTGGACACACCTTCTATCGCCCCCCGTATCTGTTGTGGTGTCGCCCCTACAAGCTCTCTTCTCAAACGAATCGCAACGGCATTTCCGGAAATAACGACGTCGTCAAATCGACGTCCAATGAAGTTTAAAATCGAAGAATTAGAACTTTTACCAAACATTCTTTAGAAATTAGGCTGTATAGGGCTTTCAAGTTCGGGATAAATGATTGAACTTTACAACATTACTTGGAAATGATACGCTTTACTCCCACAGAAAATGCTAAGCCTAAAGTAGGTGACGTTCTCCTCAGCGAGCCCTTCCTTGACGACCCATACTTCGGGCGCAAGGCCGTATTGCTGTGCGAGCACAATAAAGACGGAGCTTTCGGATTAGTGTTAAATAATTTTGTGGACGTAAAAATCGCTGACATTATTAAAGAATTAAAAGAGGATAAATCTAGGGTGAGCATAGGAGGACCGGTCAACAACTCGAACCTCTATTACCTCCACACATGTGATTCTATTAAGGATTGTCAAAAAGTGGCTGACGGCATTTATTTGGGTGGTGACTTTGATGACTTAACAGCCCAAATCAAATCCGGCTTCACGTCTTATAGGTTTTTCATCGGATACTCAGGTTGGTCTAACTCTCAACTTGCCGATGAAATTCGCAGTCGATCATGGTTCGTCACCCGTGCCTCAACTGAGGAAATAATGTCGACCGAAGGTGAAAACGAAGAGTTTTGGAAACAACTTATCCGAGGTATGGGACCAGGGTACACTCATATTGCAGAATCTCCAAGCGACCCAACTCTAAATTAAACTACTCTACTTCAAACTGAACCCTTGCCCCTTCGTGCGCTCTGATGTTTAGAACCCTTCCATCTGTGAAGATTAAGTATTGTCCTTTTATCCCTGCAAGAATCCCTTCTCCTTTCGGCGTAGCATGAAGCTTAATGCTCTTAACCTTGTTCGGATAATTCGACACAGGATAATAAATTCTATGTACAGTGTCGTCATCCGAGAAAAACGGCTCATAATCAGGCCCTAAATGCTCAAAGCACTCATCTTTAAGCTCTAAAAGCTCATCGGGATTTCTTTCAACGTCCTTTAACATCCCTAACCAATACGTTTTATCGTTTAAATACTCCTTCATAGCAACTTCTATTTCTCCAGCGAGCTGCCGATAAGGTGTTACGCAAAGTGTAATTGCTTCGACCGCTCCTTGATCGTTCCATCTAAACTGCTCGCGCCCGAACCCCGTCACCCCCACCTTGAGTTTATCTGTCCTACTCAAGTAAACTACGTGAGGTACGTTATGATATCGCTCCTCAAAATCTCGATCCCTTAAAACTTCTCCCGTATGAATTGTGCTCAACTCAGGGTTAATAATTGAAGGACACGACATTGGCGAGTCGAAGAAAGCCTTTTTGCACATCCCCATTCTATACGCCCTATCCATCTCCACTCCAGTTACGACACAATTTACAACCCCATCAAATGTCCAAATCAACCTCTTTCCTACCCAATCATTTATAGGGATTCTCTCGTTTTTTTCAAGAATATCACACGTCTCAAGAAAGTAACTAATTACCCCAACGTCATCAGCAGCTACCTCGGTGCTCATCTTTCTCAAATTCCCTTTCATAACTTTTTTCGACATTTTCGAAAGGTACAGCCAACTTTTCATCGAACTTAAAGTCAAATTGATTAATTTGTGCGCTTAAGTACGTATATTACATTCTAATTATATTCAATGAAACAGTTTTTACTCCCTTGTGCTCTTCTCGTTTTCGGTTCTGCTTTTGGCCAAACCCCTTTACTAGAGGAGAACTTTGATTCTTATGCCGTTGGTGATTATATCGGTGTGGCTAGTTCTGTTTGGACTACCTGGACTAACGCACCAGGTACTGATGAGGATGGCCAAATTAGTGACGAGCAGGCAAATTCAGGAACGCAATCTTTAAAGATTTTCGGTTCAGCATCTGGCGGGCCTATGGACGTTTACCTTCCTATAGGGCTTGAGACAGCTTATGAAGTAAGCTACAACGTATACGTTCCATCTGGAAACTCAGCTTACATGAACGTTCAAGAAGAACTTACTCCTGGAGTTGCATGGGCTTTCGACTTTACTCTAGCTGCTAACGGTCAGGTAACTTTCGGAATTGACCAAGTTGTACTAGCTTACGGAGCATACACCCAAGATTCTTGGACTTCTATTTCATTGAGAATGGATCCCGTAAACGATAGAGCAGAAATTTACATCGGTGGAGAATACCTCGCTAATGTTGCTTTTGACGGCATCATCGGTGGAGTTAACTTCTTCGGATACGGAGACGGGACAACTCCTGGTCTTTACTACATAGATGATGTTGTAGTTGTTGAGACTGGTGACGTGATTAATGGTATTGGTGAAGTCTCTGAGCTTGATCTATCATTTGGTCCAAACCCAGCAAGCAACTTCGTTCAAATCACTAGTAACACCTCATACGGAATAATTCGCATCATGGCACTAAACGGTCAGATCGTGAAAGAGATTGCTGTATCTAATCTTAGTTCTGGTCAACGCATCGAGCTTGACTTAGACAACGGAATCTATTTAGTTGAGCTTACTTCTAACAATTCACGCACGATGCGTAAACTTGTTGTAAGCAAATAATAAGACTACTTTTTTAAGATTAAGAGCTACTCCAAACGGGGTGGCTCTTTTTTTTGAAACATGATTTATTCAGCAACCTCTGACAGCATAGTCTTGGGGGACTATAGTTTTGAAAGGAATTGCAGAATTTCATCTGTTGCCATTTCAGCGTGGAGCGGCAATGAATCTTGGATCCATGGATGTGAGATGCCGAACGTGTGACCCGCGTCCGGTATAGACACGAATCGCCCATTAGAAGCCCAAGACGCAAGGTTACGGCCTTCGGTGTCAGGGACTGCTGTATCGTTATCTCCGTGAATAGCAAGTAGGGGGATTTGTAATGAACGGATGGAGCGTTCGATGTTAAGCGCTTCGGAATTTGCTTCGAAGTCTTCGTAAAAAGCGAATGGATGAACTAGGATTTGCATCGTTCTGCCGTTCAATATTTCCCAGCTATCGGAAGCTCGCCATTTATCAAGAGCCTCACCCTCAGGAAACCTTGATCCGAAATCACAGACTGAAGCAAGCAATACACATGCATCTACGTCAGAAGTTGATGCCGCAAGTGAAGCTATCCCTCCTCCTCGACTATGCCCCATCACGATTAAGCGCCCACCATCGGGAACAAGCTCTCTGGAATACTTTAGGATTTCCTGTAAATCGACAACTTCCTTTGAGTAGGTGTTGTTACTCCAAGCGGACTCGTCGGAACAATCATCGAGGTTTGGCATAATATGTCCGTTATGACTGAAATTAAATTTCAAAAAATCCCAACCATCCTTAGCGAACGCATCAGCCATCACCCACCATGCCCCCCAATCCTTGAACCCCTTGTATCCATGGGCAAAAACCACGACCCCCTTTTTCTCAACATCATCAGGAACCTTGTGAATATCACCATTCAAGGGGCCGTTAGTGACAAGATGTGTGAAAGTGGTACGAATAATGTTCATCTGAGATTTGTTTGAGCAAAGGTGAGCATTAAATTGCGTACTCTTAAACAAGGAATCTATTAAATCCTCAATCTGCAAAGATGAATTTGAAGAGCTTATTAATTGTTACTGCCGTTGGAGTCATTTCTCTTTTCAGCAATCCTCTATCAGCCCAAACCACAAATAACCTCGACGTCACTGTCGAAGGTCTTGGTGCAGACACTGTTTATCTAGCAAATTACTATGGTTCGAGGCTTTATTACAGCGACACTACTATTGCTGACGCAAGCGGTCACTTCACTTTCGATGCGAAGCCCTTTGATGAATGTGGCAAATACGCTATTGTATTGCCTGGTCCTGTCTTCTTCGACATAATGTTCGTGAACGAACCTATGCAATTTCGCACCACCATGAGTAACCCTCAAGGCGACATGGAAATAATTGAAAGTCAGGAAAACAAAATATTTTACGACTACCTAGACTTTCTAAACACGAAAAGAGAAGAACGAATTCCACACGATGCCGTTCTAAACGACTCAACGTCTAGCCCTCTGAAAGTTGAGATTGCACGTAATGCCATGAACCTAATGAATTCAGAGGTTACTGAATATCAAGACGCTTTAATTGATGACCCTCGTGATTTTCTTTTCGGGAAATACATGGGAATGTTACGTGACCCTAAAGTCCCTACCCTACCAGCAGGAGTTGAAGATGAACGATTCTGGAATTACATGTGGTACAGAAATCACTATTGGGACCGTGTAGACTTCTCGGACCCTCGTTTAGTGCGAGACGGTTCCTTCCACCAAATCCTCGAACGTTGGTGGAGTCAAGTCATCCCTCCCGACCCCGACACTCTCTTCTTCGAAGCTAGGAATCTTCTCTCCCAAGTTTCAGGAAACGCAGACATGTTCAAGTACATTTTACACCATATGACATTCGAAAGTGAATCTTCGAAAGTTATGTGCATGGACAGAGTGTTTGTCGAACTCGTAAATGAATATTACGTTACTGGCCAGGTAAAATGGCTTGACGACGAGCAACTTCAGAAGATAATAGACCGTGCAGAAGCCCTAAGATTTTCTATATGTGGAAATATCGCCCACGACATAACACTACCCGGACTTGATGGAACGACCTGGGAATCACTTCACGACATTGAAGCGAAGTACACAATAATGGTCATATGGGAAAGTACATGCGGACATTGCAAAAAAGAAATGCCGGTCCTCCAACGCATCTACGAGGAATGGCATGACAAAGGCCTTGAGATTTACGCTATCGGAAATGACTTCGAGACGGAGCCATGGATTGAGTATATCGAAACAACAAATTATGTGGACTGGATACACGTTAGTGACAACCCACTCATTAACGCTCAAGATAGCGCTCTCAAGCTCATTAAAGCT
>DQRJ01000090.1 GCA_015663855.1 Flavobacteriales bacterium | reverse complement strand
TTGCGGCCAGAGGTGAAGAATCGAAGCCACTAATGTGAATCGAGCGGGGCTTATCGTTAGGATTCGCAACAATATCGAAAGGACGCTGTTTAAAGAAAGGAAACATTCCGCCTTCAAGAATTCGCGATAAAATTGCCTCTCGATCAGATTTCGAAACGTCTAAAACTCCAAAATCTACGTTTGAGTTCTCTTTATCTGCTTCGATTACGACCTCTAAAATGCGACGTTTCGCTCCTCTGACGATTTCTTTAACTTTTCCTGATATAGGACTAACATACTGAACCGATGACATTTTCTTGTCGAAAAATATCGAAGTCCCAGCTTTAACAGCATCGCCCACACGAACGGTTAGTTTAGGCAAAAGCCCAGTAAAATCAGGCGGTTTGACAGCATAAGTTGTTGCTGCAGGAGCTACATTAACTGTCTCTGAGGGACGACCACTCATACGAATGTCGACACCTTTCTTTATCCGTTGTATACGGCTCATTTCTCGTGGAATTGATTCAATTCGGGCGCAAAGATAATACCTCTGCACTACATAAGATACACTCTTGTCAAAACATAAGTTCGAGTTACGAACTTTGGCGCATGATTAATTGGAGAATTGTATTTTTATTGGGAACTTTTGTTGGGGTCATGTCTGATGGGGTTTGGTCTCAAAGAGTGGAGTTAAATAAGTCAAAATACGGATTATCCTCAGTCACGTTACACCCGAAAGGCCTGCCTATTGCGACGCCATTCATACCACTTGAAGGAGGAGTACTCACCTTTATGTTCGACGACTTGAGCGCAGCATACGCTACCTATAACTTGAGGATCCTCCACTGCACGCACGACTGGTGGTACAGTGATTTACACCCAAGCGAATACATCGACGGATTTCACAATGTAGTGATTGACGTAATGGAGGACAGCTTCGGGACGAAAGTCAATTATACTCATTATTCAATTGATTTGCCGAGAGAGGATTTAATTTTGACTCGAAGCGGGAATTATGTACTTGAAGTTTTCGACCCGTACGACTCTGAGGAGGTGGTAATATCGCGGAGGTTCGTTGTCTATGAAGATCTAAGTTTCGTGGAGGCGAAAGTTGTTGAGCCCATTGATGTTGCGTTAAGGCGTACTCATCAAGATGTTTCGTTCATAGTAAAGGAAGAGAACTATGCTTTTCTCGACCCGTACTCGAATCTTACCGCTACAGTATTACAAAATGGTCGTTGGGATAACGCCCTCTCAGGGATAACGCCTCGATTTATTAAAGGACGCGAAATAGACTACTCACAAGTTGGGTACACATTTCCGGGGGGTAATTCATATCGTTTCGCAGATCTTAAGAGCCTTAGCTATACCGCCAGAGGCATAGCCGGAATAGCCGAGGGAGATGACTCGTTCCACCATCTACTCGAACCGAGCGAAAGAAGAACCTACACATACCACACCTCGCTCCCAGACATTAATGGAGGATTCGTAATCTCAAACGACAGATACGAAGCTCACACCGGAAGCGACTACACCATGACCCACTTCTCCCTTCCGATGCCCTATGAAATTCACGACAGAAACATATACATTTTCGGAGAGATAAGTGACGGAAAATGTCTCCCCACACACCAAATGCGTTGGAACTCCCCGAAATCGTCCTACGAAGCGAAGCTTCTACTTAAGCAAGGATACTATAACTTCTTTTACCTCGTTAAGGACTCAAGTGCTCCCGAATTTGAAGTCGGACTGACTGCAGATATAGAGGGCAATCACTTCGCTACTGATAATCTATACACGGTTATACTTTACTATGCCGATTTCGAAGGTTACGACAGAGTCGTAGGATTCGCTCAATGGAATAACAACCCGAGATAACAACAAACTTATGACTCGACCTTACTCGATTTTTATAACTGGAGCTTCAAGCGGAATCGGTGCAAGCATTGCTGAAACGCTATGTCTTGCTGGGCATAATGTTTATGCATTCGCTAGAAGAAAAGACGAACTCCAAGCCCTGAAAGACAACGCAGCTGGTAGCTCGGGAAAGCTCTACTACTCGGTAGGGAGCGTAACTAATAAAGAAGATCTAAAGAAAGCCATTGAGAACTGTGTGGATGAATTCGGAGGGATCGACATCCTCATACCTAACGCCGGCATAGGCTACTTCAACCCTTTAGAAATGGCGCCTCTAGATGAATGGGAGGCTATGATAGACGTGAATGTTACTGGCGTCCTTAAAACCCTGCACTTCGCCCTCCCCCATTTGCTTGAATCTAAAGGCCAAATCATAAATATCGGATCCGTCGCCGCCCGCCACGTATTTCCTAATAGTGGCGTTTACTGTGCAACGAAGCACGCTGTTTTGGCATTAAGTGAATCTTTAAGGATTGAATACACTGATAAACTGGCCATTACCACCATTAACCCCGGGGCTGTGGATACTCCTTTTATTGAGAGGACTCAAAACGAGAAACTGCGCAACGATTACAAACCGAATTTCGATTCCGGCATGAAACCAGAATTTATTGCTAAAGCTGTTTTACAGGCAATTGAAGCGAATGGTAAAGGGATTTATTCTGAGGTAACTCTTCGTCCTGACCGTAGATAAAATCGTACTTTTGCCCGCACATGTCGCAGATTAAAGAAGAAATTGCAAAGAGGCGAACCTTCGCCATTATATCCCACCCTGACGCTGGAAAGACTACTCTTACAGAGAAGTTTCTTCTTTTCGGAGGGGCGATTCAAACGGCCGGGGCTGTAAAGAATAATAAAATCACGAAAACTGCCACCTCCGACTTTATGGAGATTGAGCGGCAGCGTGGTATTTCTGTGGCGACGTCAGTTATGGCTTTCCACTATAAGGATATGCTCATAAATCTTCTAGACACACCGGGTCACAGGGATTTCGCGGAGGACACGTACAGAACTTTGACCGCTGTAGATAGCGTCATTCTTGTTATTGACTGTGTTAAAGGAGTTGAAGCCCAAACCGAGCGTCTTATGGAGGTCTGCCGTATGCGCAAAACTCCCGTTATCGTTTTCGTGAACAAGATGGACCTCGAGGGGCAAGATCCTTTCGATTTACTAGATGAGTTAGAGGAGAAGTTAGACATACAGGTTCGACCTCTTAGTTGGCCTATTAGCGGAGGGGCAACATTTCAAGGGGTTTACAATCTATTTGACCACAACGTTCGTCTTTTCCAAGCCGATAAAACAAAGATGGCGAAAGATGTCATCGGCATAAAAGACCTAGCAGATTCCCAGCTCGACGAGCTCATAGGAGAGCATGCAGACCAACTTCGAGAGGACGTAGAATTAATCGATGGCGTTTATGACGAGTGGGATCCACAACCCTATCTCGATGCAGAGGTCGCGCCTGTGTTTTTCGGTAGCGCTGTAAACAACTTCGGCATAAAGGAGATGCTCGACACCTTCATTAAGATTGCTCCTGATCCAAGCCCTGTAGAAACTAGCACTCGCTTCGTACACCCTGAGGAAGAGAAGCTTACGGGCTTCGTCTTCAAGATACACGCGAACATAGATCCACGACATAGGGATAGGATTGCATTCCTTAGAGTTTGTTCTGGAAAGTTCCAAAGGAACACATTTTACAAGCATACTCGCCTAGGTAAAAAGCTCAAATTTTCTAACCCAGTAACCTTCCTCGCACAAGATAAAAGCGTGGTTGAAGAAGCTTGGCCAGGAGACGTTGTGGGGCTATACGATACAGGGAACTTTAAAATTGGCGACACCTTAACCGAGGGCGAGGATCTACAATTCCGGGGCATTCCGAGTTTCAGTCCAGAGATCTTTAAGGAACTTGTCAATAAAGATCCGATGAAGAGCAAGCAACTCGAAAAAGGCATTAAGCAGCTAACGGACGAAGGGGTCGCGCAGTTATTCATTCGCACGGCGGGAAATCGCAAGATCGTGGGAACGGTCGGGGAACTCCAGTTCGAGGTAATTCAATACCGACTCGAACACGAGTACGGTGCGAAATGTGAATTCCAATCGAAACCTTACCACAAGGCGTGCTGGCTAGTTTCAGACAACGAAGAAAAGCTCGGAGAATTCCGAAGAATTAAAGCGAACGACCTAGTAATCGACAAAGACGGAAACGAAGTTTACCTCGCTCCTTCCCCATTCTTATTACAAATGGAAATGACTAACTTCCCGGAAATCACATTCCACGTAACGAGTGAATTTAAAACTGAACAAGCTTAACTTGACGCATCGAATGCCGCATCTAACTAGACATATTTTATCGCTTTTTATTTTCGCTGGAGGACTACTTTTTAGCTCGACAGCTTCAGCCCAAACAGACTCTACTACTATCGAAGTGGTTCAGGTGAGCGGGCTTGTGGTGACAGGCGATTCACTTATGCCTTTGGCCTACGCTACCGTTTATAGAGTGAGTGACTCAAGAGGGACTATGACGGATTCTCAAGGGTTTTTCAGTCTTCCTATACTTGAGGGAGATACTCTGCGTTTTTCAAGCACTGGATACATTTCTCGTGAAGTTATGATTCCACATGGCGGAGAGCGTAGTCGAATCAGCCTTGTGCAACCCATGGGGCGCGACACCATAATGATAAATAATGCATACATATATCCTTGGCCTTCTCGCGATGCATTTAAGAAAGATTTTATGGCGTTAGGACTTGATGACGATATGTACGCGATAGGCGAGCAAGCGCTCGACCCGTTCGATATTTACGATAGACTGATAGATGTCGGACTAGACGGGCAAGCAGCTAGCACTCAAAGCCTTAGGCAGATGGCTCAGGATTACTCTACACAAGGAAGCATGCCTACAACTAACCTCTTAAACCCTGTTGCTTGGGCTCGTTTCATACAAGCTATCAAGAACGGCGACCTCAAGGGGAATTAATGTGAGATGTTAGCCACTAGTCACATATTGTCGCTTTTCACATTGGCTTGCCTTAGTGTCACTACACTTTTAGGCCAAACCGACTTTACTGTGTCTGGAAACATCCGGGGTGACGACGGTGAGCTACTACCCAGAGCTTCAATAGTAGTACTTCAGAACTCACGACTCGGAGTTTCATCTGACGCTTTCGGACGGTTCGAACTAGAACTACCTTCATCAGGGCCCTGGACTCTGCGCTGCTCGATGATAGGCTACATAATAAAAGAGGTCCCTTTAGATTTTGAAGGAGGGAATGCGATAAATATTCAGATTATACTTAATAGCACGGTTGCGATAGACGCAGCAGTAATTGAGGGAAATGGCTCTAAAAACGCTTCCATACAAAGAATCGACGCTAGGATAGCCAGTCGCATACCTACACCTAGGGGTACGGTAGAGGATGTGCTTTTACAAGCGCCCGTTAACTTTACAAGCGAATTAAGTAGCGCCTATAATGTGAGGGGAGGAAGTTTCGATGAGAATTTGGTCTATGTTAATGATATAGAAGTTTACAGACCGTTTCTTGTGAGGAGTGGGCAACAAGAGGGGCTTTCTTTTCCAAATCCTGATATGGTGCAGCGGATTCAATTCAGCGCGGGTGGATTTGAGAGCAAATATGGCGATAAACTTAGCTCGGTTCTTGATATTCACTATAGAAAACCGAAAGAACGTAGAACCCAAGTGACGGCGAGTCTTATGGGAGGCCAACTTCAACACGATGGAGTGAGTCCTGGAGGGAAGATTAGTATAAATACGGGATTTAGGTATCGCAATAATTCATACATTTTAGGGACTTTAGACGAAACGGGAGAGTACAACCCCACCTACTTAGACGGACAAACATATATTACATGGAATCCCGATGGCTATGGTCCCTGGGAAATTCAGTTTCTAGGAGTTTATGGACAAAACAATTACCACTTCGTTCCACAAACTCGTGAAACCGATATAGGGACGATAAACAATGCTTTACGACTAAAGATCTATTTTGACGGAGAAGAAGAAACGTCGTACCAAACCGGTTTTGGAGCTATCGCATTCGAGAGAATTACCGAAACAACTCGACTTCGCTGGATTAATTCGGCCTTTAGAACAGTTGAAAATGAGTCGTTTGATATTCTTGGGGCATATTGGCTTGACGAACTTGAACTCGACCCCGGATCGGACGATTTCGGAGAATCCGCAGAGAATCTTGGAGTAGGAGGTTTTTTAAATCATGCTCGAAACCAACTCGAAGCCACTGTGCTTTCTTCAGCTATCAAAGGTGCAGTTGATATCGGTCAAGGAAAACATTTCTTAGAATACGGAATCAAGGGGTCTACCGAAATCATACTCGATGACTTAAACGAGTGGTCGTTTGTAGATAGCGCAGGATACATCTCTCCTCACCCCCAGGATAGTGTGGGATATATTGATCCGGGGCTGCAACCATTCAGACCCCTGGTGTTCGAAAACGTAATTAGAACTTCGAACGATGTAAGGTCGAATAGAATCACTGGGTTCGTTCAAGACACTTGGTCTATAGAAACAGCAAAAGGCGAATTGAATGCGCATTTAGGCGCCCGCTTTCATTACTGGAATCTCTCAACATCGGCAACGCACCCAGACTCATCAGCCACTCATCTTGTAGGTGGACCAAGG
>DQRJ01000137.1 GCA_015663855.1 Flavobacteriales bacterium | reverse complement strand
ATAGGCGAAGCAAAGACCTCCAATTATGAAGGAGTTTTGAATGCCTACAGCTTCGAGGTCAGCGAGTTTCCCTTGTATAGGAGGTAGGATGGCTCCTCCAAGTATCATCATAACAAGGAAGCCGGCGCCTTGGCTAGTGTACTTTCCCAATCCGGCTGTTGCGAGAGAGAATATACATGGCCACATGATAGAACATGCGAGTCCGCAGCTGAGAAGAGCGTAAACAGCGATGATTCCGTCAGTGCTAAGAGCAACTGCGATTGCGATGACGCCTAAAGATCCGAATACGCCCAGAGTAAGGGCTGGCTTGTCTTTGGTGAGGATGAAAGCTGCGATTTGGGCTAAGATGCAGATAAAGTACCATTTCAGCACTGAAATTTCGTAGCCAGCCAGATACGTAGCCCCCATAACGACACCGAAAGCGATGAAGGGGACAGTGAATTTCAGTAGGAGTTTTTGATTGTCTGTGACAGGAAAAACATTTACGGCACCGACCCAACGTCCTATCATCAAGCTACCCCAAAACATCGCCACGAACGGAGTGATTTCCGAGGATTCGTACCCTCCAAATGAAGGTTGCTTCAGGAATTCTCCGAGGTTAGACCCGATAGCTACTTCGACACCCACATAAACGAAAATGGCCATCATTCCCAGAGTGAGCTGAGGATATTGCATGGCTCCCCACCCTTTAGAACTTTTCGCCGACTTAAAATGAGCAAATAAAATCCCGAGAACCACCACTAGAAGACCTCCCGCTAGCCACATCATGCGAGTGATTTCTAACGAAGCTTTTGCCGACTCCTCTACTTCGAACCTATAGCTGTTGAATACAGGGGAGAAGCAAACTACTAGACCTAATGTCATTGCAAGTAGAGTGTAAAGTGCATTGTTAGCTTTTTCTGGTACCTCATCGTTAATTCCGTCTGGAACGCTTTTAGAAGTGCCTAGAAACAATGCTACAGCAAGGAATAATGCTCCGACCCCTGCGTAAAGAATAATGACTTTAGACATGCTAAGAGAAGCTATCATGCTATCGTCTACCGCTGAAGCCGACCCGAAAAGCGCGAGAGCAACCACAAGTGGCCCGAGAGTTGTTCCGAGTGAATTCACCGCTCCTCCGAGGTTTATCCTATTACTTCCCGTCTTCGGATCCCCTAAGGCGATCATGAAAGGGTTCGTAGATGTTTGTTGCAGAGAAAATCCCAGAGCAACTATAAATAGACCTAGCAACATTCCGAGGAAGTTATCTAAGTAGACAGATACTATCATCGCACCCGCCCCTAAGGCCGAGAAAACCAATCCATAAACGATACTCCTCTTATAACCCCAACTCCCCACAATATCTTTGCCCTTAGATGACCCCACTGCGAAAAGACCTAGTGCGCCCAAGAAATAAGCGAGATAAAAAGCGAAGTCAATAAGCTGCGATTGGAACTGATCTAAAGAGAAATAATTCTTGCAGAATGGAATAAATATGCTATTCCCTGCGGCAATAAACCCCCAAAAGAAAAATACAGTAGTCAGCGTTGCGAGAGCGCTATAGTTAGTTTCTTGTGTTTTCATTTTTCTGAGCGAATTATTCCCGAGTGTCGATTTAAGTTCGAAAAGCTACGAAAATAAGTATGATTTATAGGAGCTCAGATAGTGCAGTTTATACACTGAGCGCCAGTGTTTAACTATAAACACTCATTTCCCCCCTAAAGAAGTTGTTCTTTTAAACCCTATTTTTTTTAGGTTTTATGCGTCAGCATTAAAATCCAGGTCTTAGTTATTTTTCTTTTAGAAATAATTTATTTCGTTGGGGCGGGCATGTATTTATCGATGAGCATTATCATCGATGCCATGGTGGCTGCACCTAATTCCAGTTCTCTTTTGTGAACGTTTTCAAAAACGTCTGACGCACTGTGGTGAAAATCAAAGTATCGTTGTCCATCAGGAACGAGTCCGATTAATAATGGTCGTCTCTCTAGTTTTTTTAATGGGCCTATATCTACTCCAGACCAACCCTTCTTGAACCTGTGTAAGTTGTATGGCTCGAATAGGGGCTGCCAGCTTTTTACAATATTGACCAAAGTGTCTGGTGCGTCCATGCTGAAACCTCGAGGTGAAAACCCTCCCGCATCGGACTCCATTGCCGCTACGTGAATCTTTTCATTTCGAGCTAGATCTTCTGCAGCGATTTCAGCGTATTTAATTCCGCCCCTATTTCCGTTTTCTTCGTTAATGAAAAGAACGAAACGAAGTGTTCTTCGAGGGGTATATCCTATTGCTTTTAGAGCTCGTAATACTTCTATTGTGTGAACTATGCCAGCTCCGTCATCGTGTGCACCCTCTCCTATATCCCATGAGTCGAGATGGCCGCCAAGCGTTATGATTTCATCAGGGAATTTCGAACCAGTCCATTCTCCAATAACGTTTCCTTGTTCTACATCTGGTAATGCCTTACAATTCATTTGAAATGTAACTTTTAGATGTGGATCGGTTCTATATAGTTGGGCAAGTTTACGAGCATCAACGGTAGAAATAGCCGCTGCGGGGATGCGTGT
>DQRJ01000165.1 GCA_015663855.1 Flavobacteriales bacterium | reverse complement strand
TGTGATTACACTTCATGCCTAGGTTGTATGGATGCATTAGCTTGTAACTACGACGCTGCTGCAACTCAAGAGGATGGTTCATGTGACTACTGTTCTTGTGATAATGCTGGTGGAGGTGCAAATGGGTTTGGATTACAATTAGAGCAAGTTTCTACTGACGGAGTGACAACTACATACCGTGTGTATGTAACTACTCCTGGTCCTACAGACTTCGTTTCATCTATATCTGGTGATGTTGCTAATCCTTCATTCTTAAGAACGACAACTTCGTTCTTCCAGAGTGCTATGGGTGGTCTAACTGCTGATTTGGTTAATCCATTATTCTTCGCACTATTCCCTGAATTAGAACAGGATAGTTGGTTGACTATCGGTATCGATCAAGCTCCAGTTGCTGGAGAAGGTTCTATCTCTACAGCTGTCGCTGCAGGAGATACTTGGACTACTGATTTCGAAGCTGGTGGTGATCTTGAGCTAAATAGCTTCTTCGGAGGTAGCTGGTTCGCACTTAACAATGTGAGCAATGGTTTCGCTGGAGCAGATAACAGAGTACTTGTTGCTCAGTTAACTACTGATGGAAACATCACAGGTTCACTGTACACTCAAATATTCCCTAACGGAGATTCATCTCAACAGCTACTATTGAACTTATCGTTCGGTACTGTAGGATGTGGATGTACAGACGCTACAGCTTGTAACTACGATGCTCTTGCTACATATGACGATGGTTCATGTGCAGTTAATGATGAGTGTGGAGTTTGTGGAGGTACTGGTATCCCTGCAAGTGACTGTGACTGTTTAGGAAACCAACTAGACGCTTTAGGTGTATGTGGAGGACCATGTACAGCTGACGCTGATGGTGACCTCATCTGTGACGATGTTGATCCATGTGTAGGTGCACTAGACGAGTGTGGAGTTTGTAACGGACCTGGTGCTGTCTACGACTGTGGATGTTCAGGTATCCCTGCTGGTGACTGTGACTGTAACGGAAACGTACTCGACGAGTGTGGAGTATGTGGAGGAACAGGAATTGCTCCTGGTACATGTGATTGTACTGGAACACCACCTGCTACTGGTTACGACTGTTTAGGCAACTGTTTAGTTGATACTGACGGTGATGGTGTTTGTGATATGTTCGAAGTTCTAGGTTGTACAGATGCTACAGCTTGTAACTACGATGCTCTTGCTACTGACGAAGATGGTTCTTGTACTTACCTACAATTAACTGAACTTCCTGGTGGAGCTCCTGCTTGTGGTCTGTTCTTTAGCGGATATGCTGAAGGATCAGCAAGCAACAAGTTCCTAGAGATTTACAACCCTACTGATGCAGCTATTGATCTGACAGCTTACGCTTATCCTAGTGTGTCAAATGCTCCTACAACACCTGGTGTTTACGAGTTCTGGAACACATTCCCTGCGGGAGCAACTGTTGCTGCTGGAGATGTTTATGTAATTGCTCACGCAAATGCGGATCCTATCATTACTGCTCAAGCTGATCACTTCCATCCTTACCTATCAAACGGTGATGACGGATACATCCTTGTATTAGGAACAACAACTTCTTTCGTACAGATTGATGCTATTGGAGATTGGAACGGTGATCCAGGTTCTGGATGGGCTGTGGCTGGTGTTAATAACGGAACACAAAACCACTCTCTAATCCGTAAGTCTGATGTTAATAGCGGAAACGCTGGAGACTGGTTGACTTCTGCTGGTACAGATGCTGCAAACTCTGAGTGGATAGTTCTTCCAAACAATGATTGGACTGGGCTTGGAGTTCACGACTTCACTGGAAGTTGTGACGGAGCTGCTACAGCATATGTGTATGACTGTGATGGAGCTTGTTTCAACGATGCTGATGGTGATGGAGTTTGTGACGAGCTAGAGATAGCTGGTTGTACAGATTCTGCTGCTTGTAACTACGACGCTGCTGCTACTGACGACGATGGTACATGTGAGTCTCTCTCATGCGCTGGTTGTACAGACGCTGCTGCTTGTAACTACGACGCTACAGCAACTATCGAAGATGGTTCTTGTTGGTACGCTGCGGCTTTCCATAACTGTGATGGTACTTGTATTAATGACTTGAACTTAAACGGTATATGTGATGAAGAAGAGATTCAAGGTTGTACTTACATCGATGCATGTAACTACGATTTCGAAGCTAACGTTGAGGATGGTTCATGTGACTTCGCATGTCTAACAGACGGTTGTACTGATGCAGCTGCTGTAAACTTCAACGCTGGAGCTACTCTAGATGATGGTTCTTGTTTATTCATCGGTTGTATGGATGCTGGAGCTCTTAACTACGACGCTGCTGCGAACTTGGATTGTGGTTGTCAGTACCCAGACGCTTGTCCTGGAGACTTCAACGGAGACAACGAGGTTGACGTAAGTGACCTACTTGACTTCTTCCAACTATGGGGTAACGTTTGTCAATAAGACAATCTACTAATATTAGAAAAGGGCTGCCTTCGGGCGGCCCTTTTTTTTATGCTAAAAGTTTGGCCTGATAAACTAAATTTGTAAAATGCAAGAGGAAGAAAAAACTCCGATGATAGATAGAGAGCGTATGCGGAAGCAGCTCAATGAAACTCACACTTGGCCTTGTGAGTATATGTTCAAGTTTGTGGTGTCGAATGCGAATGAGAATGAGGCGACTTTGCGAGCTATTTTCGGAGTGAAGGCAAAGCTGAGTTTCCGCGATTCTAAGACAGGTAAATACAGATCGTTTACGATCAAGTGTCGTGTGGAGAACGCGGACGAAATCTTTTCGAAGTACGAGGCTGCCGCGAAAATACCTGGGATTATTTCGCTTTAGATTGCTTCACGGGATAAGCTCGCTGCTTTTAGATAAGGTGGGGGCTCACATTCGCTCAGGCATGTCGATGCCTAAAAGTCCCATTCCTGTTTTTACTGATTGACTGCAAAGCGCACAGAGTGCGAGGCGAGCAGTTCGAAGGTCAGAATCTTCTTCCTTTATAATGGGGTGGTCTTGATACCAACGGCTGTACGATTTGGTAATGTCGTAGCATAGGTTCGCGACGAGGGAGGGGTCGTAGGTGCGGGCTGCCTCTTCGATTACCGTAGGTAGGGAGAGGGCGGTCATGAGAAGGTCGCGCTCAGTATCGTCGAGATGAACGGAAGAGGAGGGAGCGAGAGTAGATACGTCTTCGATGCTGGCGTTGCGAAGTACGGAACGGGCGCGGACGTAATTGAATTGAATGTACGGGCCTGTATTTCCGATAAAGTCTATACTGCCGGCGGGATCGAACATCATCGATTTTTTCGGGTCGACTTTAAGGAGGAAGTACTTGAGGGCTCCGTAACCGACTTTTTTATAAAGTTCGTCACGTTCTGAGGGAGGGATGTTTTCGAGCTTGCCAGCTTCGGAAGCGAGAGTTTCTGCTGAAGTACGCATTTCTAAAAGGATATCGTCAGCATCGACTACGGTGCCTTCTCGAGACTTCATCTTGCCCTCGGGTAGCTCAACCATGCCGTATGAGAGATGGTGGCAGCGAGAGGCTTGGGAGTAGCCGAGCTTTGCTAGGATCTCAAATAGAACTTTGAAATGGTATTCCTGTTCATTGCCGACAGTGTAAACTTGACGGTCGATGGAGGGGTAGTCTTCAAAGCGAAGAATTGCCGTTCCGATATCTTGCGTCATATAAACGGCTGTGCCGTCTTTACGAAGGAGGAGCTTTTCGTCAAGTCCTACGTCAGTTAGATCAACCCAAATAGAACTGTCGTCCCGTTGGGTGAAAGCGCCAGAAGCAAGGCCTTTTTCGACTTGTGCTTTACCGATTAGGTAGGTGTCGGACTCGTAGTAGAGTTTGTCGAAATCGACTCCCATCTCTTTGTAGGTGTAGTCGAAGCCGTCGTATACCCACCCATTCATCATAGACCAAAGCTCGCGAACCTCAGAGTCTTCCGCTTCCCATTTGTGCAGTAAATCACGTGCTGCGAGTAGGATAGGGGCTTCAGTTTTAGCTGTTTCCTCGTCTTTGCCGGAAGCGATGAGATCTGCAACTTCCTTTTTAAATTCCTTGTCAAAAGTTACGTAGTATCGACCTACTAGTTTATCGCCTTTTTCGCCAGTGGAAGTAGGAGTTTCCCCATTTCCAAATAGCTTCCAAGCAATCATGGACTTGCAGATATGTATACCTCGGTCGTTAATGATTTGGACTTTAACAACATCATGACCGGCAGCCTTGAGAATCTCAGAGACACTGTAGCCTAGGAAATTATTCCGCATATGCCCAAGGTGAATGGGTTTATTCGTGTTAGGCGAGCTGTACTCCACCATAACCTGAGGTTTGCTTTTCAAGGCTTGCAGCCCAAAACATTCCTTCTCAGCAACCGCTTCTCCAAGAGCTTCAGCCCAATATTTGTCTGAAATACTTAAGTTAAGAAAACCTTTTACTACTTGAAAGTCTGTAATATTATCGTCGTTTTCGACGAGGTAGGTGCCGATTTGTTCACCAGTAGCTTCTGGAGATTTACCCGCTAGTCGAGTAAAAGGGAATACTACAACAGTCCTGTTTCCTTCGAATTCGGAGCGTGTGCTTTGAACAGAGATTTTATTCAGTTCTGGGCGAGAGCCGTAAAGTTCGTTGCACGCATCAGCTACAGATTGTGCGATAATAGAATCAATTTTGAGCATTACTTTGTGTCTGGGAGATGGATTTCTGCCATCATACAACGGGCAGATCCTCCTCCACATGCTTCTATGACATCGAGAGGGATTGAAATAATCTTACCGTATTTAGAAAGAGATTCGATTTGAGAATCGTTGAGAGCTTGATGAGCAGATATGCTCATGATAATACGAGGAGTGTTGTCTAATGTTGAGGCAACTTCGAGCATATTGCCTGCAAAATGCGAGATTTGGTCTTCACTAAGAGAGATTATTTCAATACCATCCTCAGATAGAGAGTCAGTAACAAGTTTTTTATCTTCGATGTGATCTATGCTATCAAGGCAAACCGTCGCCCAACCCGTACCTATGCACATCATTACATTAGTGTGGTAGATGGCTTGGCGTTTGCCTTCAACAGTTTGGAGTGATTCGAAAAGTATCCCATCTAAATCAAAGGTCTCACAAAACTGTTCGAATGCGATTCGGTCTGTACGTGGACTTACCGCTGCATACGCTTTATTGTGAATTCTGTCTAGAATAATACTTCCAGTCCCTTCCAGGAATACGGAATGTTCTTCGAACTCGGTAAAATCTACGATTTCGCTAATAGTAAAACCGAGGTTGTGATCGAGATCCAAGAGGATGTCTTCACGACGTTCAGTCCTTCGGTTCTTTGCATGCATAGGGTATAGTCCCACTCGACCATCCGAATGAAAGCTAACCCAATTATTAGGGAATATAGAATCGGGAGTGTCCGTATCGGGGTTGTCATCAACGACAATCACATTGACTCCCTCAGCTTTAAGAACGTCCACCATATTATCGAACTCTTCTAAAGCTAGGTCATTCACAGTTTCGGGAGATAGATCATCTAAAACCCGTTGGTAGTAATTGTTTCCGGCCGTTTCTTCATTCATACGGAATGCAGAAGGTCGAATCATCAAAATATTTGCGGTACGTTGTGATTTCATTCCTCTCGTAATATCGGCATAGTTACACATCGAAATAAACCCTCCATTTTTGCGGTCTCGTTAAATGGCGTTTCAAGAACTTCGTACCCCCACTTTTTAAGCTGCGCATTTACCCCATCAAATCCTTTTCCACTAACAATAGTCGTCGGGTTGAGGCTAAACAAATTGCAATGCATATTGTACATGGATTCAGCATCAATTTCATGAATATTCCCATTATATTTCTCGCGAATCCAATCTCTGTCCTCTTGAAGTTTAAATCCTTCGGGATGAAAAATAGCGTGCCTTCCACTAAGTAGACACAGGCAACAATCAAGGTGAAGCGCATTGAGACGTGGGTCACTATCTGATTTGCTAAGTTGAAATCCCCTTACTTTCAGTTCAGGGAATTGTTCTTGTAACCAAACCACAGCCGCTTTATTCGTTCTCGAAGTCTTAAAATTACTGAAATCGGGCTCTTCACTATAACCAACCCATATTTCATTTCCCATAGGTATAATATCGCCGCCCTCAATCCTTACTTCGGCGGGAGGAGTTAAAACGTTCGAAGTAGGTAGTTCAGAGCAGATCTGATTTATCCCGTTCCACTCGGGACTACGAGCCGGAATCATCGATGAACGAATCAAAACCCCTCGAATCATCACTCCGACATCGCGACAGAACACCTGATTAAGATTCTCCAGTACAACAGGCCTAAGTACTTTTACACCGTTCTCCTCCATCAATCTAACTAACCCCTCTAACTCCGATTGAACGTCCGATTCCGTAGGGTACGTCCCAGCTAGAATGTGCTCGCGAGATTTAGGGTCTACAGCATTCTCTGCAGAAGGGACGTCCCCCCAAGATTCAGCCGTTCCCACAATAACTTTATTGAGCGTATCCCACTCATTTTGTATAAAGCAATTAGTTTCCTCCATTAGTAATACTCTTCTTGTATTCTCTAGCTAGACGCATTAAATCGAGCATAGTTTCAGACTTCATTAAATCCGCTCCGAAATTAGCTTTGTTAAACCCTTGTGGAAGGAAGGTGAAGTGCATTGATTCAAGAGGCTTCAAGACAAAAATAGTCGAGTAAGCGTCTGCATGCCAGTTCCTTATAGAGATTGTATCACCTAATGCATTAACCTCTTCTGAGCTATTAAATATAATATTGTCTCTCCCATATTTATCTTCGAGAAGAAATCTCATTCCAGCTGGATTTCCCTCGAAATGAGGGAGGAAATCGAGGTAGAAGTCGGCGTTGTAGCCTAAGATAGCGACCATTTGGTCTTCTTCAATAATCCAATTACTCGCGTACTTAATATCAGCTTTGCCCATACGATTTAAAAATCCCTTATCCCTCCAGTGAACAGTTTCCGCGAACTGCTTGTTCAGCATAGCCGTGTCGTTGAACATATGTAGCGGAAAATGAGTTAAATGCGTTTCCCAATCCAGGGAATCGCCAGTGTTCATTGTATGAAAATATGTGTAGAGGTCTTCTTTTATTAAGTCCAAAGTATCCCTTCCCATGTCGGTTTTAAGAACAGCTTCGTTGATCGAAACCTCAAGCGGGTCGTTTCCCCAATCAAATCCAGCTACTCCGGGATGAGGTTTGAATACGGTATTGTTGTCGGTTGTGGAGGCAGTTTCGTTACAACCTGCTGAACTCAAAACAATTGCGAGGAGAATGATATATGTGCCAAACGAGATTTGACCTAGAGAATTCTTAATTTTCATGTTGCGAAGTTAATCAGGTTGCAATAAATTATAAGGTATGAATGAATTTGACTAGTTTCGAAACGATATTCTTGTTTGAGAATTTATTCCTGATGTGAGCTTTACCTTTTTGAGCGATAGAGTTCGAAAGCTCGGGGTTGTTGAGTAACTCGATAATGTGCGAGGCGAATTCAGTAGGGGAGTTAGCTATTAAAGCGTGTTCGCCATTTTCGAGGTCGAGCCCACTAACGCCGATTTCTGTACTCACGGCGGGTCGTCCGGCTGACATTCCTTCGACAGCTTTCACCCTCATTCCAGAACCGCTGTGGATGGGGATCGTCATTATGCCGCGCCTGTCTAAAAACTCCTGGGCGCTCTCGACTTCTCCGATTACTTCTATGCCTAGTTCCGCGTTAGTCACGAATGAAGCGGGCATTTTGCGTCCAGCTAATATTAGTTTCGCTTCGGAGTTTACATTCCTCACTTTAGGCCAAACTTCCTCTAACAACCATTTTACGCCTTGAATGTTAGGCTGCCAGTCCATAGATCCGAAATGAAATACGTGATCGACAGTTTCTGAATTGACGGTGTCGTTAGAATCTTCGTAGTCCATGCCGAATGGCGTGACGTGAATGGGGATTGTAGCACCGATTTCACGAAAAATCTCTGCATCTTCATCAGTTATCGGGATAAGAGCATCGAAGTCGTTAATTCGAATAGATTCGTATTCCGCAAGCTGTTTTGTAAGAGTCGAGATATATAACTTTCGGAGTCCCATCTTAGATTCGTCAACAAGTCCTTGCCAAATTCGATGTTCTACATTGTGAGCTCTCAATATAACTCTAGCGTCACTAAGCCGTCTAATTGCGGGTTCGTAAGACGTCATAAATAATGATTCCAGAAGTACCACGTCGAATACTTCGTTCCGTAGAATTACCTCAAGCTCTCGCTCGAAATCTGGTACGTGAAATCGACCGATGTGATAACTCTCCCCAGTTATAAGATGACTCAACGCATCAACAATATTCAGCGCCGTATCAATTTCGACAGCTTGATAGTTCGTCGAAGCCACATATAACGGATCAAGGCTCTCTTGCTCGTTCGGGTGTTTTTCAGTACTCGCAACGAGCAACCTCACCGAGTGCCCATCAGCTAACAAGCCTCTAGTGAGGGCATCCATTGCTAAGCAACCACCATCTCGTGCTGGTCGAGGGGGCTTAGGACAAAGTTGTAGGATGCGCATCTTTAGGGTTTGGTTTATTATAAAAACTAAAAATTTTAGGAAAAATCATTGAGTATTGTCGCCCACCTTTCATTGCGAAATAGGTTAAAATTATGGCAAAGGGAACTAGAACTATCGTGCTGAGCCACATGCCGATGGCGGGAGGGAGGGCGCCGGATTTGACCATTTGTTCACCCACCATTGAGATGATGTAATATGTAAGAAACACCCCAATGGCAATAACTACGGGCATTCCCAAGCCTCCTTTTCGAATTAATGCGCCTAACGATGAGCCGACGAAAAATAAAACCAAACAACTAATCGCGAGTATGAATTTTCTGTGCCATTCAATTGCGTGTCTATCTCGTCTTAAATTTCGTCCGTTAACCTTTTCTAGAGCGTTTTCGATACCCCTCATTTGGTTTCTTGAAAGCTCTTTCGCCTTAGAAAAAATGTTGTTTTTTTCGACTCGACTTAAAGCAGCCATCCACGTCAATGATGAATCTGATTCTATAGTGAACGAAGTAGTGGGAATAGATATTGAGTCGTTAATTATCCTCACAGCTCGCCTACCATATTTCAGAATTTCGGTACGTTCGATTTCAGCCATTTGGCCTAAAGAATCGATAGCATCCTGCAACTGCGGGAGGGACATCATCTCATAAGACCTCCTGAAGAGCCCCTCGTCA
Organism: Flavobacteriales bacterium; assembly: GCA_015663855.1. Taxonomy (GTDB): domain Bacteria; phylum Bacteroidota; class Bacteroidia; order Flavobacteriales_D; family Sanyastnellaceae; genus UBA974. The sequence goes on along the minus strand of DQRJ01000165.1, from coordinate 9,019 downwards.
GCTAGGTCAAAATCTAATGAGTGCAAGTCTATCCTCAAGGTTTGAGACTCAAAGGTCGAGGTGATGTGGGGGTGGAGCTTCGCTTTTCGGCGAACATTCTTCTCGGTTTGTTCCTCGTAGCTCGAGCCGTTGTAAAGTTCGATAATTAGCTCCTCACGACCAGAATCATGTGTCATCTTGCCTTTTTCGGCCCGAATAATTCGAGACGAACCATTTTCTAGATTTCTATGATCGTGAATCAGAATGTCTGTCATCATCCCCTCCGAATCTTTGCTCGCAACTCTGATTGCAAACCCCTCAATTCCTGTGTAGAAAATGCTAGGTCGAATGTTGAGAGCCGGTTTTTGGCGAGTTACCGAATAAAGCAACGACCTAAATTTGACGTTTGCATTTGGCCAAGCACTACTCGAAAACCAAAGCGCGCCACCCGAAATTATAAGCATCAGGACTATTAAAGGCCGAAAGATTTTTAATAGGGGCATCCCCGCAGATTGCAATGCCGTAAGTTCATTTCGCTCCGATAAATTCCCGAGCGCCATAATGCTCGCTACAAGTACAGCAAGGGGCAGAGCAAGATTAACTATCCTCGCAGATGCAAACCAAATCATTTTCGCTATCACCCAAGGCTCTATTCCCTTCCCCATAAAATCGTCGGCGTAAACCCAAAGAAACTGCATGTCGAGAACGAATAGCGCCACTGGAAAAGTGACAGCTAGTGGACCTAAAAATGCTCTTAATAGAAGTATAGATGTTTTACGCAAGAGTTCTGTACTGTGGGTCAAAGATAGTCTTGTAACTTGCCGTCGATTAAAAACCCTACATACGTTTTCAAGATTATGCGTAAAATATTTTCAACCATACCAGTTTTGGCTTTAATAGCCCTAGTTTTCCTAGGAAGTTGTACTTCTACACCCGAAGGTGAGGACTTCCAGACATTAGATGTTTCTACCATTGATAAAGGGGCTGGAGAGCCTGATGAAAATGGGTTTGTATGGCAATCGGAGCAGTTTGCTGATCTGAAAATCGTTCGTTATCAGGTTCCAGGTTGGGAGCACTTAACGGATAGTCAGCAGGCTTTAGTGTACTGCCTGAACATGGCAGGTCTCAGTGGTCGTGATATGATGTATGACCAAAACAATCGCTACAACCTTCGTGTTCGTCGATTATTAGAATCTATACACGAGTCATTCGATGGTGATAGAGGGACCATCGGTTGGAACCGCTTTGAAGTTTACTTAAAAAGGATTTGGTTTTCTAATGGAATACACCACCATTACTCAAACAAGAAGCACATTCCTGAGTTTAGCGGTGAGTACCTTGACTTTCTATTAGAAGCTACTTCTAGTACTTGTTCAGCTGAGATTCGCGAGGTAATGATGGATCCGACGGTTCATTCTAAGAAGGTAGAGCTTGATGGAGAAAAGGGACTAGTAGAAGGTTCTTCAGTGAACTTTTATGGTCCTGGAGTTACCACTGAAGATGCTCGAGCTTATTTCGATTCTATCAAAGTGAAGGGAGATCGTAGCCCTGTGGAGTACGGGCTTAACTCACGTTTGGTAAAGCTTGAGAATAATGAAATTGTTGAAGAAACTTATAAAATAGGTGGACTTTACAATGACGCGCTTGTTGAGGTGGTGAAGTGGCTGAATGAAGCAATTAAGTACACTGAAAATGATAAGCAAGCTTCTGCTATGCGTCACCTTATCAAGTACTACGAAACTGGAGATCTTGAGGAGTGGTCGCTTTACAATATCAACTGGGTTAAGGATACAGAGGGAGTAGTTGATTATATCAATGGATTCGTTGAAGTATATAACGATCCACTCGGCTACACAGGTAGCTATGAAACAATTGTGGAGATTAAGGATTTCGAAGCAAGTGCAAGAATGGCAACGTTAATGGACAATGCGCAGTGGTTTGAAGATCACATGCCATTTGCGGAGAATCATAAAAAAGACGAGGTCGTGGGAATTACGTACAACGTAGTGAGTGTTGCAGGAGAGGCAGGTGATGCTTCGCCATCTACACCTATCGGAGTAAACCTTCCGAACTCTAACTGGATACGCCAAGTCCATGGCTCTAAGTCCGTAAGTCTTGGAAACATCGTTAGTGCATACGCAAACGCTTCAGGTGGCGGAATGCTCGCTGAGTTCGCTCATGATGAGGCCGAGATGCGTAGGGTTGAAGCTCACGGAGATTTAGCTGGAAAGTTACATACAGCGATGCACGAAGTAATCGGGCACGCTTCAGGAAAGCTCGAAGAGGACGTTGCTACTCCGAAAGAAACGATCAAAGAATACAGCTCCACTCTCGAGGAGGGACGTGCCGATCTCGTAGCGTTATATTTCCTGCTCGACGAAAAACTCATCGAACTTGGTCTAATGAAAACCATCGAGGTAGGTCGCGCAGAATACGACAGCTATATCAGGAACGGAATGATCACTCAAATTCGCCGTTTAGAACTAGGCGACGAAATCGAAGAATCTCACATGCGTAACCGCGCTTGGGTTAGCAACTGGTGCTACGAAAAAGGACTCGAAGCTGGAGTTATCAAGAAGTACAAGAAAGAAGGCAAAATCTATGTAGACGTTGCCGACTACGAAGCGCTTCAAGGTCTATTCGGGGATTTACTTAAAGAAGTACAGCGTATTAAATCTCAAGGAGACTACGAAGCTGCAAAAGCCCTCGTTGAAGGATACGGTGTCAAAGTCAACAGAACTCTCCACGAGGAAGTACTCGCTCGTTCTGAAGCTTTAGGAAGCGCTCCTTATGGTGGATTCATCAACCCTTGGATGGATGCAACGATGGATGCTGACGGCAACATCACTCACGTTGAACTGAGTTACCCTGATAACTTCACGGCACAGATGAAGTCTTACAGTTCTATCTTCAACTTCCTCCCAGACGTTAACGCGTTGAACTAGAAGAGATAAACTAACTTTTACCTGCAAATACCATCAAGAAAATGAAATTTATATTATCTCTATTTATCGTAGCTACCGCTACATTAAGTTTCCAGTCGGATCTTTCAGGCCAAACCCTTTGCGAAAACGGGATGGCTGACATTTACCCATGTGATGGGTATGATTTATATACTCACTTTCCTTTATCTGCTGTAGGTGGTGGTGATAACGGAAATGACTGCTGGGGATGGGTTGATTCCGATTCTGGGCGTGAGTTCGTTCTTTACGGACGCTCAAACGGTATGTCAGTTGTTGAAGTAACGGATCCATTATCTCCGACTTACATCGCAAACCTTCCTACTGCATCATCACCTTCACTTTGGCGCGACATTAAAGTGATAGGTAACTATGCCTATATCGTTTCTGAAGCAGGAATGCATGGGATGCAAATTTTAGATCTTACTCAAGTTTTAGATCTCAGTGGCTTTCCTTTCAATATCAGCGCAACGTCTCATTATGTGGGATTCGGTCACGCTCATAACGTCGCTGTAAATGTCGAAACGAACTACGCTTATGCTGTCGGAACAAACACTTTCAGCGGCGGACTACATATCGTTGACGTTAGCGATCCATTAAACCCTGTTCTCGCAGGTTCATACGAGGGTGCGTACTCTCACGATGTACAACCAGTGGTTTACAACGGTCTAGACGTGGACTATCAAGGTCAAGAGATTGTATTTTGCTTTAATGGACAACAAGGTTTGGCCATATTAAATGCAGAAGATAAAACGGACGTACAGCTAATTAAGAGCATTTCATACCCAGAGGGATTTTACACACACCAAGGATGGGTGAGTGAGGATCATCATATGCTTTATTTCAACGATGAGCTTGATGAGATGTACAATGGGAATAACACACGTACGTACATGATGAATATCGATGACCTCGACAATCCTGTTCTAGTAGGTTTCTACGAGTCTGATAACACTTCTATCGATCACAATCTATACACTCACAATGGTCGTCTTTACGCTTCTAACTACAGAAGTGGTCTAAGAGTTTCTACAATTTTAGAAGACGGATCTATCGAGCCCCAGGGATTCTTTGATACTTACCCGGAAGATGATATCGCAGACTTCGACGGGACTTGGTCTAACTACCCTTACTTCCCAAGCGGAACTATTGCGGTAAGTAATTTCGATGGTTTGTTTATTATCAAGGAACACGAAGTTGTGGATGGTGAAGAATCATTTGTAGTCGAAGCTCCGGTTCTATCTCTAAGCCCTAACCCCGCGTCGTCTACTGTCCGTCTCTCAGGATCGTTTATTGATAGCGACGTAGTGATTTACGACTTAAGCGGTCGTGAGGTATTGCGAATGAATTCTATTCCAGCAGTTAATGGTCTACACATTGATATTTCATCTCTTAAGACGGGGTCATACATAGTGAATGTTTTAGATGCATCGAGCGGAATATCTAAAGCTACGAGTAAGCTAACGATTCAGTAAGTGCCGTGAGGATTTTTACGGTACTTCTATTTGTTTTCATTGCACAAACAGAATTGCAATCACAATCAATTTGTGAGAATAATTTTGCTGGCGGAATTTACCCATGTGATGGTTATGATTTATTCTTCTATTTTCCGCTAGAGGAAATAGGAGGAGGGGAGAAAGGAAATGATTGTTGTGGCTGGACTCATGAGCCTTCAGGTCGAGAGTTTGCCGTTTTTTGTAGATCAAACGGAACGGCTTTTGTTGAAATAACGAATCCGTTACAGCCACTTTATTTATCCGAGCTCCCGACCGAAACAGAAGAAAGCATTTGGCGTGATGTGAAAGTCGTGGGCGATTACGCTTTAATCGTCAGTGAAGCTGATGAGCACGGTATGCAGGTATTTGACTTAAACGGGTTGACTTCAATTGACCCAGACGTGATTAACACGCCCATTGTAATGGAAGCAAGCGCACACTACAGCGGGTTCGGAAGCTGCCATAATATTGCAGTTAACGAAGACAGCCAAGATGCTTTCGCCGTAGGGGCTTATAAGTGGTTGGATAATCTTAATTCAGTATAGATGAGCAAATCTTCTTTCTTCTTAGTTAAGCTTCCAGTAATCTCAATCTCTATTTTTTTGATTTTTTTCATAATCGCGGCGTATGTATTCCCTGGTTCAGTAATTGAAAAAATCAATTTCTCCTCTGACAAGTATTCTCTTAGTCACAACTTTCTTAGTAGACTGGGAGGTCTTAAAGCAGGCGTTGATGAGAGTAATTTGGTTTCGGCTTTACTTTTTAATAGTAGTCTGATGTTGATTGGAGCTACTTTAATTCTGTTTTACCGACAATTCAAGGAAGTATTTATAGAATTCGAAGACGATTCGAAGACGCTCTTTTATGCACGATTAACTAAACCTGTAGGAATAATAGCTGGGGTACTCTTTGCGGGTATAGGTGCAATACCATATGATGTACATCTAGGTGCACACGGGTTTTCTGCGAAGTTTGCCTTCACAGCTCTGTTTTTTCTAAGTATCCTTCACAGCCTCACTATTTATCATTCAAAATCAATGAGTAACCGTTATTCATTTGGGTATATCGTGTTCGGGATCACTTTGCTTTACTATATATACCTATTGTTTTTTGGTCCCAAAATATCTCCCAACATAAATTATTCGGAGAGTGATCTAATTCTTCAGGTTATAGCCCAAAAGTCAATAGTATTTACTTTCATAATCTCAATTATCATTCAGGTTTATGGCTTTAAGAGTGCAATAAAAAGAAGCTCAGACACACGATTAGCCAGCACTTAAGTCAAAGGTTGTAATCTACAAGTCTATAATATCAAGGGTCAAGAAGTTATGAGGGTTCAAAAACCACTCTCGGTGGGGTCTATGAAATTAGACGTCATTGATCTTTCATAGGGAGCATACGTTTTAAGAATATTCCCGTATTCGAGCACCGAGTTTGTAGAGTCGAAGACTTTTATTGTTAGTCGTCCTTAGGACCGAGCTCTTTCTCAAGAATTTCTAGGAGATCTTCGGAGGCTAGGCCTCGATGTAGTTCTCCGTCCATAGCGATGCTGATAAGGCCGGTCTCTTCACTTACGACTATGATAAGAGCGTCCGTTTTTTCCGCTAGCCCTAGAGCTGCTCTATGCCGCATTCCGAGTTCGGCGGGTAGGTCGTTTCGTTGGGATACGGGAAGTACGCAACGGACAGCCCTGATTCGACCTATGGCAATGTACATTCCGCCGTCGTGCATGGAGTTATCCTTATGAAAGGTCGCCTCTATAAGTGGCGCGAGGATGTCGGCATTGAGCTTTGTGGAGGACTGTAGATGGAGGGTGAGGTCAGAGGAACGCTGTAGAATAATCAGAGCACCTTCTTTTCGAGAGGCCAGTTTTTTTACGGCCGTAGAAATCTCGTCGATTCGTAGTGGAGCACGTTCTTCGTGACGAATGGATAGGAGCTTTTCAAGCCACCGTTTGGGCTTATCTATATTAGCTCTATCACCAATTGAGAAGAGGAAATTGCGAATTTCCTGCTGGAAAACTATTATGATTGCGAGGATTCCGACACCGATAAATTGTCCGAGAAGCTCACCTAGGATAGGCATTCCCATGAATGTCACCACCTTCCAAATTAAGTAAATTGTAAGTAGTCCCATGAAAACGGGGATGGCGGATGTGCCTTTTGTGAGGCGATAAAGCCAAAGCACGATAATTCCCACAAGAACCACATCAAAGATGCGTGCTGCGAATTGAATTAGAGGTAAAATCGCCTCCCAAGATTCAAGTAGAAAATTCACTTTTTAGATGGGTTTATTTTGACTTTCAGTACTGCAAATATGGTGATGAAGCGCCACAACTTCACGAGCTGCTTTTACATCATGACACCGCAGGAGGGAGGCTCCTCTTTCTAAAGCCCAAGCGTGGATGGCGGTAGTGCCGTTAAGAGCTTGGTTTGGCTCGCAATCTAAGGCCTTGTAAATCATGGATTTTCGACTGGCGCCGACAAGAATAGGGTTTCCGAATTCCTTAAATCGTTCTAAGTTTTTTAGAAGCTTGTAATTATCCTCAAGACGCTTCCCGAACCCGAACCCGGGGTCTATAATCACCTCTTTTATCCCCATGTCAGATAACTCTTGAAGCTTTATTTCAAACCAAGCATAGACTTCATCCACTACACTTTCATAGCTTGGAGAGTTCTGCATATTTTCAGGTTTTCCAGCCATATGCATGAGTACATAAGGCGCTTGAGTTGAAGCTACTACATCTAGGATTTCTGGGTCTAGCGAGCCAGCAGAGATGTCGTTTACTAGAACAGCCCCCTCTTCGATGGCTTTTCGAGCTACTTCAGCTCGATAGGTGTCAATACTAATTTTCGCGTCAGGAAAATGGTCTAAAATCCCTTTCAAAACCGGTTCAACTCTTGCCCACTCTTTTACTGCGCTAATATTTTCTGCTCCCGGGCGAGAAGATTGTCCTCCGATGTCTAGAATGTCAGCTCCCTCTGTAATCATGTTATGCCCAGCAGCGATAGCATTCTCGACAGAAAAGTTCACCCCACCATCAAAAAATGAATCAGGAGTGACGTTTAAAATGCCCATTATTGCAACACCATAGGGAGGGGCGAGTTTTTTGTGAAAACTTTTCAATCGTTCACGATTTTTCAGATTGTCGATGCTTTGTCTCATTGTAACTTGGCGCAAGTTATTCAACCTATGGACAATTTACCTACTTCTTTACAATACGATCATGCACTTGAGCTGTGTGAGTCGCTTTTTCGCAAGAAAACTTCAGATTATGGCACCGCTTGGAGGATACTCAGGACTTCTTCTCTCACAGACCAAATCTTTATCAAAGCGAATCGCATCCGTACTCTACAAGAAGTAGAAGTTGCTAAGATCGATGAGGGGATAGTCCCAGAGTTTATAGGGATAGTAAATTATAGTTTGATGGCTCTTGTTCAATTAGAGTTGCCTTCCGACTACCCTTTAGATATACCCACCGAAGAAGCGAACGAGCGGTTTCATAAAGTCGCTGAGGAAACTCGGGCTCTTATGCTCAAGAAGAATCATGATTACGGCGAAGCGTGGCGCGATATGCGAGTAAGTTCGCTCACGGATCTCATTCTCATGAAACTCCTGCGAGTTAAGCAAATCGAGGATAATAACGGTAAAACCCTCGTCTCGGAAGGCATTGACGCGAACTATATGGACATTGCTAACTACGCCCTTTTCGCGTTGATTTTACTTAACGAACAGGAAAACAAATAATTAACGATAGCATGTTTTTCAAAGCAATTACAACTTTCAGTCGCACTTTAGTAGGTTCGCTATTCGTTGTGTCTGGACTGATTAAGTCGAACGATGCGCTAGGTTTCATGTACAAGCTAGAGGAATACTTCGAGCCGGGAGCTCTCAATCTCGAAGCGTGGACTCCATATGCTCTCGAAATCGCTGTTTTCGTGTGTATCGCCGAAGTTTTACTCGGAGTCGCACTTTTAGTAGGCGCACTTCCGAAGCTCACAACCGTTCTCACTATGGTGATGATGGTGTTTTTTACATGGCTGACTTGGTATACTGCGACTTGCGATCCTTTCGGTATGAAGATGGTTACGGCTGGCGACGGTTCAGGCACCCTCATCGAAATTGCTAACCAGTGCGTTCTAGAATGTGGTTGTTTCGGCAATGCTATTCCCCTCACTGCATACCAAAGCTTTCTGAAAGATCTTTTCCTCCTAATCTTTGTCATCCCTATCACTATCGCTGCGTTCCGAAATAAAATTCAACTCAACGATTCCCGCACCGCCACAATTATCTACACTGGCGCTATAGTAATGACTTTTCTATTCGGCTACTTGATGCTGGACTGGTTATTCCCCATACTTTATCTCGTTTTCCTACTCTTTGCAGCTAGCGCTATTCGACGTAGGGTTAATCATCCAAATGTTGAATGGTTAATGGCTGGTGGAGTAGTGATAATTGCGGGTTTGGTACAATTTAAGACTCTAAACCATCTTCCTCTAAAAGATTATCGTCCATATGCTGCAGGAGAAAGTATCTTGGAAAATCGTAAATCGGCCGATGAGTTAGGATTAGCTGGCCCTGTTT
>DQRJ01000181.1 GCA_015663855.1 Flavobacteriales bacterium | reverse complement strand
TGGGGGCGATACGCAGACTCAAATGACGATCTTGTAATATGCTTCACGGGAAGTAATCATACAACAGGAGGTAATTCGGGTAGTCCCGTCATAAATGGCGACGGTTATTTAGTCGGAATAAATTTCGACCGGTCGTGGGAAAGCACGATGAGCGATATTCTGTTTGACGAAACAAGATGTCGTAACATCATGGTCGACATACGTTACGTGCTCTGGATTATCGATAAATACGCAGGAGCGGGTCATCTCGTAGACGAAATGACAATTATTGATTCTGCCGACTAATAGCGACTAGCCTAGGTCAGAAATGTAATCGCAATCACAACGATTGCGAACACAATCAAAGCAAAAGTTACAGGTCCTCCGATTTCGTTTTGTTGTGGTTCTTCGTGTTGAGACATTGTTGCGACTATTAATTTTCGCAAAGATACATGTTGATATACTTATTCAGCATGTTAATAAGCATATGGTTTGAATTTTTTGTTTTTTGTTCAAAATTCATAATTTGCAAACGAATGAAAACTTTATCAATAACCCTTTTAGGGGGGTTGTTGTGCTTTACGCAACTGTCACTTGCCCAAGTACCAGCCTTCCCCTATAATCCTGATATTGACTCGAATGCATTTATAGAGTTAACGGATTTGCTATATTTTCTCGACTTATATGGTCAGCCATGGTCTTTTTCAGATGAGGTGTCTGAACCTGGAGACATGATGTATTTCGATGCATATGAAAATGATGAAGGTGATATAGATTCGGCTTGGATTCGTTTGCCTATTGGGTCTGCGGGCCAAATACTTACTGTTTCAAACGGCATTCCTCAATGGAATGATCCCGCTGAGATACTCTTAAGTGCGTTCCCGTGTTTAGAAAGTCTTTGTAATGGAGGAGGAGATATTATCTTAGGGTGTACCGTTGATCAAGCCTGTAATTATAACCCCGCTGCTACTTTAGAAGATGGGACATGTGATTTTATTTCTTGCTTGATATTCGGATGTACAGACCCAATAGCTTGTAATTACGATTTACTCGCAGAGTATGCTGATGGCACTTGTCAATACGCTAGTTTTCCATTCGACTGTAATGGGGATTGCCTAGGTGATGATGATGGAGATGGCATTTGTGACGAATTTGAAATTTTCGGTTGCATTGATTCAATGTCGTGTAATTATTTTATAGGAGCTACAAATGATGATGGCTCTTGTACTTATGATTGTTACGGATGTATAGATCCCTCAGCTTGTAATTTTGGCCCATCATTCTTAATTGATGATGGAAGCTGTGAGTATATCTCATGCTTAATTCATGGGTGTACAGACGTGAATGCCTGTAATTATTATTATGAAGCCGCATACGATGATGGAAGCTGTGAATATATTTTGCCTGGAAATTGCGATTGTTCGGGCAATCAATTGGATGCTTTAGATGTGTGTGGAGGGCTTTGTTCTGAAGACTTGGATGCTGATGATATTTGTGATGATGTTGATGATTGCGTAGGTGAATATGATATTTGTGGTAATTGCAATGGCAACGGGATTTGTGATCCAGAGGCATGTAACCCTATAGGTGGATATAGCGTTGGAGATATAGGTCCAGCTGGTGGAGTGATTATTTATGATAACGGTGAGTATACCTATACTGATTATGATAATTCTAGTTACGATTGTTGGCGGTATATAGAAGTTTCTACTGAGGTATTGCCCGCTCAAGTTTGGGGTTGTTATGCTACAAATATTTCTGGACTATCAAACTCCATCGGTTCAGGAGAGATTAACACTCAAATTATTCTTGGATCTGGATGTGCAGAAGTGTCACCAACTTATGCAGCTCTGTCAGCATCGTTATATTTAGGTGGAGGAATGACAGATTGGTTTTTACCATCTCCAGCAGAATTAATTCTGTTGGCAGATGGTGGTGAGTTCGATTTTACTACGAGCATATCTGGCTGGGAATTAGGCAGTTATTGGACATCTGATCAATTCATGAATGTGGGGTACTTAGGAACGTTTATTGAGTTTTCGGACGATGGCCAAGGCGGTATACAAACAACAATTAGTGGAACTAACGTAAATGTTTCAGAATTACAGATAATACCTATGCGTAGATTTTAGACATCATTGAGTTATTTAGTGTAATTTGCAAGTTGTTCCTGTAATTGAAACCTACACTATTATGAAAAAATTTTTAAGTTTTGATAAAAGCTCATTCTTTGCACTCACTTTTTCTATTGTATTACTGACATTCTCTTATTCTTCTTTAGCCCAAACTTCTTGCGCTGATGGACAATTAGAAATCATAATTGAAATTATTGCAGATAACTATCCACAAGAAATTAGTTGGGAGTTGAATGTAGGTGCAGTAGAAATTGCTGCTGGCGCATCTGAAGGCGACACAATTTGCATTGGAGTTGATGAAGAGCTCCCTTGCTTTATGTTTGAAATTCATGACTCATACGGTGATGGGATTTTCGAACCAGGCGGATATTGGATTTATGTAGATGGAGTCGAAATTGCTTCAGGTGGAAATTACTCTTACGGGGATGTAGTTTCTTTCGACTGTGCTCCTGGAACATCATGTAACGATGGTGTTGAGCTTACAATGCCTTCTGAAATAGGTGACGTGATTTCTCAATCGGGCAGTAGTTTTTGGTACACATTCACACCAGAAATAAACGGTATGTATGACTTCAGCAGTTGCGGGTCTGGATGTGACACGAAACTATATGTCTATGAATATTGCAATATGAGCAATTTCGATGACTCGAACATTGGAACGATTTATTACGACGATAACCAAGGTGGTTGTGGCGAGGAGGCAAGCCAAACCATGCTTTTAGAAGGCGGGGTGACATATTGGGTGCGTTGGTATTCTGTTGATGGTTGTACCGGAGATTGGAACTGGACGCACACTTTTGTGGGTCCTCCAGCAGGCTGTATGGATGAAGAAGCGTGTAACTATAATCCTCAAGCGGAGATAGATAATGGGTCATGTATTTATCCTGGGGATCCAGATTGCACAGGCCCTGACTTAGTTGTAGTTACTGAAGCGATATTGAATAGTATACACACAGATTTGATGCAGGTTACTGAGTCTGATTGTTATATCGGAGAGGGATGTTTAAATGGATATGGTAGTCGTGAGTTAATCAGATTTACAACTCACATCAAGAATATAGGTGATATTGATTACTTCATAGGTCAGCCTTCGGGTTCCAATTTTCAATTTGAATTTGCTGATTGTCATAATCACTGGCATCATAAGGGCTACGCCAAATATGATTTATTTGAATTAGACGGTACGTACATTCCTATAGGATTTAAAAATGGTTTTTGTGTTATGGATTTGGAGTGTGGAGATGGGGGTACAGGTCAGTATGGTTGTAGTAATATGGGTATTTCGGCACATTGTGGAGATATTTACAGCAGTGGTCTTTCTTGCCAATGGATTGACGTAACTGATGTAGCTGATGGAACTTATTTCTTAATCGTTAGAGCGAACTGGGATTTCATTCCCGATGCTTTAGGTCGTGAGGAAATGGATTACACTAATAATTACGCTTCGGTTTGTTTAAACTTAGATAGAAGCATGGGGAGTTTAGCTATTGAGGTCTACACTGACTGCGAGCCTTTTTACGATTGTGAAGGGACTCTTTTCGGTCAAGTTTCCCCCGATTGCAATGGTGATTGCAATGGTGTTGCTCTAGTTGGAGATTTGGACTTGAACGGTGCACAAGAATACACTGATGCGGTATCATACGTAGAAGGAATACTCGGCAATGACATCGATGTGGCTGCTTGCACCGACATAGACCAGGACGGTGATATTACAGTTTCAGATGCGGCTTTAATGTCTCGTTGCCAATACTGGAACGAAGCACACACTCATCCGGATAGCTCAGGATATCACGATAAGTGTAACTTCCCTGTGAACGAGATAATCAATATTTACGACACCACTCACTTTAAGATTGGAGGTATTAATTGGGCTCAAGGTTTTCTAGACGTTCATATTCTTAACCCTAACAATAGAGTTGTAGGTTACCAACTTGATTTTAGTGGAATTGAGATTTCTCAAGCCATATCACTCGCAGATGTTGTGAATTATCCGATTACTCCTTCATTTGTCCCTGGAGGTTCTGAGGTGATAGGATTGAGTTATGAGGGAGAGAGTATGACCAAGTTCTACGACTGGACTCCTTTTTTACGTTTGTATTGGCAGAATATTGAGGATGATGTATGCATTTTAAGTTGCATCGATGTTGTTAGTGATTTATACCAAAACACTCTCACCGAAATCATCGACGGCTGTGTAGGAGCTGTTCAATTAGATAACCTTCTCGAAGCTAAGGTTACAATTATCCCGAATCCGATTTCTTCTAATGCCACTCTTACTTTCTCTAACCCGATGCGTGACGAGCTTACGCTCCAAATCATTGACGCAAGGGGACGAGTTGTTAGAACGGAATCAATACGAGGAACTCAGCACATCATCGAAAAGAGAAATCTTAGCTCTGGTGCTTACTTCTTCAATATATATGGTTCTAGATTAGCTCCGATTTCAGGACGTTTCGACATTCAGTAGAAATGAAACGCGCCTTAAATTTTCGACTTTGGTTATTACTACCCGCCATTTTCATGTGCGGATATGTCGTTAATGCGCAGGTTGTAATAAACGAGTATTCGTGCTCTAACTACTCACTAAATGTGGGAGGAGATAACGAGGACTTTATTGAGTTTTATAATTCGGATGCGGTTAATTTCGATATAGGCGGCTATTTCATTAGCGACAACCCGTTAAATCCAACGAAGTTTGAAATTCCTGCTGGGACTGAAGTTCCTGCGGGGGGGTATTTGTTAGTTATATGCTCGGGCGAGGGGGAGCTATTAACAAACCTTTATCTCGGCGGCAATCTTAATACGAGCTTTAAAATAAACCAGTGTGCCGGAGAATCTGTTGTGTTCAGTGATGCTACGGGGATGATTTTAGAAGAGTATAACTACGTGACAGAAGTATCTACAACGCAAGCGAACCATAGTTGGGCAAGGGAAGTAGACGGGAGTGGGGTTTGGTCTATATGCGCAACACCATCACCAGAAGCTTCAAACGCTGCGGGGATGTTTAGTGCCTACGCGCCGATTCCGTTATTCAGTAGTGAAGCTGGGTTTTATGGGGCGGGATTAGATTTAACTATAACCGTTCCAGCGGGTTACGAGGTGAGATATACAACAGACGGTTACCAGCCTAATGCTACGTCAACGCTATATGTCGGTCCCGTCAATATCGCAACGACAACTGTGATTAGAGCTATTACGATAGATCCTACAGGAGTTGAGGCGCAAAGCTTTACTTCGACAAACACTTACTTCACGGGAGCAGATTTGCACACTATCGCAGTTGTTTCGATTAGTGGTGACAATCTTGAGACAGGGGCGTGGCCTTTCGGCCCTGGCGACCCTACTCA
>DQRJ01000078.1 GCA_015663855.1 Flavobacteriales bacterium | reverse complement strand
TACAATACTTCTGATGTAATTACTGACTGTCTCGATTCCGTCTACAGTCAAAGAAAAGGACTCGAGGAGTTTGGGCTAATCGGAAATGTTGTGGTAGAGCATATCGTAATCGACGGGGGGTCGATAGACGCGACCGCTGATATTGCGAGGAATCACAGTGGTGTAGACATTGTGATTTCCGAGCCAGACAAGGGACTTTACGACGCTATGAATAAGGGGCTCAAATTAGCTTCGGGCGACATTATAGCATTCCTAAACAGCGATGACATGTACTCGGACTCTACTGTCGTGGCGGACGTAATAAAGGAATTCGAACGATCTAAGAGCGATGCCGTTATTGGCGACCTAGTAGTAGTAGACTCTATTTCTACCGATAAAATCGTCCGCCGTTGGAAAGCCGGCCCGAAAGGAAGATTTAAAAATGGATGGATGCCCCCCCACCCTTCTCTCTTCGTTAAGAAATCGGTTTTCGATAAATCTGGAGGATTCAATATCGATTTTAGATTTTCTGCAGATTATGAGTGGATGGTTAGGAGTTTATTCGCTGAAAATTTAACGATGAGTTTCTTAGACAGAACCGTTGTGAAAATGAGAGCTGGTGGATTGAGTAATGCCTCTATAAAGAATCGGTTGAAAGCCCATCTCGAAGATTACAAGGCGTGGAAAGTAAATGGATTGAGACCTTATCCATGGACTATTTTACTAAAACCGGTTAGAAAACTAACTCAATTTATTTAATAGAGTTGAGGTCGGTGGTTGAGTGTTATATTTGGTCTGCATTATTCAAATAGAAATGAACGATAAAGAAGCTCTAGATAGCCTGCGTGTAAAGCATCAACTCTTAATTGATGAAGTGGGGAAAGTAATTGTGGGACAACACAAAGTTGTGAAAGAAGTTACGATGGCAGTTCTTGCAGGTGGGCACTGCCTTCTCGTAGGTGTGCCAGGGCTGGCAAAAACCCTTTTAGTGAATACTGTTGCGGAGGCACTGGGGCTTTCATTCAACAGAATTCAATTTACTCCAGACCTTATGCCTTCAGACATTACGGGATCTGAAATCTTGAATGACTCTAGGAAATTTGAATTCATCAAAGGACCGCTTTTTGCAAACATTATCCTCGCTGACGAGATAAACCGTACTCCTCCTAAAACTCAGGCTGCCTTACTCGAAGCGATGCAAGAAAAGTCGGTTACTGTCAATGGACAGACTTACAATTTACAAGCTCCTTTCTTCGTTCTTGCCACTCAAAACCCTATTGAGCAAGAAGGAACGTATCCTTTACCCGAAGCTCAGTTAGATAGATTCATGTTCAATACGTGGGTCGACTACCCTTCTTTTGAAGAAGAGTTGAACGTAGTAAAACTCACCACTGGAGAAAGTTCAGCGAAGGTGAATCCTGTTTTAACTGGTGAGGAAATCCTCGGATACCAAAAACTAATTCGTCGTATGCCCGTTTCGGAAAACGTGCTCAATTACGCAGTGAATCTCGCTAGCAAAACACGTCCCGGTAGAGAAAGAGCTACCGAAGAAGTGAATAAATATATAAGTTGGGGAGCCGGTCCTCGTGCATCACAATTTCTAGTTGTAGGAGCGAAAGTTCACGCAGCTCTTGCTGGAAAATACAGCCCCGACATCGAAGACGTGCAGGCAGTAACACTTTCTATCTTACGCCACAGAATCGTCCCTAATTATAAAGCTGAAGCTGACGGTATCACTGTCGAAAAGCTGATCTCTAATTTGATATAATCACCAGATATTTTGTCAAAAGCCAAACCGAATAATGAATCCATCTTCGGTATTCTAAGCCGGGTTTATAGGCTACTTGATACTCGAGAACGCAAACTTGCTCTACCTCTATTAGGAGGAATTATTCTGAATAGTTTCGTTGATATTCTAGGTCTTGCTGTTGTAATTCCCGTAATAGGTTTAGTTGTCGACCCTTCAGCAATTAAAACCAACTCATTCCTTTCGAAATCTTTTGATCTAAGCCACAGCATTGGAATTCATACAGAAAATGGTTTTCTAATCCTTCTTTGCGTAATCATGGCAGGGGCTTTCCTATTCAAAGGCCTTTTCGGACTCTTAACTAATCTTTATCAGTCACGTTTTTCGTTTTCTGTGGCTCACCGCATCTCAGGCAATATGTGGATGTACCATTTCACTCAATCCATTGAAAGGTTGAGGGGAACCGAATCAGGAAGAATATTAGCAGAAATAAATGTTTGGCCTCAATCCCTAGCTAGGACATTCATAGTTGGGTCTTTACTATTAATTAATGAAGTTATGGTAATTGCCATTATTTCAATTGGGCTAGCCGTATACAATTTCCAAGTATTTATGGGCATATCCGGCTTGTTGATATTGGGGTTTGTTATAATTAGAGTTACAACAAAACAAAGACTAGCTAGCTATAGCAAGACTTTAAACCAACTTTCTCCAAAGACTAATACTCTGATAACAAACGCCATTCGTGGGTTCTTGGAGCTAATCACATTCCAAGCTGTCTCTGTGGTCAAAGACGAGTATTTAAAAAACACGAAACATACATTTAGAGTTTTAAGTCACCAAACCGTGGTTACTTTAGCACCTAGCAAACTTTACGAAGTGCTTGCAATTGTTGCTCTATCCGGAGCTATAGTTATAAGTTTGGTTAGTAAAGCTGGAAGTGATGGATTCTTCGAATTATTGACGCTTTTAGCTTTAAGTGCATACAGGATCATGCCATCAATGTCTCGTTTGAATGCAAGTTTTATGGGAATGCAAGGCCAAATACACATCCTCACTTCAGCTGAAAAAAGCGCTGCATTTATTAGATCCTCAAATCCTGAAATAAATCAAACATCTGCTATTTGTGTTAATTATGTCGATGTAGAGTTACAAAATATAGTACTCGGATACGAGAGCTTAGAGCGTTCCATAGTTAATAATCTTAGCGCTACATTAAGTTCCGGCAAAGTCCATGCGATAGTAGGACCGTCTGGATGTGGTAAGAGCACTTTAATAAATGCGATTCTTGGAATTCACAAGCCGGATCACGGGCAAGTGGTGTTAACGGATTCTAAATCTAAGGTTAAAATAAAAAAAGAAACTTGGCTAGCTCACACGGCATATTTAAGTCAACAACCATTCCTCTTCAGTGGTTCTATTAGAGATAATTTGACCCTTCGAGTTCCCGGAATTAAATTAGATGAGGAAAAAGTTCATGATCTGATAATGCGTCTTGAGTTGGATAGGTGCTTGGGACCAAACCCTCTTGACTTTCAATTAAATGAAGGCGGCATGAATCTGAGTGGAGGAGAACAACAACGCCTTGCTTTACTTAGGGCTATTCAAATTAATAGACCTGTGTTGATTATCGACGAGGCCACGAGTGCGCTAGACGCAAGAATGAGTGCTAAGATTATTGAGATATTGAAAGAAATGGCAAGTGAGGGAGTGAATATTATCATGGTGACTCACGACAATGAACTTGCTGAAAAATGTGATGATATTTTAGAACTTACACAACTTTAAGATGGAAGATTCAAAAAGCACTCGTTTAGATTTAT
>DQRJ01000186.1 GCA_015663855.1 Flavobacteriales bacterium | reverse complement strand
CTTCATATATAAAATTATTTAGTAGACTTAATTGCACAAATATAGCCTTAGACACGTATTAAGTAATGAGATTTTATCAACTCTCTTTCATTGGTGTGTTTATGTGTTGTAAGTTCTTTTATGAAACGAGAGGCTCATAATTAGACGAGGTGACGCTGCCACCTCTAGACAACGACACATCACTCTATAAAGCGCTGATAATCAACCGTCAACACGCCCCTTGCGGAGAAGTTGTTTTTACAATCTCAACAAAGCCCTCTTTATCTAAGTAAAACTAACCAACTTAAAGTTTGGTGACAGCGTCACCTCGTATAAAAGCATGGCGTTTGTGAAATTCGAAGAAGGAACATAAATCACGAATCCTTAGAGTTCTTGATAAGTTTCAAACTTTCTATAGCAGATCTCCAGTCCTCAGGAACTTCAGTAGTACGACCGGTTTTATTATTAAAACAAACAATCACAGTACTGGAGATAGCACAAAGCACCTTCTCCCCTCCTTTAGTAATGTGTGCCGTGTAGGAACATGTTATACTTTTTCTACCAAGGTTCTCAACCCATATCTCAATTTCAAGATCGTCACCAAGTCTTACCGGATGCTTGTAATCTACTTCTTGACGAGCAACTAAAACACCACCTTCAGACCAATCCCATCCTCCTGCTATTTGTTTAAAGAGGCTGATTCGACTTTGCTCAAAGTAAATGAGAAAATTCGCATTGTGAACGATTCCGTACGAATCAATATCCGCAAATCTTATCTCAGGTTTATATGTAATATTCATGGCTGCGAATATAAATGTACTTTCGCAACATGACTACAAAAAGTAACATCACCACCATTCTCCTATTAATAGGAATCTCATATTCTATCTATTCTCTCTTTCAGAACCCCGAAGCTGTGGCATGGGCGGCGTCAGCTTTGGCGCATTTAGTTGTGCTGATTTCTATAAAAACTGAGAACATCCCCTCCTTCGATAGTGAATTTTTAGGGATAATAAATGTGTCGCTGGGGGTGGTAGCAACCGTTGTTTCTGCCGGTCAATGGTTTATTTTAGACCAAAACGGCCCTCTTGCCATCCTTTTTTCGGCTTCCGCACTTGCGATTTGGGCTTTCAGACCTCGAAAAGAGGCGTGAAAACTGCGTGTAACGACGTAAAAACCGACGAAAATGCTGGGGTTTTCAACAAAACACCGTAGTTTGTTCACAAAATGCACTAAAACGCCCTATACCCCTTGACAGTGTTGGATTTGTGGCCATACATTGCAACGATAAGTAACAATATTGTTTAACCTTAAAAAAAATCATTCTCATGAACAAAGCAGAATTGGTTGATGCAATGGCTTCAAGTGCCGGCATCTCAAAAGCGGACGCAGGTCGCGCACTAGAAGGATTCTTAGAAGCAACTAAAGGAGCACTCGCTAAGGGTGACCGTGTTTCTCTTGTAGGATTCGGTTCTTTCTCAGTT
Organism: Flavobacteriales bacterium; assembly: GCA_015663855.1. Taxonomy (GTDB): domain Bacteria; phylum Bacteroidota; class Bacteroidia; order Flavobacteriales_D; family Sanyastnellaceae; genus UBA974. Next base: position 6,325 of record DQRJ01000186.1, on the reverse strand, counting down.
TCTCACCGTCCAGCTCGTAAGGGTCGTAACCCACAGACTGGTGCTGAGATTCAGATCAAAGCTAAGAACGTTGTAAAATTCAAAGCAGGATCAGGCTTAGTTGTCTAATTCAAATTTGAATTAAAGATTAAGGCCTCTCCTTCCAAGGAGGGGCTTTTTTTTTGGGTATCTATTTTAGAAAAGAAACACGAAGTTGACTAAGCTCAGTAAGAATATTCAGGATTGTCTCGACGTGCTCACGCCGTTGCTCACTCAGAGTAGGCTGGAGAAATTCGAGCGCGTTCTCGAAAAGAGGACTCGTCATGTTGTAATGGTTCTCGAGGATGTATACCAAAGTCGAAATGCTAGCGCTGTAATGCGGAGTGCCGATGGTTTAGGGATACAGGATGTTCATATGATAGAGTCGTATAATGTTTGGTCTAAAAATCAGAGCGTATCGAAGGGAGCTTCAAGGTGGCTAACGCTGCACAGGCACTTAGACGCTGCCGACCCACACGCAGCGGCCATAGCGAAGTTGAGGGCGAGAGGATACCGCATCGTGGCAACCTCACCTCACGAGGGGGGATTCACTCCGGACACCTTACCCATAGATAAACCGGTCGCCATAGTAATGGGAACAGAATTCAAAGGGATTTCAGATAAGTTGATGAAGGAAGTAGATGATTATGTGGAGATTCCGATGTACGGATTTTCGGAGAGCTTCAATATTTCGGTGGCTTCGGCGATAGTGATGAATCGCGTTTGTGCGAGGGTTAGAGAAGCCGGAATCGACCCAGGTTTAAGCGAAGAAGAAAAGCAGCATCTTCGACTCCAGTGGATTTACCGAACCGTAAAAGCTGCCGACGCAATTTTAGATCGTGCCGGGCTCACAATACCCCTCGAAAAATGAGCGACTTATTATCGAAATCGACAAATCGTCTCGACACAAGCACGCTCGGCCTTTTAAATATTGCACTCCCGATCTCTATCGGAACTTTCGTGCAATTCCTAGTCCTCCTCACAGACAACTTCTTCCTCGCACGAGTGAGCGAATCTGCAATCAACGGTGCGGGAAATGCCGGACTCATATATCTCACCTTCGGAATGCTCATTTTCGGTAGTGCGACCGGAATCCAAATCCTCGTCGCACGCCGACACGGAGAAGGTAACGATGCCCTACAAATTCGTACAGGCCGAATGGGGCTCGTCATACACTCCATCCTTGCCGTAGCTCTCGTCGCGACAGTCCTCTTATTAAACCAAGGCTTCCTAGGAAGGCTGATTTCTAGCGACATAGTAAGGGACGTATTCGAGCCCTTCCTCACCACACGAACTTGGGGTTTCCTTCCCTTCGGTATAACATTCGCCATAACAGCGTATTGGACTGGTCTAGCACGAACGAAACTACTTCTTATCGTTAGCCTCACTACCGCCCTCACGAACCTCCTACTAGACTACGCGTGGATAGACGGCAACCTCGGATTCTCGGCCATGGGCTATATCGGAGCGGCTAGAGCTTCCCTCACAGCGGAAATAACGGGATTCCTCGTAGCCGTACTCGTCATGCTCAAAGTCGAGCCCCGATTCTTCAAACTCCCTAAGCGCCCTGACGGAGTCGTCATTAAAGCTTGGTGGGCTATCTCCGGCCCGCTCATGGGGCAGCTCCTGCTCACGGTAGGGACTTGGACTTCGTTCTTCTTCTTCGTCGAGAAAGTAGGTTCTACCGAGCTGAAAATCTCTCACATCGGTCGTAATGCGTTCATGCTTGCCTTCGTCATTTCCTCTGGCATATCCCAAACCACCCGCACCGTCGTCTCCCAACTAATCGGCGCATCGCGCACCTCCGACCTCACTCCTGCCCTAAAGCGACTCGCCTTAATAAATATCGTGGGTGTTATAATAATGTCACACGGATTCATCCTCTACCCCGAATCCCTAGCTCGAATCTTCTTCGACGACCTGCAATCTATTGCGAGTATGTCCCGAACGTTTTCGACCCTCTTTATTGCCGTCATAGGATTCTCTATCTCGACCCTCTTTCTATCTACGCTCGAGGGAGCGGGAGGCACTAAGCGCGCTTTCCTCGTAGAGATGATAGGCGCGGGCTGCTATCTCGCCACCGCATTCTACCTCACATCCCCGATTCCTCCCATCTCAACAAACGACCCCTCTATAGTTCAATACTTCCCCATAGAGATCATTTGGCGTGTCGAATGGGTGTACTTTACCTTAATCGGACTCGGAAGTCTCCTCATGCTCCGAAACGGCAAATGGCGCAGAGGACTAGAGTCGCTTAGTTGAATCTACTAGTACTTATACCTCGTTGCTTAATCTTAATAATTTAATTCTGAATACAGCGGGCCGAAAAGCTATTGCTTCTAGAGTTTGGATTGCGAAAAACACCGTCATAGCTATAGCCAAAATAGCGCCTCCAAGCAGAAGAAGTGGACGATGAGGAAGAAGTCCAAAAGCCAACAAAGGATCCAAGTAAGTCGAAACCACCTGGGTAAGCGTAACCAGCTGGTAAACAGTTAAGACCGCTAGAGTTAGTGCCGTTATTTTCGCCTTCCCAGCCAGATGTGGATCTCATTTGTACACTCTGGTCTGTACCGCGCCAACCAGTACTTCCAGCCTCAGCTTCTGACATTCCTAATGCCATTTCCATATATTGAAATTCTAAATCGGTAGGGATATGCCATCCGCTAGGACATATACCATCCACCATAATAGCTGTCCAGTTGTAAAGAACCCCGAAAGTGTCGTAAACAGCTTGGGCTTTAGCCGCTGGAACGTCTGAACCCTCGTAGCCGTATACGTAGTAATAAGGAGTAGTGGTTGAGCTTGAAGAACTTGTAGAAACACAAGGCAGGTATCGACAGTTTTCGCTGAACCAACACTGGTCGCCTATTTGCAGTGTAGAGTAGTCATAGCCGTCGTGGGTGACGAGGTCGCCACAATTAAATATCGCATTGCATGTACCAAACACGGATAGGATAGATAATAAATCATTCGTGCCAATGCATCCGTCTTCATCGCTATCATGTCCAGAAAAAGTTGTTTGGCCTTGAGAAGTAAGGGGAAGTAGGAAACAGCATAGAAACGATAGGAAAAGAGTAGAAAAGTATTTCATAGGTTAGAAAGATAAACTTGATGTTCAGAACATAAATATACTAAGATTTATTTTATTAAGATGCAAGGTGTTAATATTGCGGTATGGAGGAAAAACGCCTGAGAATTGTATTTATGGGAACGCCGGAATTTGCGGCGACGTGCTTAGAGACCCTTTTAGAGGGTAGGCACGAAGTGGTGGGCGTTGTTACTGCGCCGGATCGAGAAAGTGGGCGAGGCAGGAAGATTTCTCAATCCGCCGTGAAGAAGCTCGCTATAGAGAGAGGGTTGCCTGTAGAACAGCCCGTACGACTTCGTGAGGAGGGCTTTCTCGCTAGGCTTAGAGAATGGAATGCCGATTTAGGTGTAGTGGTCGCGTTTAGGATGCTGCCAGAAGTTGTTTGGGATATGCCGAAGATGGGTACCGTGAACTTACATGGGTCGTTGCTTCCGCAATTTAGGGGGGCAGCGCCGATTCAAAGGGCGATAATGGCTGGGGCTAAAGAGTCTGGAGCGACGACGTTTTTACTGTCACACAAAATAGATACAGGCGATGTTTTAGGAAAAGTTAGGCTGGATATCGGAGAGGACGAAAATGCTGGTTCGTTACACGATAGAATTCTTGAGTCGGGTAAACACCTACTCGCTAGTACCGTCGATGAGATTGCAGATGGGAAGGCTGAGGCAGAACCCCAATCGGGTTTGGCCGAAGGCGAGAAAGAGCTACTTGATGCTCCGAAACTTTTTAAGGAAGACAGAATTATTGACTGGAACCGCCCCACGGTTGAGCTGCACAACATGATTCGTGGGCTTAGTCCTTATCCAGGTGCGATTACTTTTTTACAAGATGCTCCCGATGCGCAGATTAAAATTCTCAAAGCGAAGATTTCGAATAACGTCGCATTAAACGCCGGTGAACTCTCGACCCTAGACCATAAAATTATTGTCGGAACTAGCGACGGTTCTATCGAAATTGCGATCATACAACCAGCTGGGAAAAGTGCGATGAAAACTGAAGATTACCTTAGAGGACATAGAGACCCCATCATTTCGTTCGTGTCTTAAGACATTACACGCTAATTACTATGCTTACGTGGGGCACATTCAGTTAGAGAGTGAACCGTACAAGACGTGCTCCTACTTATCTCAAATTCCGGGTGTTCATTCCCAGATCAATGCGGAGGATATCTCAACGGAGGCAACTATGTGGGTGTTCGTTACGTCCTAGATATATTATCTGCCTTCGGCTCAAATTATTAGCCCTAGTAAAATTGCTAGTCACATGAATAAGTTAGTCCTCGTCCTAAGTATCTTAATTTTTACTGGCTTTTCAGGCGCCCTTTTAGGCCAAACTCCATTAACCGGACTTCCCCACAATCTTACAATTCACGAGAAATTACAGGCCCTACAAGCAGGGTACACGCCTCCCTCAAATTCCAGCCGTGCGATTACTACGCCCCCTCCGTACGCAAATCTCAGAACTATGGCTGAATGGGAGGAAATTCAAGCTTTAGTAGTAAGTTGGACGAGCTATACAGGCATACTCAAGCAGATCGTTGCCGCGTCAGTGAGCGAATGTCCCGTGATTATTTTGTCCGAAAATCCGACGAGCACACAATCTTATCTGCAGAACTCTAGCTATGGAGGACCCGTGAACATGAGTAACATCACGATTATTAACACCGCCTTAAACACGATTTGGGTTCGAGATTACGGCGGTACTACCGTTTACGCAAACGAAGTAGACAATGGATTCATGGTCGATTGGATCTACAATAGACCTCGACCTGACGATGACATATCCCCTGACGACGTAGCTGCAGCCCTCGGATTAGAAATCTACTCTACAACAGCGGCCCCTTACGATTTCATGGCAACGGGCGGGAATTTTATGAGCGACGGATTCGGAACTGCATTTTCGTCTAATCTAATTCTCGACGAAAACTCAGGCGGCTCAACGGGCTGGGGAGGAAACTTCCCTAACCACACCGAAGCCCAAATCGATGGTATTATGAGTGACTTTATGGGCATCGACACTTACATAAAGATGCCCACCCTCCCCTACGATGGCATCCACCATATCGACATGCACATGAAGCTTCTAGATGAGGAAACTCTCTTAGTATCTTCTTACCCCCCAGGCACGGCTGACGGTCCTCAGATCGAAGCGAACATCCAATATGTGCTAGATAACTTCACTACCAAGTGGGGCACTCCATTTAAAGTTCATTGGATTCCGGCCCCTCCCCAATCTGGCGGAGGCTATCCGAACCAAGGCGGATACTACTGCACGTACGCAAACGCTATGTTCGTCAACAAAACCCTACTGGTACCGATGTACTATACTCAGTACGACACGACCGCCCTTCGTATTTACGAGGAACTTCTACCCGGATATAACATTGTCGGAATAGACTGCGACAACAGTCCCGAAGCCATCATTTCCGCTTCTGGAGCCATCCATTGTATCATTCACGAAATAGGCGTCCCCGACCCCCTCCTCATAAGCTTCAAATCTCTCGAAAACACTGCCGCCTCTCCTTCAGGATACACGGTACAAGCTTACATCAAGCACCGCGACGGAATCTCTCTCGCCTCTATTTACTGGAGAAATGAGGGGTCCTTCAGCTTCACCCCCGTTCTTATGACATCGATTGGCGGCGGAATGTACTCCGGTACAATCCCGGCATCTGCAGCTCCAGGCGGTGGTGCCGTCGAATACTACGTCCAAGCATCTGCTTACTCAGGAAAAGTGCAGAGACGCCCCATAACAGCTCCTATAGGCTTCAAATCATTCACGATTTCCACCGACCCGTTCGGCTGCACAGACCCTAGCGCCTGCAACTTCAACCCCCTCGCCTCACAAGACGACGGCTCATGTACTCCTCCATGCTGCCCTGGCGACATAAACGGTGATGGCGGAATGAACGTTGCAGATTTACTTATAATCCTCAGCGAATTCGGCTGCTCAGGCGCCACTTGCACAGCCGACATAAACTCTGATGGCAGCGTAACTGTAGGCGACATTCTATACTTCTTATCGATATTTAGTGCTGGGTGCCCTTAAAAGAAATTTTCATTAGTCAAAATATTGCTGTCCCTGGACTTCTATGCAAAATAATGTCTTGTAGTCTTAGCAAAACGGAAACGGAACACTATTAGACGAGGTGACGTAGTCACCAATATGCAATACGCTTATATTCAAGATAATACACCGTTTATCGTGAGTCCTCGGCAT
>DQRJ01000112.1 GCA_015663855.1 Flavobacteriales bacterium | reverse complement strand
TTAAGGAGATTCAGGCCTCGAATATGTCTAAACTAGGCGAAGATGGACTCCCGATTTTACGTGAAGACGGTAAAGTACTTAAAGGTCCCAATTATTTTCGACCTGATATTTCGAAGGTGTTGGAGGGAGCGGGGGTTGAAATCGAGGAACAGGAGTCTTTATAAATGGAAAATTTTTCAATGAGATTCATGGCGAAAGCTCTTATAAGGGCGAAAACTGGAAAGCCTGGCAGATTTAGTCGAATTATGCAAGAGGTCATACCGTTTAATCGACCGCACAGAATTTCTATTTCGGAGATTACTTCAGAAGGCTGTGTGGTGCACCTCCCGTATCGTCGTCGTAATCTGAATCACCTCGGGACTATGCACGCCTGTGCGATGGCGACTGCCGGGGAGTATGTTTCGGGTCTGAATGTTATCGAAGCTTTCGATATCAGTAAGTACCGCTTGATAATGAGCCGTCTAGAGGTCGATTATTTGCGAAGACCAGTGGGTGAGTGTAATGCTTCGAGTCGTTGGCCTGAAGGAGTGCTTACGTCAATACAGTCATCATTAAGTTCGGAAGGAGTTGCCACATTTACAATGACTTCCGAGTTGGTTGACTCTGATTCTGTACATGTAGCAACGACGACAACACATTGGCAAGTAAAGTCTTGGGATAAAGTGCGTGTCAGGTCGTAGGCTTGGTATTCACTTAGTTATCTTTGCGTGTCATGATTGAAATCACTCTACCTGACGGGTCTGTTAAAGAAGTAGAGAGCGGAACAACTGCTCTCGATGTCGCTATGGGAATTAGCGAGGGTTTAGCACGAAATGTACTAGCTGCGGAAGTGGCTGGCGAGGTAGTAGATCCACAGAGACCTATTACGGAATCTTCGTCGTTAAAGCTACTTACTTGGAGAGATAAGGAAGGGAAGAATACAATGTGGCACAGCTCAGCTCACCTTTTAGCTGAAGCTTTGTCATCACTTTTCGACGGGATAAAGTTTTGGGTAGGTCCGCCAGTGGAGTTTGGTTTTTACTACGATGTAGATTTCGGAGAGCACACATTTACGGATGCTCATATCCCTGCCGTAGAGAAGAAGATGCTAGAGCTTGCGAAGGAGAAGAATCCTTACTTGCGAAGAGAATTATCTAAGGCAGAGGCTATTTCTTACTTCCAAGAGAAAGGAGATGAGTACAAGCTGGATCTTTTAGAGAGATTAGAGGACGGAAATATTTCTATGTACACGCAGGGGGATTTCACAGACTTATGTCGTGGTCCTCATATGCCTCATACGGGCTTTGTGAAAGCTGTGAAAATCACTGCTATTGCTGGTGCTTACTGGAAGGGTGACGAGAATAATAAGCAGCTCACTCGAGTTTATGCGATTACTTTCCCGAAGAAAAAGGAGTTGACTGAGTATCTTGAAATGGTTGAGCAGGCGAAGGCTCGTGATCACCGTAAGCTGGGGAAGGAGTTGGATCTTTTTCACTTCAGCGAGAAGGTGGGGCAGGGCTTACCGCTTTGGCTTCCTAAAGGAGCTGATTTAAGAAATCGTCTTGAGAATTTCCTCAAAGAAGTCCAAAGAAAATCCGGTTATCAGCCTGTCATCACTCCCCACATTGGAAGTAAGGAGCTGTACGTAACGTCCGGCCACTACGCTAAGTATGGTGAGGACAGTTTCCAACCGATTAAGACACCGTCTGACGGGGAGGAGTTCCTACTCAAGCCGATGAATTGTCCGCACCACTGTGAGATTTTCAAGGCAAGACCTCGTACATACAAGGATTTGCCAGTAAGGTTTGCAGAGTTCGGTACAGTGTACAGATATGAGCAAAGTGGAGAATTACATGGGCTCACAAGAGTTCGTGGATTTACTCAAGACGATGCGCACATATTCTGTACTAACGACCAAGTAAAAGAAGAGGTAAGTAATGTTATAGACCTCGTACTTTATATCTTCAAGACTCTAGATTTTAAAGACTTCATAGTTCAAGTCAGCCTTCGCGATTCAGATAAACCAGAGAAGTACATCGGATCCGACGAGAATTGGGAGAAGGCGGAAACAGCGATTCGCGAAGTTGCGGAAAGTAAAAACCTCGAGACTATCGTAGAGTACGGCGAAGCAGCTTTCTACGGTCCTAAACTTGACTTTATGGTTAGGGATGCTATAGGAAGAACGTGGCAGCTCGGAACAGTCCAAATCGATTACAATCTACCCGAACGTTTCGAACTTGAATACATCGGTTCAGACAACGCAAAACATCGTCCCGTTATGATTCACAGAGCCCCTTTCGGCTCTATGGAACGATTTGTAGCTATACTTATTGAACATTGTGCGGGTAAATTCCCACTTTGGCTCACTCCAGAACAGGCGCGAGTGCTAGCATTATCGGATAAATACAACGATTATGCTCTAGAAGTTTCTAAACTGTTAGAAAATCACGATATTCGCGCTTCCGTAGACAGCCGCTCTGAAAAGGTAGGAAAAAAGATTCGCGACGCCGAATTAGAAAAGATTCCTTACATGCTTATAGTGGGTGAAAACGAAAAATCCGAAGGAACTGTATCCGTGCGAAAGCAAGGAGAAGGAGATGTCGGTACGATGACCATCGAAGCTTTTGCAGAACAAATTCGTTCTGAAGTTGCTGAAATGATTGCCGTTTAAATTAGTGTATTGAACAAATAAAACGATCTAGCTATAGCAATTCGCAGGAAACGTCGTCCCTACCGAGGTAGAGTACGCAAGGAAGACCCACATCGCATCAACGAGCATATCGAGGTTGCGTCTGTACGTGTGGTAGGAGATAATGTAGAGCCAGCAGTAATGACTACTGCAGCAGCTTTAGAACTCGCTAACGATTTAGAACTCGACCTCGTCGAGATCTCTCCGAAAGCAGACCCTCCTGTATGTCGAATTATCGACTACAAGAAATTCCTGTATTCGCAAAAGAAGAAGCAAAAGGAAATCAAAGCCAAGCAATCGAAAGTTGTCGTAAAAGAAATAAGGTTTGGTCCTAACACAGATGATCACGACTTCCAGTTTAAACTTAAGCACGGGCGAAAGTTTTTACAGGATGGAGCTAAATTAAAAGCTTACGTTTTCTTTCGTGGAAGAACCATCGTCTTTAAGGAACGCGGCGAAATTCTATTGCTTAGATTTGCAACCGAACTGGAAGATGTGGGAACTGTAGAGCAGATGCCCAAATTGGAAGGAAAGCGCATGACCGTCATGTTCAACCCAAAGAAGAAATAAACCCCTAAATATCCGAGGCCATGCCGAAGATGAAAACTAAATCAAGCGCGAAAAAGCGCTTCAAACTTACAGCATCGGGTAAAATCAAGCGTAAGCATGCCTTTAAGAGTCACATCTTGACGAAAAAAGGTACGAAACAGAAACGTAACTTGACGCATACGGCGTTAGTCTCTAAGGCTGACTCACCGAACATCAAGAGACAACTCTGTGTCTGATTGCGCACACGCGCAATTTGCACAACTGATTTTATCTAATTCTGGTCTAATTAACCCAGTTGTTGGTATCAAGTATTTGTTTTGAGTTTTCAAGACACTTCACCAACCTCTAAAAACATTTAACTCATGCCTCGTTCATCGAATGCAGTGGCGTCTAGAACCCGCCGAAAGAAGATTCTAAAAATGGCGAAAGGGTACTTCGGTGCTCGTAAAAACGTCTATACAGTAGCTAAAAATGCTGTAGAAAAAGGTTTAACTTATGCTTACATAGGTCGTAAACTTAAAAAACGTCAATTCCGTAGCTTGTGGATTCTGCGTATCAACGCAGCAGCTCGCCAACACGGAATGTCTTACAGTGTATTTATGGGAAAACTATCTAAGTCAGGTATCGAGCTTAACCGTAAGGTTCTCGCTGATTTAGCTATGAATCACCCTGAAGCATTTAAGGCAGTAATTGATAAAGTAAAGTAAGCTTTAGAAATAGCTTTTAAGCAAAAGGTCGAACTGGATAATCCGGTTCGACCTTTTTGCTTTCGTTGAGTTTTTTACTAAATCTCGCCTAGAACACGACTTTTCGCTAACGCAGCTTGTGTGTAATCGGGCTTGAGCTTAAGAGCGCTGTTGTAATCTTCTAGAGCTTCTGAATTTAGTTGCATACTTTCTCTTGCTAGACCTCTATTAAAAAAGGCCTGGTGATAGTAAGGGAGGCGCACTATGGCTTCGGAAAACCAAAAATCAGCGTTCTCGTAATCTTGTAAGTACTCGAGATAAATATATCCGCTATTAAATGCCGCCGAAGCGTTCATGGAGTCGATCTCGAGAATAGATACGTATAGAGCGAGCGCTTTCTCAAGAGCAATTGACCTCGCTGGAGCCTCTTCAAGCATAAGCTCTTGATAGTACATCGCTAAGTTGTACTTCGCCTCAACACTTCTAGGTCGAAGCCCTATTGCGCTATTGTAGTAATCAACAGCAAGTGGGTTAGAAGTGGCGCCATAAGCTATTCCTAACGCGATGTATCCGTCAAAGAACGAAGGGTTTACTTCGACTGAGGTTTGGAATGAGCTTAACGCATTGTCTAATTCGCCAGACTTCCGATAAATCATGCCCTTCATCCAATAAGCCTCCGCGATTTGGTCGTCGATGCGTAGCGCTTCGTTGAGAACAGAAAAAGCCTCATCGAATTGATTCAAGTGAATGTGCATTTCCGCCCTTCTTAATTTACAAGGAACGTGTTCTGGCGATAATTCAAGGCAGACGTCTAAATGCTCGATGCATTTTTCGAAGCGTTGCATTAGATAAAGTGCATCGGCTTTCGCAGACCAAGCCGGACCATACGTGGAGTCGGCTTCGAGTGCTAGGTCAAGGTCGAATAAACCTTCTCGAACTCGAGCGTTTCGAAGATGCCAAGCCGCTCGATTCCAGTACGGAGTAGGAGATGAGGCATCTGCGAAGATCGCTTTTTCGAAATACTCAGTTGAGTCGAGTACAGTTTCGAGGTTATTGCTTTCGTCAGATTTATCGTTAGGAACGGTGTCGTTATTTCCGCAACCGAAAATAAAAATCACCAAGCCTAGAACCGGAAATAGAATTCTATTCATCAATAATTAAGCGCTAATTATGCACTAACAGCAGGCTTTTCTTTTTTAGAGATTTCTGCGGCTACCTTTTTTGCAACTTTGGCGGCCTTAGCATCGTCTTTAGCCGCAGTAAGTGACTCTTTGATTTTCGTCTCAAGCTCTTCAAAAAGTTCAGGGTTGTCGTTTAATAGATTGCGAACGGCATCTCGACCTTGACCAAGCTTAGAGTCTCCGTAAGAGAACCAAGACCCGCTCTTTTTAATTAAACCAACTTCAACTCCGAGGTCGATGATCTCACCAGCTTTAGAAATTCCTAGTCCGTAAAGGATATCGAATTCAGCACGTCTAAACGGCGGAGCTACTTTATTCTTTACAACTTTAACTCTAGTTCTATTTCCGAGAACGGTATCTCCATCTTTAATTTGTGTAGAACGACGGATGTCAATTCTAACAGAAGAATAGAACTTCAGAGCGTGTCCACCAGTAGTCGTCTCAGGGTTTCCGAACATCACTCCGATCTTCTCACGAAGTTGGTTTATGAAGATACAACAACACCCTGTCTTACTGATAGTGCCAGTTAGTTTACGAAGAGCTTTAGACATTAGTCGAGCTTGAAGCCCTACCGAAGTGTCACCCATTTCGCCTTCTATCTCTGCCCTTGGAGTAAGGGCCGCTACTGAATCCACAACTAGCAAATCTATAGCACCGGAGCGAATTAAATTATCTGCAATCTCTAGAGCTTGTTCGCCGTTGTCAGGCTGCGAAATAAGAAGGTTATCAGTATCTATTCCGAGAGACTCAGCGTAGTATTTATCGAAAGCATGCTCGGCATCGATGAAAGCGCAAATACCACCTTGCTTTTGGCATTCAGCAATAGCATGAAGAGTAAGAGTGGTTTTACCTGAAGATTCAGGCCCGTAAATTTCAACGACACGACCTTTAGGGTAACCGTTAATGCCTAGCGCTATGTCAAGGGTTAAAGACCCTGAAGGGATAGTTTCGACTGCCTCCACCGGCTCATCACCAAGTTTCATTACAATCCCCTTCCCGTAAGTTTTGTCAAGGCGGTCAAGCGTAAGCTGAAGTGCCTTTAGTTTTTGTGTGTTTTCTGAAGCCATTATATATTGTTTTAAGCGAAGGTATTTAAGGGGGTACGTAAAGGACTTACGTTGTAGAAATTCTTTTTTATTTGAGCACCGGTAGTTTGTATTCGTTGAGCTATTTCACGGTTAAGGTTCTATTTAAGTCATCATAGACCAAACCCTTTTAACACTTCCGCCGCGTGATCTTTACAATTGGGTTTAGAAATGATGTCTACGATTTTGCCGTTTTCGTCAATTAGAAATGTCGTGCGATGAGTTCCATCGAAGACCTTCCCCATAAATTTCTTTTCTCCCCAAACACCAAAAGCACGATGTACACTTTTATCCTCGTCCGCTAATAAATTAAAGGCAATATCGAATTTCGCGATAAACTTTAGATGTTTCGCTTCAGAATCAGGACTCACCCCTAGGATTTTAATCCCGTGATCAGTAAGATCAGAAAAGTTCTCGGTAAGGTTACAAGCTTGAGAAGTGCATCCCGGAGTGTTGTCTCGTGGATAGAAGTACAAAGCAAGCTTCGACCCCGAATAATCTGATAGAGAGCGCGATACGCCCGACTGATCTAATGAACTGAAATCGGGTGCATTGTCGCCTACTGCAAGGTGAGAAATACATTTTGACATTTCATAAATTTACGCCTCTATCGGTGGTACTTTGTACGCGAAATGTCGAATGTTATCAATACTAATTCACAACCCACTATGATTTTCTGCGATGTAGCTCTGCCTGCAGCGTTGCCGCGGGTCTTGACGTATCGTTGGTCAGGGGAGGAGCAGCCGCCTGAAATAGGTATGAGGGTTGTGGTTCCGCTTGGAAATCGGAGATTGACTGGGGTGGTTTGGGAGGTTCACGATCGGGCCCCGGCGGAGTACAAGGTGAAAGACATTGAAGCGGTCGTGGATGATAGGCCTGTCGTCACTTTAGACCAAACCTCTTGCATGTCCTGGATCGCTCATCATTACCTGTGCTCCTTAGGTGATGTCGTGTCTGCGGCTTTACCATCGGGGATGAAGCTTGCGAGTAAGTCGAGAATTCTATTGAATCCAGACATTGAAAAGTTAGAGAATCGCAGTTTCCTGGAGAGGGAGTTGAGTAATGCGGCATTGAGCTTGCTGGATGCGCTGCATATGAGAAATGGTTTGGACTTGAAAGAGGTTGCAGAGGTGTTGGGGGTTAAGCATCCGCAACGTATTGTGAGAGAGCTGATTGATAAAGGTTTTGCTGTGTCTGAGGAGGAGTTAAAGGAAAGGTATAAAGCGAAAAAGAAGGTGTTTGTGCGGATTTCGAGTGAAGTTATGGAGGAGGAGGAAGTGCTAAAAGCTGAGTTGGAACGTTCGGAGAAGAGAGCTCCTCTTCAAGCGAGGGCGCTACTTGCTTATCTTGAATTAGCTCCGAATGGCGAGTCGATATTAAAATCGGTCCTACAAAAACGAGCAGATGTAAATTCTTCGGTCATAAAGAAATGGGTCGAAAAAGATGTGTTCGAACTTGAAGAACGGGAAGTAGATAGAATTTCTGCCTACAAAGGCAAAATCGTTCCGCTCCCAGTATTGTCGACCTCTCAATCACGTGCATACTCTGAATTACGGGAGTCGCTCGTAAATCGTAAGCCGTCGTTACTCTACGGAGTGACCGGTTCGGGAAAGACCGAGATCTACGTTCATTTAATTGCCGAAACGTTAAAAGCCGGACAGCAAGCTCTATTCCTCGTTCCGGAAATCGCATTGACGACGCAGTTAATAGTTCGATTGCAGAAATTCTTCGGTAACTCGGTTAGGGTGTACCATTCTCGCTTCAGCTCAAACGAACGAACCGAAACGTGGATGAAAATCCTAGACGATAATAAAGGGTCATTAATAGTAGGCCCTCGGTCGGCAATATTCCTACCCTTTAAAAATCTAGGTCTCATTATAGTTGACGAAGAACACGAATCCAGCTATAAACAACAAGACCCAGCTCCGAGATATAACGCTCGTGACGTCGCCTTATGGATGGCGCAAACAAATAAAGTTCCACTAGTGCTAGGGTCGGCTACCCCGTCTGTAGAAACGGTTTGGCATACCCAAAAAGGACGGATTACGAGAGTTAACCTTACCGAAAGATTCGGCGGAGTTATGATGCCGGAAATCCTTGTGGCAGACCTCAAAAAGGAGCATAAACAACGCAGTATGCGAGGGGGGTTCTCGAAACTTATGCGTGATAAAATCAAAGCCGCCCTTAACTCGGATAAGCAAGTCATCCTATTCCAAAACCGTCGTGGATATTCTCCATCATGGCAATGCGACACTTGCGGTGAAGCTGTGATGTGCGAAAGATGTGATATTCCTCTAACGCTTCATAAACGTAACAACGGACTCCACTGTCACCATTGTGGTTACTCAATTTCTCCTCCTCCTAAAAAGTGTGGCGCTTGCGGAAGTTTCTCAATCACTCCTAAAGGTTTAGGTACGGAAAGGATAGAGGAGGAACTCTCGGAATTATTCCCTAAAGCACGTGTTGCGAGAATGGATAGAGATACAACGCGTTCTCGCACAGCTCATTCTCGCATTCTGGAGTCGTTCAGTAATCACGAAGTGGATATTTTGGTCGGGACTCAAATGATCAGCAAGGGGCTAGATTTTGCTGACGTAGCTCTCGTAGGCGTGATGAGTGCGGATCGCATGCTCACCTTCCCTGATTTCCGCTCATTCGAACGTGCGTATCAGATGCTCACGCAGGTTGCGGGTCGTTCTGGTCGTTCCTCTGAGCGCGGTAAAGTTGTAGTCCAAACCTTTTCCCCCGACCACTGGGTAATTCAACAAGTAGTCGCAGGAGATCACGATAAACTTGTGAATCACGAGCTTCTAGAACGTAAAAATTACGGGTACCCTCCATACGTTCGACTCATCAGAATTTCATTGAGTTATAGCAATGAAGATCGAGTTAGAAAGGGCGCCGATGTTCTAGCACTCAGATTGAGACAGAGGTTTGGCGATAAAAGGGTAGTGGGGCCGGATGTTCCATCTGTCGCTAAAATTAACGACCTTTTCCGACAGCAACTCCTATTAAAGTTCGAACGCGAAGTCAGCCCATCTAAATATGGAGATATATTAAAATCCGATTTGGAAGATTTTATGACTGACGATAGATGGAAGAGACTGCGAATTAAAATCGACGTAGACCCTGTTTAAAACTTTTCTCAAAGTTCGTCTCATTAAGTCCGTGCATCCCGCTCACGCGAATAATAGCAGCGTCTTGAAAACCACGAGGTAATTTGTCAATTGCAACTCGTGTCTTACCGCTTGGTAAATCCATCTCCA
>DQRJ01000029.1 GCA_015663855.1 Flavobacteriales bacterium | reverse complement strand
TTGTCAGTAGGTCCTAAATCGCGAAACGACAGAGATATAGTACTTGCTTTTAACTATACGAATCAAGGATTGTTCGACCAATTAGATATCGGTACTTACTACGACCTCAACGTTATGACTATCGGACTTTGGTACCGTGGAATTCCCGTATTACAGCAAGCTGCCGACGGGTCGTTAGATATTGATGCCGTCAGTGTTATTTTCGGTTTCGGAAATAAATTATGGCGAATGGGTTACAGCTACGACCTGACTCTAAGTAAGTTAGGAATCGCTACATCGGGCGGATCACACGAAATTTCCCTAAAATACATGTGGGATGTCAACAAAAAAGATGGCCCCCCTTCATACCACCCTTGTGTACAATACTAAGTTATCTGATTAACTTCTGTCTCTAACTTAATACCAAACCTATTCTCTACGCTGTCCCTCACGTCATTGGCTAACTGCCAAATCTCTTTACCCGTAGCCCCACCTTTATTCACCAGAACTAAGGCTTGCATATCATGCACTCCATGTGTACCCCTGTCATGTCCTTTCCACCCTGCTTGATCTATAAGCCATCCGGCAGCCAATTTAACTCTTCCATCTGATTGTGGATAGTTAGGTATGCCTGGTGTTTTCGCTTGTATGTTTTCAAAATCTTCTGAAGACACAATTGGATTCTTAAAAAATGACCCGGCATTCCCAATAACCTTAGGGTCTGGAAGCTTAGAGCTACGAATTTTAATTACGGCATTAGCTACATCTCTGTGAGTGCGGTCTTGCTGAGGGATATTCTTTAGTTCACCTTCGATTGCTCCGTAATTCGTGTTCAATGGTGATTTTCTGTCAAGGGAATATGCCACTCGCACGATTACCCACTTTCCTTTTTCTTCTCTCTTAAAAATAGACTCTCGGTAGCTAAGGGCACATTCTTCGAGCGAAAATCTGCGTAATTTCCCTGACTCTGTTGAGATAGCTTCGAGCCATATCATCACATCTTTAATCTCAACTCCGTACGCACCTATATTTTGCATGGGAGTTGCACCAACGCATCCGGGTATTAAAGCAAGATTCTCAACCCCCCCCCAGCCTTCGTCTAAAGCTCTCAACACGAAATCATGCCAAATTTCACCTGCCTCTACCGCAACCGCAACTTTACGGCCATCGTCAGAAATAACTTCAATACCACGACTCGCAATTTTAATTACAAGCCCCTCGTAGTTATTTATAAATAGAATGTTACTCCCACCTCCTAACAATAATATCTTAAGTTTTTCTTCTTTGGAAAACTTTAATGCTTCCTTCAGTTCTTCATCACTTTCAACCTGAACAAAATGCGTAGACTCTGCAGGTACTTGAAATGTTAGGTGCCTATTTAAATCGGCTTTATACTGGATATCCAAGATCCTATAATTCTTTCAGTTTAGTCTCTTAACAACACTTGCATACCAAATCAACTCATCTGCGGACATAAGTCCATCGGATCTCAATACTTCCTCAATAGCGCTATATATATTATCCTTTCTTTCTCTATCAAACCCTTCCATAATCTTCCACATAATCTCGTCTTCCATATGACTAGCCTCTACTTTAATCTCTTGGGTAATCTCATCAATTAATTTATCCATTTCTTCTGCTCGAACCATTCCATCCGACTTCACCGCTTGAATCATCAAATGAGTAAAAGCTACCTGTTCTTGATCCGTGTCCATTAACAACCATGCCTTTCTAACCATACTAAATCTTTCTAAGCGAGATCTTAAGTGTTTTGGTATTAATTTCCTCCACAAAACTATTGCAACAATAATAATTACAACGTTGAGCATTAATAGAAGCTCAGTTACAGATGGTCCAGTTGTGATTTCTAAAAGCATGGTTATCTTATTTAAATTCTTTGCTAAAAGTACGTTAGAATCGGTAAATTAGCAGCGTGAGTTTAGAAATGACAAATAACGAAATACGCAAACGCGCTGAAGCATTAATGGTGGCCAGAAACTGGCTAGATGCATTAAAGGATTGGGAGCTTTGGTTTGATTCGAATACGGAAGATAAACTCGACCCTAACTCATTTCACGACCGTGCGATATGCAAGTTTCACACAGGGTCTACCTCATCAGCGATTGAAGATTTAAACCGCGCTGTTGAGTTACAGTCCGATTATAGCTACAGATATGCATCTCGAGGCTGGATGAAGCAATCAAATGGTGATACTCGTGGTGCAATAGTTGATTATAGAAAAGCTATCGAATTAGATCCTGAAGATGCCATCGCGCACAACAATCTAGGACTGTTAGAAGAAGCTCAGGGATACAAAGCTCAAGCGGAAGAACGTTTTAAAGTTGCTGACGAGTTGCAAGAACTAATTGATTTATCAAACTCTCCGCAACCTGATTTAGAACTCGAGCCAGAACCAGAGCCAGAACCAGAACCAGAACCAGAACCAGAGCCAGAGCCAGAGCCGAAAACTATTTGGGGAAATATTAAATCCGTGTTTGCCGATAAAACGGCTCGCAGAAATTGGGTCCAGTTTATTCGAGATGGCTTTACCTTGAAGAGATAATTTTCGCGTTTGAAAAAGCATAGCTCATATTTACTTACCCTCAATGGCCCCTCGTTCTTGGACGAGTTGGCAAAGTTTGTATGTGAGCAAGAAAAACCTGAAAATTGTGCCGTTGTCTTACCGAGTTTTAGAGCCGTAGAAACTTTTAAAAGATCGTTTGCCAGAGCAGTTGGGAAGCCGAGTCGGATACCATTCGTGATGACTTTAGGGGCGTTTATGGAAGGGGAGGAGGATTTCGTTTTGGCGGAGAATTTGGAAGTCTTAGCGAGATTGTATGCTGTGCAACTAGATCTGCCCCAGGGCCGAGAAGGGTTTCATTCATTTTTGAATTGGGGGCCCATCGCCTTAGCAGATTTTCATTCAATCGACCAACATCTGTTAGACGCGAATAAAGTCTTTAAAAATCTCAAGGATATTAAAGATATTGAGGAGTGGAGTTTTGATTCGAAGAAAGAACTCACTAAAGACCAAATAGTATTTCGAAATCAATGGAACCGCCTACCTCAGCTATACAAAGGACTTCATGAGGGCCTGGAAAAAGATGGAACAACTACTAAAGCAAAGCTGAGTAAATATGTCGCACAAAGTGCTAAGACCGATAAATACGACAGGGTTTTTGCAGCTGGTTTAGCTGCCCTTACTCCGACTGAAGAACTCTACTTAAAGAAATGGAGAGAGGCCGGGAAATTAGAATACCTTCCTGATGGAGATGTCTCTTACGTTAATAACCCTCAGATTGAATCTGGATATTTCATTAGAAACCTAAAGAATCTTTTTACAGAAAAAACTCATTCGGTACTGAAAAACACACTAAGCACGAACCCCCCAAACATCCAAATTATAGGGTGCAGTAGTGTTATGAGTTCTTGTCAGTATGTAAGAAAAGTGGTAAGCGAATTGAGTGACTTTGAGAAAAATCAAACCGTAATCGTTGTACCAGATGCCAGTTCTCTTCCTGTGCTATTGCAAACTCTTCCTTATGAAGAGGAAGGATACAATGTGACTATGGGGCTTAGTTTACGCGAGACCCCTATATTTCCGTTTTTGTCGTTAGTGAACCGAATGATAACTCGGGGGGGTCGTAGTTGGAAATTTGAGGATTTAATGTCGATTTCGTCGCAACAATTAGTTGTAGAATGTGCTGATAATGATGAATTTAAATCTGACTCTACAAGTACGTTACACAGACTAGCAAATGAGCATGCTGTTTGGGTCAGCCCTATGCTTTTAAAGAATAGTTCTAAAGGTCCGTTTTCTGATTTTATTTCTAAGCTAGAGCCTCTTAAAACTAAAGATGCTAGGGAATTTTTGATGGCATTTGGGGGTTGGTCTCAAAGCATAGATGAAAGTCTGGAAAACAGCAATAATCCTTGGGTAAAAGCTGGATGGAAAAGCGTGAGGCGGGTTATAGGAGTGATCGGAAGATTACAGGATGAATACGCACCCTGCGAAACGGCTGAAGACGTGAGGATGTTAATGCAGAAGCTTTTGAGTGTGGAGAAGGTCAACCTCATCGGAGAGCCTGCGAAAGGGATACAAGTAATGGGACTTACTGAGACTCGAGCTTTAGATTACGATAGAGTTCTTGTTCTAGATTGCAACGAAGGACTGTTGCCTAAACACGAAATCATTGATAGCTATATTCCTGGAGACCTAAAAAACGCGCTAGGGATGCCAGGAAGGCACGAAAGAGAGGCGGCATTTGCATATAGTTTGTATCGCCTTTTGAATAGATCCTCCGAGGTTCATTTACTACATAGAACTAGTGGTAAAGAGGGTGCCGAAGTGAGCAGATATGTATATCAATTTCTTAACTCATTCAAACCTGTATTAAATGAAGAAGGCGAGTTCTGTACGCTTCCTATTGAGCAGTTAAAACTAAATATGTTGATCAAAGGTGAAAGGCCTGACATCCCTGCTCTTCACCTCACTGATAAAATGAGAGAGCGATTAAATGATTGGACTGTGAATGGAATGTCCCCATCTGCTCTAAATAAAATGCTCTCGTGTGAACGGAACTTCACATATAGATATTTACTGAAACTATCCGAGCCGTTTGATCTAGAAGAAAGTATGCAGAGCAGCACTATAGGATCAATTGTTCACCAAGTTTTTGAAGAAGGGCTTTACTCTGCGCTAAACACAACTTTACAAAAACATCACATTGAGTCAATCCTGAATAACTTAAATGAGCTGCTAGACAATGCTGTGAAAGAACACTATAAGTCTGGCATTTCAAATCTGGGGGAGAACTTCTTGCTTCTTAGATCTGCAAAAACCACAATTCAGAAACTATTAAAAAAAGAGTTGGAAGAATTAGAGTCTTCCAAAGAGGGTGATATCGTAATTACTGGTTTGGAAAAATCATTAGACGCTACATACAGCTTAAAAGATGGAAGTAAGATTAAATTTCATGGACTTGCTGATAGAATAGAGTCCATTGACGGAATCACACGTGTTGTCGATTACAAAACAGGAATCACGAAGCAAGGAGATCTAAACCTAAAGAAGGATTGGAATTTAGAGGGAAGTAAATTAGATAAAGGAAAAGCAAGCAAGGCGTTACAGTTGCTAGTGTATTGCGCAATGATTTTGAATAGGGATAATTCTATTGTTAAGGCTAGCATACGGTCAGGGAGAAATGCCCGATCAGGAATGTTAAATTTAACCATTGATAAAAGGACAGAAATAAATTCCGAAGATGTTAAAATGTTGATAGAATGGATAGGAGGGCGACTAGATAAATTACGTGAAAAAGATGTTCAGTTTTCACATAACGAAGACTCACATTACTGCGAATATTGCGTAGTATTAGACCCACCTATTAAATCGTTTTAACCTATGAGTACGAAGGATTCGAATACGCATCACAAGGTTTTAATAATAACTTATTACTGGCCACCATCAGGTGGTGCGGGTGTACAGCGTTGGTTAAAATTTTCGAAATACCTGAAAGAATTCGGTTGGGAGCCTGTTATTTACACTCCCGAAAACCCCGACGCTCCAATTGTTGATGATAGTTTAATGCAAGATGTGCCCGACGGAATTACAGTATTAAAATTGCCGATTTTTGAACCCTCTAGGGTTGTGAATATATTAGGAGGTGGGAAATCGACAGGACGTACAGGTGCGGCGAAAAGTGTAGAGGGGAAGAAATCTTTTATAGAAGAAATTTCTCGTTGGGTAAGGGGGAATGTTTTTGTTCCAGATGCAAGAGTCGCCTGGGTGAGACCGTCTTATCGATTCTTGAAGTCATGGCTACGAGAAAACCATGTAGATGCAATTATCTCCACCGGCCCACCTCATAGTATGCATCTAATAGGATTAAGGGTGAAAAAAGCCTTTCCAAATATTAAATGGATAACAGACTTTAGGGATCCTTGGTCTGATATGGACTACCTCGACGAATTCAAGATGGGTACTAGAGCTATTAAGAAATTAGTCCAAATGGAGAAAGAAGTGATTCGTTTTTCAGATCACGTAATCATAAATTCTCCTTCGGTGGCAAAGACTCTCCTAGGGTCTGACAATCATTCGAAATCCACATTAATCCCCAACGGGTGGGATGAGGATGACTTTAAGTTAAAGAGCTCGAGTGACGACTCTGACTCGATGGGGACATTTAAACTAGGACATTTCGGGGCTCTTTATGGGTCAAGGAACGCTCCCGGTCTTTGGAGGGCTGTCGAAAGATGGAACAACACTGAGGAAATAAAAGTGAAAATATCACTCGTAGGAACGGTTGGGGATGAGATAAAAAATAACATTCAGGATAACATCTCAATCGAATTAGTTGGAGGTATGGGGCACGCAGAAGCTGTGAAGGAAATGATGAAATGTGATGGCCTTCTTTTAGTCCAAAACGATACCGACCCAGCCCGAAAGTGCACCCCCGGAAAACTTTATGAATATCTCGCCTGCGAAAAACCTATCCTATCTGTCTGCAACAGTCCTAGTGATTTAGCGACACGACTTAACGAGTGGGGCTTACCATTTTGCGACCATAACGATGAAGAAGCCGCTTATGAAATGCTTCGACAAATAACATCACAAGAAGGGGGGAAAATAATCGATGCATCACCTTTCGAAAGACGTGCATTAACAGAGACATTATCCAGTCTCCTTAATAAACTAATTGCTGATTAGCGAGCAGGAGTTACTCCGTTACTCGTAGCCAGTCTTGGGTTCTAAATACGAACCAGATATATCCTCTTACTTTTAACACGTCGGTATTACCGTCTTCAAACCACATTTCGCAATCGTAGATAGATCCTTTTTTCGGGTCGCAAATAGTGCCTTCTTCCCATTCTTGAGATTCGCCATCAGCAAGCACCATGTTCCTTACGATTTCCATTCCTAGGGTACGTTGGTCTTTTCTATCGTCATCACATTTGTCACAATGTGGGTCTTGATCCTCATCTGGCAAACGAAACAGCTCGACGATATTTCCAAAAAACTGACCGTCTCGCTCAGTAATTTCAACTATACTTTTAATTCGACCAGTCTCATCGTCAATAGTTTTCCAGTGACCCTCAATTGAGGTTTGGGCTATAGAAAAAATAGAAACTAGGAAAAGAGATCCTAAGAGTAAAATGTGTTTTGATTGAATCATGTCGCTAATTACGTTGATTTTGAGCCAGATTGCAAGTGACTTTTTGCTTCATTACGAGCTTTGTGAACACTGACATTAAATTCGAAGCCTAGTAAAAGGACTGAGCTATTCGCATTAATCCAAACTAATAAGAGCAAAAATGTCCCTAAAGATCCATAAAGTCTATTATAACTATCCAAATACGTGATAAAAGATCCAAAACCGACAGATAATAGAACTATTAGAATTGTAGTCATTGTCGCTCCAGGAGTAATAGTTCGCCACTTATCACGCTCTGGATTCCCAAAATGATATAGTATTGAAACGGAGAAATACACTAGAATTAACGATAGGGTCCAACGTGCTACGTTAAGCCAAGGCACTAATTCTCCGGGCAACCATCCATTATTAGAAAGCCAGGTCAAGCCCTGTCCACTAAAGCCTATTAAGAGGACCGAGAGCCCTAGCATAGCTACTAAAATCACAAGGAGTACTAACGAAATCAAATAGTAAACTAAGGCGCTTCCCTTTTTTTCAAGAAGATAGCTCGCGTTAAATCCGGTTAGAATAGCGTTGACACTACTAGACGCGTATACTACTGTTAGTACGAACCCTATCGATAAAATCGAAGCATGGCTCTTTTCGAGAAGGTCACTTACCGTTAGTTCGAAAAGAGAAACCGTCTCGCCGGGAAAAAACAAAAGCAAGGCGTCCATAACTGCATTCGTGTCTAATGGAGTATGAGGTAAAATACTCAATAGCAAAATCATCGCAGGGAAGAACGCAAGCAAAAGTCTGTACGAAATTGAAGCTGCCCTAATAGAGACAGACCCATTAATGAGCCCTAGTCCGAAAAACCTCAAAACATCATACAAAGTCATTCCTTCGACTCCCCAGGGAGTAATCTTTCTCAAAAACGATTGTGTATGCTTGATTAGGGGTCTTGATTTTAACCAAACCACGATTTTGGGCGCTTTTTTTGTTTCAGAATTACGAGACATGGGGTGTACTCTTTAAACTCAAGTCCAAACTTTTAACTGAGTGCGTCATATACCCCATACTCACGAAATCTACTCCCGCTTCACCATATCCTCTAACGTTATATGGAGTTATCCCTCCCGAAGCTTCGAGAGTTACAAGATGGCCGTATTTTTCAACGGCTTCCCCTACTTTTTCAGGGCTGAAATTGTCAAGTAAAATCCTTTCTATTTCAATCCCCGCTTTTTCCGAACCCGCAATAGCATCTTCTATTTCTTGAAACGAGCGAGTTTCAATTACGAGCGGTAGCTTTTGTAAATTCGGATCTCTAGCGCCTAAATATTGAGCCACAGTAACAATCGCCTCCCCCATATTTCCAGCATAATCAACATGATTATCCTTAAGTAATATCATATCGTAGAGACCCATTCTATGATTTACACCTCCACCAATTTTAACGGCCCACTTTTCAAAAGCTCGCAAACCAGGAGTAGTTTTTCTCGTATCTAACACCTTAGTCGGTGTTCCTTCAAGGGACTTTACAACTTGAGCTGTGCGAGTAGCAATGCCACTCATTCTCTGCATAAAGTTCAGCGCAAGACGCTCGCTAGTTAAAATACTTCTCGCTGGCCCTTCAAGCTCAATCACAACATCACCGAAAACAACGCTGTCACCATCATCTTTAATAGCCTTAAAACTAACACTATCATCGAATTGCCTAAAGACTTCCTTTGCAACATCCACACCGGCCACTACACCCTCTTCCTTAGCAAGGATAAATCCTTTTTGTGCCAAACCCTTAGGTACACTTGACTCCGATGTAACATCCCCATCCCCTAAATCTTCTTTCAGAGCTAATGCGATAAAAGCTCTCATTTCGTCGTTCATCATAGTGCGAATATAATACCCTACAAACCTTAACTTCACCACGTGCAGATATCAATTATAGCAACGGGCAAGACAAACTCGGTTTGGATTAAATCCGGAATAGAAGAATACGCAAAAAGGATGAGTAGATACGGGAGATTTGCCTTTGTCGAAACCCCTAATCTTAAAAGCAAATTCGCTAAAGCTGATGCGAAAAGAGTTATGAAAGAAGAAGCTGTCTACCAAGAAAAGCAGCTTGAAAGTGTCGATTACCTAATCCTTCTAGATGAACACGGCAGGGTTTACGACTCAATGGGATTTGCGAAACACCTTGAAAAACTTCAAGTCCGTGGATTAAAACACGTAGCGTTTTTAATAGGAGGACCGTATGGGTTTGATCCAAGCATTAGAGCGAAAGCAAAAGAAACTTGGGCGCTAGGGCCACTTACATTTCCACATCAACTAATACGGATTTTTGCAGTAGAGCAAATATATCGCGCGCATACAATCCTCAAAGGAGAACCATACCACCACCCATAAAAGTAAATCGACTTAGAATTTTACTGAGCTAAAATCGTAACGTGATTGTTTAGCACTTCAACCGTTCCTCCTTTAACCTCAAAAGTCAACTCCTCATTTGCAGTTTTCACTACAATTTCACCAAGTCTTAGGGTCGTAACTAAGGGAGCGTGATTGCTCAAAATTCCTAGACTACCATCTGTTCCTGGAATACCCACATAAGTGGCTTCTCCTTCGAAAAGCTGTTTATCTGGTGTGAGAATATCTAGAGTCATGATCTTAGGTCTTACGCTTCAGCAAGCATTTTCTCTCCTGCAGCGATAACTTCCTCGATGTTTCCTTTGAGGTTGAATGCTGCTTCAGGGTACTGATCTAAATCACCGTTTAGAATCATATTGAATCCTTTGATCGTTTCCTCGATAGGGACTAATACCCCGTCAATACCCGTAAACTGTGTAGCAACGTGGAAAGGTTGAGATAAGAAACGACTGATACGTCTAGCGCGGTTTACAGCTTGCTTATCTTCTTCCGAAAGCTCATCCATTCCGAGAATAGCGATAATGTCTTGAAGCTCTTTGTATCTCTGAAGAATCTCCTTTACGTTCTCTGCACACTCATAGTGCTCTTTACCGATAATATCTGGGTTAAGAATACGAGATGTAGAATCGAGAGGATCTACCGCTGGGTAAATTCCAAGAGATGCAATTTTACGAGAAAGTACAGTTGTCGCGTCAAGGTGAGCGAAAGTCGTAGCAGGAGCTGGATCTGTCAAATCATCCGCAGGTACGTAAACCGCTTGTACAGATGTAATAGAACCACGCTTTGTAGAACTAATTCGTTCTTGCATAACCCCCATCTCAGAAGCAAGTGTCGGTTGGTAACCTACAGCCGAAGGCATACGACCTAGAAGAGCTGACACCTCTGATCCAGCTTGAGTAAAGCGGAAAATGTTATCGATAAAGAATAAGATATCACGTCCACCTGTTTCCTCGTCTCCATCACGGAAGTACTCAGCAACAGTAAGTCCAGAAAGAGCTACACGAGCACGGGCTCCAGGAGGCTCATTCATCTGGCCAAACACGAGTGTCGCTTGAGACTTCTCTAATTCTTTCTTGTCAACCTTACTTAGGTCCCATCCTCCAGCTTCCATACTTTCAACGAAAGCATCTCCATACTTAATTACACCTGACTCGATCATCTCACGAAGTAGATCGTTTCCTTCACGTGTACGCTCACCCACACCAGCAAAAACTGAGATACCCTCGTACCCTTTCGCGATGTTGTTAATGAGCTCCATGATAAGTACAGTCTTACCTACACCAGCTCCACCGAATAGACCAATTTTTCCACCCTTTGAATACGGCTCAATCAAATCGATGACCTTAATTCCAGTGAAAAGAACTTCCGTAGAAGTACTTAGATCTTCAAAACGAGGTGCGCTCTGGTGGATGTTACGTCCATTCTCCATAGACACATCACCAATACCATCAATAGCATCTCCTACCACGTTGAAAAGACGACCTTTAATCGCTTCTCCTGTAGGCATCTGAATACCTGTACCCGTTGCCGTTACTTTCATTCCACGGCTTAGACCTTCAGTGGCATCCATAGAAATGGCACGAATTGTGTCTTCTCCGATATGCTTTTGGGTTTCTAAAATCAATTTAGTCCCATCACCGTCGACCACAAGGGCGTCAAGAATGTTTGGTAATTCAACTCCTTCAGGGAAACGGACATCTACAACTGGTCCGATAACTTGTGAAACAACTCCTTGCTGTATTGACATGATATTGTGTCTGGCTTATATAATCGAGTGCAAAAATACAACACGCGCTGCGAATTTGTTTGCCGAATTCGCAATACTTTAAGCATAACTTTACAACCTTGAAAGTTCATCACCTAGATAACGGATTTAGCTCTGAGAAACCTATTGTTTTGACAATAGGGACATTTGATGGTGTTCATGCTGGTCATCGCTCTGTTATCAGTGTTTTAGCTGAAAAAGCTGAATTAATAGGAGGTGAAACTGCTTTGTTAACGTTCGATCCTCATCCTAGGATGGTGCTTTATCCAGAAAATCACGGACTGAAATTATTAAACACAATTGAAGAAAAAAGATCATTATTAGCTAATGCCGGACTTGATAATTTAATAATCGCTCATTTTGATCTCGATTTAGCTCGATTAACACCGTTAGAATATGTGCGAGGACTTTTAGCCGAGGGTATTAAGCCTAAGGAAGTAGTTATTGGGGATGATCATAGGTTTGGCCGAAACCGCGAAGGAGCGTTTGATGATTTGCATGAGATGGGAGTAATGTTTGGATTCGGTGTTACAGCTCTCGATGCTAAGCACGTGAAAGCAGTTAGGGTGAGCTCAACTAAAGTACGAGGAGCCATTGAGGAGGGTAATGTAAGATTTGCTGGGGAGTTGCTCGGTCGGCCTTTCCCACTTTCTGGCGTTGTTGTTAAAGGAGACCAAATCGGAAGAACCCTCGGCTTTCCCACTGCGAACATTGAATTAAAGGATGAATTGAAGATTGTGCCAGGGAATGGAGCTTATGCTGTTTGGGGTAGGGTAGAAGGAAAAGAATGGATGGCCGGAATGCTTAATATTGGGAAAAGGCCTACCCTAAATTCGATAAAAAGTACTATTGAATTACATTTCATTGGGTACGAAGGCGATTGTTATGGGAAAACCATTGACGTTAGATTCATTGATAAATTGCGCAATGAAAAGAAATTTTCAAGCGTTAATGAGCTGAGTGCGGCTTTGAAAAAGGATAAAATAACAACGTTGGACATCCTCGATAAATCTAAGCGCCCAGAACTTTGAGAGCATTAATTTTCATATTCTTATTTTCGATCTTCGGGACGGATATTAATGTCTCGGCACAAGTTCCAACACCTGTTTATGAGTCTATCCAAGGCGCCATCATAGCTAGTAATAATGGACTATCTATTGAGAGACTCGATCTAACTCGACAGAAATTAACAACTGTCCCCATAGAAATTAGAGGCTTCACAGACCTTAGAGAACTTAATCTAAACAAAAATCGTCTTGTGGAACTTCCAGATTGGATGAATGAACTAACTGATATGGAGGTTTTTTCAGCAGAACGAAATAAATTAGACACATTTCCTGAATTTATTTTAAGTTGGAATCACCTTAGACTATTGTACTTAGGTGATAACTTAATTCCTGCTATCCCTATAAATATTGATCGCTTAGAGAATTTAGAATGGCTCGGTCTTTGGTCTAATTTGATTCGAATATTTCCCGCTTCTTTAAGTGATATGTCCAATCTTCAAACACTAGATTTGCTCTATAATGACATGACTTATTTAGAACAAACCTGGTTGAGGGAGCTTCTACCTAGCGTCTTACTTGAAATGTCTGACCCATGTAATTGTAAGTTCGATGAGTCGGGTAATTAAGAATAAACGCCCGCTTAGGATAGTTTTGACTGGAGTAGAAAATTCCGGAAAATCCTCTTTAATTAAACCATTAGCCGAAAGGTTTAACTGGCCATACATTCTAGAGCTTTGCAGAGAAAATGAAGACGTCCTGAATGGAAAAGAAACATTCGACACATTACTCAGCTTGCAAAAGCTGAACGAAAGCCGTGTTAAAGACCTAATGGAAAACACGAAATCATTGGGTGTTTTTTGTGATACGGGGTCCATCGTTCTAGATTTTTGGTCTGAATCAGTGTTTGGAAAAAGGGTCTCTACCCATGACCAACAAATTACTGATACGAAAGTTGATTTATACCTCCTGTGTGAAACAATTGAGAAATGGGAGGCAGATCCTATCCGATTAATTCCTGATTATGATAAACGACTTGAAATGAATGATCGATTTCGAAGACGACTAGACGAGCTGAATCTTCCTTATATCGAGGTCCCTGTTAAACCCATTTTAGAACGAGTAGATTTAATTGAGAACGAAATAAAAAATCGTTTTAATGTATAAACTTGCTGAAGCAATAGCGGTACTTCTGTCACTCGCTTATACGTGGATGTACTTAAAGGGGTATTTACCTGAGGGCTACATCCCTGCCGGAATTGGTGCTGGGATTTTCGCTATTCTTTGTTGGAAGAAAAAAATATATGCCGAAAGTGCTCTCCAGTTATTCTATATAGGAATGGCGGCTTACGGATTTTACATAGTCTCTGATTCTGGAAGTGGTGAGGTTTGGACTATATCAACACATCTTCTTTGGCTACTCGCAGCCACAATAGGCACTCTACTTTTAGGTACTTTTCTTAAATTACACACAGACGCATCTATGCCTTATTTGGATGCATTTACAACTGTTTTCAGCGTCATCGCCACTTGGATGATGATTCATCTTGTCCATGAAAACTGGCTCTATTGGATCATAATAGACGCCGTTTCTATATATCTATACGCGAAAAGAGGACTTAAGCTAGGCTCAGTCCTCTTTGCAGTTTATCTATTGCTCGCCCTAGACGGGTATTTCGATGCAATAAGTATTTTCTAGTATTCCTTAGCGAATAATGAACTTCACAGGAATTGTGTATTGAACACTAACGCTTTTTCCACGCTGTTGACCTGGGTCGAAACGAGGTAGTGTTTCTACCACACGCTTAGCTTCTTTGTCCAAACGAGGGTCTACTTCTCTCAAAATTTTCACGTCCTTTACGTACCCGTCTCTTCCGACAACGAAATAAACGAACACAGTACCTTGTATACCTGACTCCTTAGCAATTGATGGATACTTTGTGTTCTTAGAAACGTACTTGATGATTTCCATCTGAGTGCACTGATGTCTTTCATCTCCACGCATGCTTTTGCAGTGTGCCAGAGCTGGCATGTTCTCTACAATCATAAACGGTGTATCATCGTCAACATCATCATCGTCATCAATGATTTCGATTTCAGTATCCTCATCTAGCTCGATATCTTCAATTTCTAGCTCGATTTCAATTTCTTCTTCATCATCAACAATTTCAATTACAGTAGTCTGTTGAGGTGGTGGTGGTGGTGGTGGTGGTGTGACCACGTTTACAGGGATCTCCTCATCTTCGAGAAGGTCTGCATTAAAATTTATGGCTTGGCGAATCACTACATCGTAGCTAGTCCAAGATAGCGCAACTAAAATCAAGGCGAGAGAGGCAATAAAACCAAGTGCTCGCCATGTAGAGCGCTTATTTTCTAAATCTGCTTTGGGTGTCTTCCTGCTAATCATATTGAAGATTTTCTAGGGTTCGAAATTAATGCATCTTGGGGGATTTGGCCTGGAAAAACGCCATACAGTCCTCGAAAAGATAATATTCCGATTGCAGAACCTGCGCAATCAGCTACTATATCGAGAAATTCTGCCGATCTTCCTAACATCCACTCTCCTTGAATAAGCTCAAGTATTGTGCCAAATAGCGTTGTACTAATGATAATTAACACTATTAACATACTCTTATTGTCGTGCAAAAACCTCTGTTTTGATAATGCTATGGATAAGGAGAGTGATAAAAGTGCAAATGAAAGTGCGTGCACAACCTTATCTAATTTGTATGTAGACCACCAAGAAGAAGAGTCAATATCTGATCCAGGAAGCAAATGAAGAGCCATAACTAAAATCGCAACTAAAAAGAGCGGTGTTAGAATTCGTGGGGTTCTTGCTACTGAGTAAATAGACAAAATTTAAGAGTTTATTAACCTATTGACGCTTCGTAAGCTGCAGCATCCATTAGCGCCTCAACTTCAGACGGGTTCGAAAGCTTTACTTTAATAATCCAACCCTGACCGAATGGGTCGTTGTTTATTAATGCCGGGTCGTCTTCTA
Source organism: Flavobacteriales bacterium (assembly GCA_015663855.1). Classification (GTDB taxonomy): domain Bacteria; phylum Bacteroidota; class Bacteroidia; order Flavobacteriales_D; family Sanyastnellaceae; genus UBA974. The sequence continues at coordinate 311 of DQRJ01000029.1, read as the reverse complement.
ATGCCTCATTGAATTCCATTACTTCGCCTGAAACTGGAAGCATTAAGTCACTCACTGTTTTCACAGCTTCGATCGTTCCGAAAACCTCCTCAGCATCAAGTTCTTCTCCCTCTGTTTCTACCTCTACAAAAACAATATCGCCTAGCTCGCTTTGAGCGTAATCGGTCACTCCTACAGTTGCTATGTCGCCATCAACTTTCACCCACTCGTGGTCTAGCGTGTATCGTAAATCAGAAGGAACATTCATAGCTTGTATAATTATTTCTCGCGAAAGTACTCTATTGAGTGAGGTTAAAACGAATTGCCACTCC
>DQRJ01000052.1 GCA_015663855.1 Flavobacteriales bacterium | reverse complement strand
ATCGATGGTAGCAGTGATGTCATAGTTAGGAGCATTGGGGTCCATACATCCTGCACAAGATGTAAATTCACAAGAACCATCACTCGTCTCTGCAGTGGCGTCATAGTTACAAGCGAGTGTATTCATACATCCCGAAACGAGACATGATAAATAATCACAGGTACCGTCATTGATTGCGGCAGCCGGATCGAAGTTACAGGCGGTAGGATCTGTACAACCGAGCGAATAGCAACTGACAAAATCACAACTACCGTCGTTGACGGTGGCTGCAGGATCGAAGTTACAAGCAACAGAAATTGTACACCCAGGTACGTCCGTTTGGCCAAACATGTGAAATGTAAGTACCGATAGGAGAAGAAGTAATATTGTACGACTCATGATTTAGAAAGAATGGAACCTTGAAATATAGTTCAAAAAAACGACAAATCACATATAAAAGTTACATTTTCTTCGATGAATCTTTAGTTATCATCGACTAATCCCATAAGGGCGCTTGGAATATAGATAGATAAAACACTTGTTATCAAATATTTAAACTAATACATAAACAAATAGATGATAAAAATTATTTTTCGACTAAATATTACATTTTGTCGACTAAACGCAAAAAAATGGAGATTTCGGCATTTATAGTCGAAATCTCCATTAAAGCTTTATGGATAATTATTTAATTAAAAATCCTCCAAATCATCTAACCATTGGTTTCGATTTGACTTAGGTCGTTTTGCATGTTGAGGTGTTCTTGCACCATCAGCATATTTATCTGGGCCACTCTTACCTTTTCTATTTGAGGGACGTTTTTTAGTAGTATGGTTTGAAAAAGTCTTGGGTGCACTTTGATCACTTTTCGTATCAGATGACCCACCTCGGCTAGGCATAGGTTTATTGTCTGAAAATCCTGAACCTCCTCCTGGTCGTCCTCCTCCAGAAGATGGCCTTGGAGCTCTTGGCTTATCCTCTGCTTCTTTAACAACCATCCTGAATCCCATGAAATCTTGACCATTCAGGTTTTCGACAGCAGCATCACCCGCCTCATTAGAATCCATTTCAATAAAACCAAAACATTTAGATTGATCAGTTTCACGATCAGTTACAACCTTAACAGATACCACTCCACCGAACTGACTGAAATGTTCTTTCAAATCATTTTCTGTGGTTTCACGATTGAGTTTAGCAACAAAGAGCTTCATGCAAAAATTTAAAGACAATTATTAATTTAATACTACAAAGTTAAATGAAGTGATTCAAGATGCAACATTTTGAGGCAGATGCGTCTAATTTGCAACATGACTGAGGTAATTATTTCGAAATGGAAGCACGCCCCATTTGTGGCCGAAAAGAAACGTCTCCAAGAGGGAGCTATCGGTCAGTTCTCTGCTCTTCCTTCTAGAAAATCAGTTAAAAAAGCAATTATTAATGGACGATTTTACGTAAAAGGCAAGGTTGCTACCACGGCTACTTTAGTTGCAATCGGTGATAAAATATATCTGAAACAAGAGGTTATAAACACTGAAATTGAATGTAGAATTACAGATATCGAAAACAAGAATAAAGATGTTATTTGGGAGGATGAATATTGCGCATGTGTCGTTAAGAGAGGCGGAATAATTACAAAAGGCAATCATAAAGTTACACTTGAGAAAACATACTCTAACATTCTATATAAAAGCAATTTAAAAGATTCCTTCATCACGCCTATTGCAATTCACAGACTTGATAAAGCAACTCATGGACCAGTCATTTTTGCAAAGACACTAACTGCTGCTGGCATCTTGAGTGAAGCGTTTTCAAAAAGAGAAATCATTAAAAATTATATCGCGCTAGTAGCAGATACTCCCATGTTTTCAAAAGCTACTATTCAAATTAAAATAGACGATAAAGAAGCAATCTCTGAAGTAGAAGTTGTGGGAAGCACTAATTGGCCCATATACGGAACCGCATCTCTAGTAAAAGTCAATCCGAAAACCGGAAGAACTCATCAAATAAGACGTCACTTAGCAATCTCGGGACATCCAATTGTGGGTGATTATTTATATGGTAAAACAAATAAATACACCGGACAAGGACTGTTTCTAGCTTGCACTGGGTTGGTTTTCAACCATCCAATCACCGGTGAGGGGATAAAAATCGAGGTGGATTTACCCAGAAAATTCAAACACATAATTCATAAACTCTCCTTGTATTAACTTCGGGCCGACTTTAGAGCGGGTTATTAGGCACTTTATTAATAAATTTAAAGACTAAGATTTGAAAGCAATTCGAGTATTTGTACGATTAGTTTTGTTTCCTTTGTGGGCTCTTTTATGCACATTAGGAATTTTACTCATTTTATTAGTGAGCTTTATTTTAGGCAGAAAAGAACAAGCTAGGCAAAGAGTTGCTCATTCAGTTTTTAGACTTTTCCTCAGAGGCACACACATTATTATGGGAGTTAGAATAACTTGGCATGGACGACCCCCTAAAGAACCATCGGTTGTAATGGGTAATCACAGATCTTACCTTGATGCTATAGTGTTACCTACGTCTTTCCCCGTTGTTTTTGTTGCTAGACATGAAACAAAAGCTTGGCCTATTATCGGATGGGGTGCTACGGCGCTTGGAACAATTTGGGTTAAAAGAGATAAAAAAGAAAGCCGTAAAGCGACACGGGCAGCTGTTAAGGAGAGGTTCGACAACGGATATGGGGTAGTTATTTTTCCTGAAGGAACTACTCACAAGGGGCCTGACCTACTGCCTTACAGGAAGGGCATCTTCTACACTTGTGCAGATAATGGGTTCCAAATCGCTCCCGCGGCCATTGAATACAGAAACACTAACATTGCTTGGGTAGGAAATGAATGGTTCATTCCACACGCTTGTAGACATTTCGGTAGTAGATACATCGATACGCATGTAAGTTTCGGGCCCGTTTTCAAGGGCGATGACGCCGAAAAGCTCATTGTAGAAGTGAGGGATTGGACGCAGAAGGAATGTTACCGTTTACGCGATATCCTAGATAAGTAGTGTTGAACCGGTAACAGAACTAGGTTTTTTATATCGCGATTTAAAACTTGTAGTCGAATCTTAGTACGAATCGTCGTGGGGCGCTAAGAATTCCTGGTCGGCTTGAAACGATCTCGTTTTTCAGGTTTGATACAATAACGGAGAATCTAACGTCTTTCTTCGTTTCATAAATGAAGCGGGCGTCAAGAGAAGAGAATCCTTGATTAAACTGCTCTCGGAAGTTTGCGAGACCGGATACTAATTCGTTGAAGTACCAGTCTATTTCATCAATGTAATCCTCCTTATTAACAGCTAAGCCGAGCGTAATGGGACCGAAATCAGCTTCTACATCTAACTTTAATGAGCCACTATTTCTATATTTCAATAGTGATCCTGCTGTAACTAAAGAATCCCTCGTCTCTCCGAAGCTATCCATGAAATTATCGAAGTAAGAGGTGAAATTGATTTGGGATGTATCACGAGATAGGTCACCAGCATATTGATAGGTATAGCCACCGAATACACGAACGGGAACGCCTGCAATATCCATCTCTCCATTCGCAGACCACTCGAAACCAGAAATTCTACTCTTACCGATGTTAAGCGCTTGGAAATAGAATTGAAGAACCCCTTCATCTATGATAATGCTACCCGCTGAGTCAAGCTGAGGTCTCAATGTGTACTCAATCATATTCTCGAACTGCAGCATAAACATCGATGCGTCAAGATAAATCACCCTATCTCCAATCTTGAGCTTCTTCTTGATACCTGCTTCTAAATTAAGCCCCGACTCGCTCTGTAAATCAACATTTCCTACAATATCAATCCCATCTGTGAGGGTTGCTTCAAAGTACTTTTCAGCAAGAGAAGCGAATCTATAAGACTGACCATATGATGCACGGAAGTTAGTTCCCGGGCTTATTTCGTAGTTAATACCAGCTCTTAAAACTGGCCCTGAAGATTCTTCAAAAAATCCGGGAGTAATATTCTTTTCAATGCGTGCTCCGACAACAGAGCGCAACCTTCCGTGATGTCCCTCAATTTGGCCAAAAACAGCAGGATTTAAAGTGATAAGAGCAGCATCTGGATACATAGCACTATGAGCGGATTGAACACTCAAAAAACTCCCGAATTGTGCTTCAAAATGGTCACTAACTACTTTCGAATACTTATATTCAGACATAAATAAATCACTCGCCATAGTTACTTCGCCGCCAGAATTGTATCTAGAAGTACGATAGAATCGATTTGTAAGCTTATGTGAACCACCCTTTGAACCCGTATAGGTCACCCAAGGATCAATATTCACATTAAACCACATATCCTGGCTAGATGTACCATTCATAGGCAGATACGCAGACGTTTCATAATCTTCCCATAGAATAAATCTGCCCATTTGTTGGTATTGCGCTATTGCACTTAGACCAAATATGAACTTTCCTTTGGGCCTAAATCTAAGTTTCGAACTGAAGCGAGCCCTTTGCTCGTGGCCAGACGATAAATACGTTTTATCAGACAAGACGTTCCCTCCTATTACTAAGTCCACTTTATCCCATGATTGTCTATGCGAAATTGACGCGCCGTTCAAAACAGGGGAATAGCTATGATCCCACCATCTCCACGACTCAACAGCGGGGTCGCTATAAATCCCGTTGAATGATTGAACATAGGTTTCTGGCGTAGATCCAGGCCAAACTGTTCTAAAATGTATTACTCCGTTCGAGGCACTAGTTCCATATAGAGAGGAGGCGGCGCATTTAATAACCTCGATTTGGCCTATATGCTCCATAGGTAAATACGACCACCAAATCTCGCCCAGATCACCCGACAACAATGGCATTCCATCTAAAAGCAGAGAAACGCGCGAACCCACACCATAGCTATATCCACTACCTCCACGAATACTTACTTGCGAGTCCATAATCGAAACTCCTGACGTTTTAGACACCACATCTTTAAGTCCGACAGCATTCGAGTTAGCAGCCAAGTACGGCTTTATAACTTCGATAGGGACTACCTCCTCCTCTACGGCTCGCTCTGAAATACTTGCAGAAACAACAGCCATCCCTATTTTTTGCGATTCGTCTTTAAGACGAATCCACAACTTTACACCTCCTCGATCTATAACCGAAGTGATTGCGACTACTTTATTAGCATAACCGACAAAGGAAAATACCAAATCGCACATAGAATACCCCCTCACTTCAATATCGAATCCACCATCTAAATCAGTCGGAACAGCAATTACGCCTACCCCATCACAAACAACTTGCACCGTAACTCCCGGTATTAGCTCGCCCGAACTGAAATCAGAAACGGAACCTTGAATACGAGAAGTGGTTTGGGCTGAAAAACCGGTAATGAAACCGAACGCTAAAACTATAAACGCTAATGAAATACGGTACTTAGAACTAATCATAGGCACAAGATACTTGCTCGATAGCGAGAGCTAGTTTAATTCGTGAAAAAGAAATGCCCATTTATCCGCTTGCTCGTCGATAACTTTCGACGTGGGCTTACCTGCACCGTGCCCCGCATTCGTCTCAATTCTAATTAATACGGGCCGCTCACCTTTATGAGCGGCTTGAAGTCGAGCAGCAAACTTGAATGAATGAGCGGGAACAACTCTATCATCGTGATCCGACGTACTTACCATAGTACTTGGATAAGACGTTCCGTCAACTAGATTATGCACAGGTGAAAATGATAGAAGATTATTAAAATCCGTTGCCGAGCTATCAGCACATCCGTATTCAGGAATCCACCCCCATCCAATAGTAAACTTGTGATATCTGAGCATATCCATAACTCCTACTCCAGGAAATGCAACGGCAGCCAGTTCTGGTCTTTGCGCCATCACAGCTCCTACTAATAACCCACCGTTAGAGCGGCCTTCTATAGCTAGCTTGTCCGAACAAGTGTATTTTTCAGATATTAAATACTCGGCTGCAGCGATAAAGTCGTCGAACACGTTCTGCTTATCTAAAAGCATTCCTGCTCTATGCCAATCCTCGCCAAATTCGCCTCCTCCTCTTAGGTTTGGCATCGCGTAAACACCTCCCCGCTCTAAGAAAACGATGGTAGAGGCGCTGAAACTAGGCGTCAAACTGATATTGAACCCCCCGTATGCGTATAGTAGCGTCGGGTTCTTGCCGTTGAGTAAAAGTCCCTTTCGGTGAACTATGAACATTGGGATTTTCGTCCCGTCTTTTGACTCATACCAAACCTGATTCGTTTCATATCCCTCCGGTTTGAACCTCACATCGGGTGCACTAAATAGCTCACTCTTTTTCGAGATCGCATCGAAACGATATATTGACGTGGGGTGAGTAAACGAGGTGAAGGCGTAGAAAACTTCCTCGGCCCCAATTTTACCGCCGAATCCTCCCACTGTCCCGACCGAACTAGGCAGTTCCAGCTCGAAGGGGTTCTCGCCATTTAGATCGTATTGAGCTACTGCGTGGCACGCATTTCGAAGTGAAGTAGCGAACAAACTACCTGCACTTGCGACCACCGACTCTAACAAATGCTCTGATTCGGGAATCACATCCACCCATGAACCTCTATCGGCCAAGTTACCGTCCGTAGCAACAGATACGAGTCTATACTTCGGGGCGTCAATATCCGTGAGCAATAAAACCCGTCCATCGATAACCTCCACAACCGAACTATGATCATCGAATCCATCAACTAACACCTCCCACTTCACTCCGCCATCAGCAGAGCCATCAACTTCAAGATTCTTAATAAATAAGCTATTCCCATCAGTCCCAGTCGATACATTTAAAACCAAATATTTATTATCCTCTGTTGCATATGCAAAGTGGTAGCGGTTTGGTTCGTTTTCGTCCATGAAAACAAGTTCGTCCTCAGATTGAAGCGTCCCAAGTTTATGAAAGTAAACGCTATGAAAAGTATTTTCCGCACTTAGAGCGCTTCCTTCCGGCTCGGGGTATCTACTATAGTAGAAACCCTCTCCTACCCAACTCGTACCGCTGAATTTCACCCATTTGAGGACGTCCTCTAGTTCCTTTCCCGTCTCAACCTCCATCACGTGGATTTCCTGCCAATCTGATCCCGCCTCGCTTTTTATAACGGATACGTATTTACCATCGTCCGACGCTCCTCCCAGTGAAGCCGTTATAGTTCCATCCTCGCTCATTGAGTTCGGATCTAGGAAAACACGTTCCTCGCCACCGAGTTCATCGAAGATATAAACCACGCTTTGGTCTTGTAAACCATTATTCCTAGTAATAAAGTACTTATCTCCCACCTTACGAGGCACGCCCACTTTCTCATAGTTGAAAAGCCTCTCATAACGCGCCCTCAACACATTCCTAAGCGGCATCGCGTCCAAATACTTACGTGTCACCTCATTCTCATCCTCAACCCACTTCTCCACCTCAGGATCTCTATCGTCCTCAAGCCACCTATAAGGATCCGCTACCTCAACGCCCCATAGAGTGTCAACTTGCCCAACTGTCCTCGTTTGAGGGTATACAATATCACCTGGCTTCATCACGAAAGACGAAGGTTCGCCACACGACATAGTAGCCACAGCGATAAGAGAAAATAAGATAAAACGCATCTGTTCATTTTTTCATCAAATATAACTTTTTCATTTTCATTTATCATCATATCTTTATCCCCAACACTTAACCGTCAAATTCCACTAATGCAATTGAATACGATTCATCGAAAACACATTTTCCTGATTTCCCTTTCACTCGGGATTATTACTTCTCTCATAGCCCAAACCCCGCAAACCTCTTTTCTCTCCAGCATCCGCGCGCTACACTCAATCGATAGCGAACGAGCCGTATTTGCAGGATCTGGCGGTTTAGTTGGCTACACCGAAGATGGTGGTATGACTTGGGATACAACGCGTTTCTCGGTCACCACATTTAACGACTCCACCTTCAACCCTTCATTTAGATCTTGTGCCGTTGTTGAAGGCTATTTAATCGCTGTTTCTATTGCCTCCCCAGGTTTTATTATCCGTGCACCTTTAAACGACTTATCAAATACAGAGATAGTTTTAGAAAGCTATGACCCAAGCACTTTTTGGGATTTGATGAAGTTTTGGGACGAAAACGAGGGTATCATGATGGGCGACCCTATCGATAATTGCCTTTCGATTTACCTCACACGAGATGGAGGAGCTAGCTGGCTCAAGGTAGATTGTTCAACCCTACCTCCCACTTTGAAAGGTGAAGCGGCTTTTGCGGCAAGCAATGGCAACATCTCCGTTTATCAAGACCATGCTTGGATAGCTACAGGCGGCGGCGCTTCAAGAATATTCCATTCTCCCGACAGAGGGCGGACTTGGAAAGTTGCGAGCACCCCCTTAATCCAAGGCGGCGATATGACTGGCGCTTTCGCAGTCGATTTTAAAAACTCCGAAACCGGAATTGCGATAGGCGGTAACTGGGAAAACCCGAGCTCGAACATTGGGAACATCGCCTTCTCCTCGGACGGCGGCCTTACGTGGACACTTCGTTCAGAAAACGACGGCCCGGGCTATAGATCGTGCGTAATATGGAGGCCCGACCATCCTGAAGAATGTGTCGCCATAGGATCACAAGGAATCGACTCTTCTCTCGACTCGGGCTTAAAATGGACACACATTTCCGATGACGCGTACTACACAGGACGGTTCTCCCCAGACGGTAATTATTTATGGTTAGCTGGTAATAATGTGGTGAAACGTAGCGTTTGGTCTAATGTGCAAAATCCCCAAAACTCTATAGAGAAATGAGTAAGCCTACTTCCGACTCTATTCAATCTCTACAAAATAGTGTCGAGACAAAACTGGGATTCGAAATCACCTGCACACGAGATTGTGAGGTTCTTGCTCAAGAAATGATTCGTTTCGATAGAAGATTCGCACTTAGTGTGAGTACTCTCCGACGATTGTTCGGGTTAGTTAAAAGCAACAACCCACCTTCCCTAACCACTCTGAATTCACTCGCAAGATATACGGGAGCTTCAAGTTATTCCCAATGGGTATTAAATAACAGCAATCAAAATAGCTCTAATGAAACTCCTGAGGCTTCATCTTCCACAACGACTCTTACAACAAATAACCCCTCCACAAGTCAAGAGGCCATTTCTGATACGATTAAGTCATTAGACAATTTGTTAGGTTCTTTCGAGAAACAAGAAAATTTTCAGATTTCATATCAAAAAATTAAAGAGATACGTACTCTTTCAATATTTCTATTCCGAATGCAAGCTTTCCCCGAATGGCTGTGGAAGCGAGCACATAGAAATCCAGAAGCAAGGTTATTTGTTGAAGCATACCCCCCTTACGACTATTTAAGTGGGTTCGGCAGGAATATGATGCAAGACTTTCTTGCAACTTCTAAGACAGCTGAGTCAACCATTTTCGCACATTCATTATTAGCTGCTGGAGATGTTTTTGAAGGCAAAGTCTTTTCTATTGCAATAAGTAACCTCCCATATTTAGGGAAATTAGACTCAACAATACACCCTAAGCCACAAGCTAGAGTGTTAGGGTTAAATCTTGTTGCTATAAGATATGGACTCCAAAATAAAGAGAATCTAAATCAAGACTTTATAACGATTATCAAAAACGGATTAGAAAACGAAGCTAAGATTTGGCCTAAATGGTCTGTGTTCCAATGTTCATTTAAGATGATCATATCCAAGTGGATTATTCTTTCAGACGATTTAGAGCTAATCCACCACTTAAACCGCACACTTGAGGAACACAGAAATACATTACTCCTCGACCTGAGAAACAAGACAGACGACACAACACTTGATTTATATCGCGCTTGGTGTCTTTACTTGTTAGGTGAAAAAAGCACAGCGAAAGCAATTTTAGATCAAATTGAAATGGTAAAATTTCCTGCTTATGAAGAACGGACGATATCAATGTATTATTATTCATTAACTTCGCGGCTCTACTCAGGTAAAAAAAGTAAATCAAGCTTAATTGAGCTCGACTTACTAACGAATCAGACAGAATATTTTGGACTTAGAAAAATGCTCGATGTACTTAACTAATCCGAAACTTGATTAAGGTGGTCCCGTTCTTTCAACAACGCGATAAATATATACATAACAACTAACATATTCAACAATTGAACCCAATTGAACTTATTTGAGCTCAATTGGTCCAAGTTTACAATCAATTAATAATGAAATTTGACGCACTGGTATTAGAGGGAGGAAGCTTAAAATGTGCTTTTTCAGCGGGGATCTTAGACGTAATGCTTGACGCAAACTTTCCTGAATTTCAATACTACTATGGCGTTTCAAGTGGTTCTATGGCGATGTCGTACTTTATCGCAAAGCAGAGAAAGAATTTCATAAAAGTATCTAGGGCACTTGTAGAAAACCCTGAGTT
>DQRJ01000172.1 GCA_015663855.1 Flavobacteriales bacterium | reverse complement strand
TCTACAACTCCGTGAATCACCTTTATTTCTTCTGGTCGCAAAGATTCAGGAACCGGGAAGCTTAGAATGTCTAGCCCTTGCGTCCCACGTCTTCGACTTGCGAAAAAAGCTTCAGTACCACTAGCAGAAACCACAAGTCCGTGCTCGTCTCCAGTCGTGTTTACAGGAGTTCCCAGGTTTACAGGTTCATCCCAAACGCCAAGCGAATCTCTTTTCGTCATCCAAATATCGTACCCTCCTCCAGATGGCGTGCGATTACTAGAAAAATAAAGTGTCTTGCCGTCAGGATGTAGGAATGGGGCTTTCTCTTGCGCTCCACTAGAGATTGGATATGGAAGCGTAGTTGCAAGTGCGAAATTGCCGTTTTCGTCTCTCTTACTGACGTAAATATCCATTGTAGGGTTTCCGTCTGAGTCGAGTGTAGAATTTTTCCGGGCTGAGGCGAAGAATAATTCTTTACCGTCAGAACTAAGAGCGGGTTGAGATTCCCATCCTTGCGGGGTGTTTATTTCAGGTCCAAGAAGCTCAAGGTCGTCCCAATAATAAAAAAACTCACCATCATCATCCATGCCGTCTACGATGTATGTGGTGCTGAAAAGGTCAATATTTTGTGGGTTTCCTGGAACGGGGTTAGAGGTGGCAACTATTAATAGTCTATTGTCAATGGATAAACTCACTCCTCCGCAGTTATTTCCTATGTTGAAAGGGTAATCTAATGCTTCTCCTGAGCTAAAGTCTACGTCGTTTGAGGATCTTTTTGACATAGTAAATTCTTCCACGCGTTGAGTTATAACATCTCCTCTCGACTTTTTATTAATCGCTCGAGTGAAGAATAGAATGCTTCCATCAGGTGAAAGAGCCGGCAGGTACTCATCTTCTGGTAGGCTAATTAATGGTAGTGGTTTAGGAATGTATGCATCTTTGTTTGCGTAGAATTGTACTTCAAATTTAGCTTCAGGCAGGAGTGATGTTGCTTCGCGTCGTTTTCGCTTTGTCGAAGGATTCATATCTAATTCGGTTGCTTGAATAAATGATTCCAATTCTATAACAGCTATCTCGGCATTTCCGGAAAGGAATTCCAAAACACCCAGCATATAATGACCTTCAGCAATAAACGCGTCGTTGCTAGATGTTGATCCTTCGCAAATAGAAAGCCAGGTCTGTGTATTGGTTCGGCATTCAGAAATAAACGAGGGGTCTCTTCGTGCTAACTTGAATAATTGTTTAGATAAAGCCTCATAAGCGCCCCCGAATTCTTCCCCGAAATCAGCTTGAATCTCTATAGACTCATTCAGTAATTCAATTCTATCATCGACAGATAGTTTCTTCTTAGGATCTATAGCCTTTTCGTAAAGCTTGGATGCTTTAGATGAGAAGTCTTCGGGAATAGGACAGGTTTGGGCTGCAGAATACGAAAATACAAAAGCGAGTAATATTACAAGCGATGATTTATGCATTTAACTCACCCTCGCTAGAAGCTACAAGTGTGCAAACAGTACCGTCTCCAGTTACATTCACCACAGTTCTGCACATGTCTAGAATCCTGTCCACAGGAAAAATTAGGGCGATCCAAGCGGGATTAAGCCCCACGCTTTCAAGCACTATAATCATCAATACCAAACCGGCACTAGGAACCGCAGCCGCACCAATTGATGCTAGTGTAGCTGTCAGAACGATGACCATTTGTTGTGCGATTGACAAGTCCACCATGTGAAATTGAGCTAGCGCAACAACAGCAATGGCTTGGTATAAGCTAGTGCCGTCCATGTTAACCGTAGCTCCGATAGGTAGCACGAAGCTAGAACTACGTTCCGAGACACCTAATTTCTCCTCTACGCACTTCATCGTAACAGGAAGAGTTGCAACAGACGACGAAGTCGAGAACGCTGTTATCTGTGCATCTCTCATTCCGGACATGAATTTTCTCCAAGTCATTTTCTTCACGAACAATGCTATGATTGTGGGGTACACAAGGAATGCCATTATCCCTAGTCCTAAAATCACTACTGCGCTATATCTAAGAAGGAAGGTCAGAAGTTGTTGGAAATGTTCTGGATCGGATCCGGCGGCTTTAACGATTTGGCCTGCCATAAGAGCGAAAACGAAGACAGGCATAGCTTTCATCACAACCCAAACCATTTGCACGAACACTTCATTCATCGCGTCTACAGCCCTTATGACTGTGCCTTTTTGCTCGCTTTTAAGTCCTGTCACCACGACCCCAAAGAATATCGCGAAGAATATGATTTGAAGCATTTGCATATCGCTTAACGACTGGAAAATGTTTTTCGGCACCACATCCACTAGAGGCTGGAGAGGTCCGCTCGCCTTAGTTTTGTCAGCTTTCGTCAGTTTATCGCTTACCCAGTCGTTATGTACCGCAGTCTCATTGCGAATTTCTTCTACTTGAGCTGCTAGCTCTGGATTCAAGCTAAGATTCACATCGTCGAGGCGAATAATGTCATTTGCATCACGCCAAACCTCGTATCTCAATCGATTCGTTTCTCTCAAGGATTCGCTTGCGTGCTCCCCTGGCTTGAAGAGGTTAACCAGAAACAGTCCTACTATTACGGCAAACATCGTGGTGGTTAGATAAATCGCTAGGGTTTTAATCCCCATTCGTCCAAGCTTTTTCATATCGCCCAAGCTCGCAACACCACTAATAATGCTGAAAAGCACTAGAGGTACTGCGATGAGTTTCAGAAGGTTAATGAAAATATCTCCGAACGGCTGAATCCAGTTAAGGGTGAATTCATTCCATCCAAACTGCACGCTCATCCATGCGTATCCAACTCCAAGGAGGAGTCCTATGATTACTTGCCAGTGTAAGGCCAAACCTTTACTTGTTGTTTCTTTCGTCATTATAATCTTGCTGATCTCTGTCTTAATAAATGGTCGCCTAAAACTAGTGCAACCATAGCTTCCACAATTGGAATTGCTCGAGGAAGTACACAAGGGTCGTGTCGACCTTTACCTTCCAGAGTGATTTTATTCCCGTCTTTATCAATAGAGTCCTGAGCTTTTTTAATAGTAGCGACAGGTTTAAATGCTATTCGTACAATTATTTCCTCTCCATTTGAAATCCCTCCTTGAATTCCTCCGGAGCGGTTTGTAGTCGTGAAGACCTTGCCCTCTTTGTCTGAATTAAACGCATCGTTATGCTCAGACCCCTTCATTAAAGTCCCGCTGAAGCCAGATCCGACCTCAATCCCTTTTACAGAGGGGATGCTCATAAGCGCCTTTGCAAGGTCTGCATTAAGCTTGTCGAAAACAGGCTCGCCCCACCCGGCAGGAACATTTTTAGTAAGGACTACAATCGCTCCACCTAATGTATCTCCATCGTCTCTAGCTTCCTGAATCCTCTGAATCATTCTATCTGCGATATCGCTTGAAGGACATCTTACGATGTTTGAATCGATAACTTTTCTGCCGAAAAAAGCTGGAGAGAAGGGAACGGAAATATCCTGAACCCTTTCTACATAAGCTGAGATTTCAATTTTGTGAGTCCTATAAAGTAACTGCTTAGCAATGGCTCCTCCTACAACTCTGCTTGCGGTTTCTCTTGCTGATGCCCGTCCTCCGCCACGGATGTCTCGTAGTCCATATTTTTTATCATATGTATAGTCTGCATGAGAAGGGCGGTAGGTGTTTTCTAAATGCTCATAGTCTTCACTTTTCGCATCTTTATTTTCAATCCTAAACCCTATCGGTGTCCCTGTAGAGATGAATAATTGATTTTCCGATTTGTTTGAGGGGTCATTATCGGATTCATTAATTATTAGCCCAGAAAAAAATTCAACTAAATCTTTTTCATTTCTAGGGGTAGTTATCTCGGAACTTCCAGGTCTACGTCTGTCTAGTTCGTTTTGAACTTGCTCTAAATCAATAGTTAAGCCAGCGGGAAGTCCGTCCAGTATGCCCCCGATTGATAAGCCGTGGGATTCCCCAAATGTAGTTATCTGCAATAGCTTACCGAAAGTGTTCCCTGACATAAGTTGCAAGGTATAACTTGCAGCCTATGCGAGCACTCTTTAAAGACATCAAAGGTTTAGTTGGTTACTATGAAAAATCACCAAGCTTTATTGCAGGTGATGAAATGAAGCAGTTCCCAGTTATGGAAAACGCTTGGCTTGAAGTGGTCGGGGGTAAAATTATCGCAGCCGGTCCTATGTCTACCTGCCCTAAGATTGAGGCTGGAGCGCCTAAATCAACTGTTGTTAAATGTACTGGTAGATATATAATTCCTTCATGGTGTGACAGCCATTCGCACCTTGTTTATGCAAATGATAGATCGGGCGAATTTTTAGATAGGCTTAGGGGTTTGTCGTATGAAGAGATAGCAGCTAAAGGAGGAGGGATTCTAAACTCCGCACGTGCATTACAGAAAATGCCAGAAGATGAGTTGTTTGACAGGACTTTAGATCGACTCCTCGCCGTTGTTAAACTCGGTGTCGGTGCTCTTGAAATAAAGTCTGGCTACGGATTAACTCTCAAGGCCGAGCGAAAGATACTTAGAGTGATAAAGCGACTTAAAGCGGTTTCTCCCATTCCGTTAAAGGCAACTTTCCTAGGATGCCACGCCGTTCCATCAGAGTTCGAAAACTCGTCAGATTACACAACACACGTAATAGAGGATATGCTCCCTTTGTTTAAGTCGGATGGTCTTCTCGATTATGTGGACGCTTTTTGCGAAACAGGGTATTTTTCAATAGAGGATACCGAGAGATTGATGGTTGCAGCATCTGCATTAGGAATTAAGTCTAAAATACATGTTAATCAGTTTAATATACTAGGAGGAGTAAATGCATGCGTTAATAAAAATGCGCTCAGTGTAGATCATCTTGAGGTCGTTAGCGATGACGATATTGAAGCGCTCAAAGCAAGCCTGAAAAACGATCATCCGACCTTCCCTGTCGCACTGCCTTTGTGCTCACATTTCTTAGGTCTTCCTTACACGCCAGGCCGTAAATTAATTGATGCTGGGCTTCCTCTAACTCTTGCCACAGACCAAAACCCTGGTACCGCACCCTCCGGTGATATGACGGAGGTCGTGAAGCTCGGTTCGCTTAAGATGGGGTTAGAGCCTCTAGAAGCTATTGCTGCAGCAACAATTAACGGAGCCGCTGCGATGGAGTTGAGTTCGGAAGTAGGAACTATCAGCCCTGGTAAGCGTGCTAATTTCATTCTAACCCGCGAAATGAAGGGGCTTGAGGAGATTCCGTACAGAATGAATGAGAAAGTTGTTGAAAAGGTGTATGTTAATGGTGAAGTTTGGATAGCTTAGTTGTCAGAGATGCACATTCAGTATATTAGTTTTGCTTTATGCATAGACTCATAGAATGTGTACCAAACATTTCTGAAGGCCGTCGCCCTGAAATCATTGACGCAGTTACTTCTGTAATTGAAACCGTAGAAGGCTGTCGACTTCTCGATGTCGATCCTGGAAAAAGTACTAACCGTACAGTAATCACTTTTGTAGGTCCTCCGGAAACGGTTGGTGAAGCTGCGTTTCTCGTAATTAAGAAAGCTGCGGAATTAATTGATATGTCTAAGCATTCGGGAGAGCATCCTCGCATGGGAGCAACTGACGTTTGTCCTTTCGTTCCAGTTGCAGGAGTCACTATGGACGACTGTATCACGGTCGCGCACGCTTTAGGTAAGAGGGTAGGGGAAGAGCTAGGAATTCCTGGATATCACTACGAATCTGCCGCTCTTATTCCAGCTCGTAAAAATCTCGCGACCTGCCGTAAAGGTGAATACGAAGGACTTGAAAAGCTCTCGAGTCCAGAAGCACGACCTGATTTCGGACCTTGCGAATTCAACACTCGCGCACAATCTACAGGCGCAACGGCAATCGGTGCACGCGACTTCCTTATCGCCTATAACATCAACCTTAACTCTACTTCTTCGCGCCGTGCTAACGCTATAGCATTCGACATACGTGAAGCAGGTCGAATCAAACGCGAAGGCGGTAAAATATCGGGCAAGCCAGTACTAGATTCCTCAGGCGAGCCAGTTCGCGAACCAGGAACCCTTAAGTCCGTTAAGGGAATAGGTTGGTATATCGAAGAATACGGTATCGCCCAGCTTTCCCTAAACCTAACCGACATAAACGTCACACCAACTCATATCGCTTTCGACGAAGCTTGTGCGAAAGCACACGACAGAGGAATTCGAGTAACGGGTTCGGAATTAGTAGGTCTAGTTCCCCTTAAGGTGATGACTGACGCTGCTGACTACTTTCTTCGCAAACAACAACGTTCTACGGGGATTTCTCAAGACGAAAAAATAAAAATCGCGGTTAAATCTTTAGGCCTAGACGATCTCGCTCCTTTCAAACCAGAAGAGCGCATTATAGAATATCTAATCGGAGGAGCAGGCGCGTTCCCACTTTTAGAAAAGAACCTCCGCGAATTCTCTGATCTTACTGCCTCTGAATCACCTGCCCCAGGCGGTGGGTCCATCGCTGCATATTCCGGCGCACTTGGCACCGCGCTCTCAACTATGGTTGCAAACTTGAGCGCGAACAAGCGTGGATGGGATGATCGTTGGGAGGAGTTTAGTGATTGGGCTGACAAAGGCCAAGACTATCACTCCCGCCTCCTCGCACTAGTCGATGCTGACACCGCAGCATTCAACGGTATTATGAACGCTTTCGGCCTTCCGAAATCTACTGCCGACCAAAAGCTCGCCCGATCTATTGCTATCCAAGCAGCGACGAAGCACGCTATCGAAATCCCGATGCAGGTTGCCGAAATCTCTCACGACGCATTCGAGGTCGCCGAAGCCATGGCTCAGTTCGGCAATCCCAATTCCATCACCGATGCTGGAGTGGGAGCCATGTGTCTCCGTACCGCCGTTCTTGGCGCGATCCTAAACGCCCGTGTAAATACGGCCGACCTCAAAGACGAAGCATTCGTAAAATCTACGCTCTCCCGCTGTGTCGAACTCGTTTCTAGCACTGCCTCACGAGAAGCGGCAATCCTAGCTCGAGTCGACGAGTTACTCTCCTAGGATTTACGTAGCCCTTTTAATGAGGTGACGCTGTCACCTCGTCTAAAAGTGTGGACGTTTCTTTTTCCGACCATTTAACCTCGTAAGAAAAAAGCCGTCACCTAATAAAAGGGACGGCTTTTTAATATAATAAGTTCTTTACTAATATCTGATTACTAAATCCGAGTAAACTCGAAGTAGCCTTAGATACGACGCTCCTTAATACGAGCAGATTTACCTGTAAGGTTACGTAGGTAGAATATTCTAGCGCGACGTACAACACCGTGCTTATTTACAACAATGCTATCGATATGTGGGCTATTTACGGGGATGATACGCTCAACACCGATTCCGCTAGACATTTTGCGGATAGTGAAAGTTTCAGTCATTCCGTGTCCACGACGTTGGAGAACAACTCCCTGGAAAGCCTGTAGACGCTCCTTTTTCCCCTCTGTGATCTTGATAGTAACAGTTACAGTGTCTCCTGCACCAAACTCTGGCCAATCGCGTGACTCAACCATCATATTCGTAATCTCCTTAATTCGCTCCATAGTGTTGTACTTAAACCCGTCTAAATTCGGGGTGCAATATTACGAAATAAATGAAGGTGAACAGCATAAAATCTAACTTAATCCGTCAAGTAAATCAGGTCGACGTTCTTTTGTTCTTTTTAAGGCTTCATTTTCTTCCCACTCCTGTATTTTTTTGTGATCTCCACTCAGAAGAACTTCAGGCACTTTCCAACCGTTATATTCTGCAGGTCTAGTATAAACTGGTGGTGCTAAAAGTCCATCTTGAAACGAGTCTGTAAGTGCGCTCATCTCATCGCCAATTACACCGGGAACAAGGCGTACGATGGCATCGGTCAAGACTGCTGCGGCTAATTCCCCACCGCTCAAAACATAGTCGCCTATAGATATTTCGAGGGTGACGAAATGGTCGCGAAGTCTTTGGTCTATACCTTTATAATGCCCACAAATCATCAAGATGTTGCCACAAAGCGAGAGTGAATTTACGCGCCCCTGATTAAGTCTTTCACCGTCAGGAGTTAAAAAGATTATCTCATTGTATTCCGTTTTCGACTTCAAATCCACAATCGCATCGTGGATTGGCTGCATGGCTAGAACCATTCCAGCAGCTCCACCGAAAGGAGTGTCGTCCACTTTTTTGTGTTTGTCCTTTGTGTAGTCGCGAATGTCGTGCAAGTGTACCTCGACTAAGCCCTTGTCGATTCCTCTTTTCACAATGCTCTCTGCGAACGGTCCTTGCAGTAGTCCCGGTAGTACGGTAAGTATATCTATTCTCACAATGTAAAGGTAGGATGCTTTTTACAAAAGAAAACCCCGAACAATCAATGAGATTATTCGGGGTTTAAAAGAGTGGTTTAATTCTCTACAGAAAAGCTAATTAATTCTTAGGGTCAGAGATAGCTTCTTCTGTGGTTGTTGTGGTTGTTTTCACATCCCAAACTAAATCTAGCTCGTCAATAATGTTAGTTGCACCAGCCAATTTATCTACGATCCAAAGAACGTAACGGATATCAACAGAAATAGTGCGCTGTAGAGCAGGTTCGAAAGCGATATCGCCGCTCATTGCTTCCCAGTTGCCATCAAAGGCAATACCGATAAGGTCTCCGTTTGAGTTCATAACAGGAGATCCGGAGTTTCCTCCAGTAATGTCAGTTCCGTGAAGGAAACAGATAATTAATTCACCATTATCATCTGCGTATTGACCGTAGTCACGAGCGACTAGTAACTCCTCTAAACGAGCTGGAACAAAGAACTCGGGGTCTGTATTGTCCATTTTTTGGAGTATCCCATTAGCAGTTGTTACGAAGTCGTATTGCACAGCGTCTGCAGGAGAGTAGTCGCCTACAGGACCGTATGTACAACGCATTGTAGAGTTAGCGTCTGGGTAAAATGCTTTGTTTGGTTGCATTTCACGAAGCCCCTTTACGAATAGTCTGTATCCTTTATCGAAATCAGCTTGAGCGCTGCTCTCCATCGAACCGAAGTATGCTTGTAAGATGCTCATTGCAGCGCTTATAGCTAGGTCTTTTTCGAGTGCTTTCTCAGATGGGTTTTCGATGAAATCACGAGCAGAGGCTTCGTTTATTAAGAAACTCTTTGCGTACATTTTCGAAGCATAACGATCGATGCTTCCTTTAAATTTAGAGTCAACTGTTGCGAAGAAAGATGGTAGATGTTCTGCAGCAATATCGTTTTGGTACTTAGTCAAAAGATTCGTGAATAAATCACGGTCAGTAGCCATGTCGTAGTCTTTGAAAAACCTGTCGCATAGTCCAGAAAGTCTAGCTTTAGTAGCTTCTACTGTCTCAGAGTCATCAGCAAATAGTCCGCTCGCCGAACGTCCAAACCTCACGGCAAAAAGAGTGATGTCAGATCCGATAAGTCCTGCTTCAAGAGCGTAAACATCAGCTTTAGCAGTTGCGTCGGTCGCTTTGTAGAAGTTTTCGATAAGACCTAAAGCCTCACCATATTCAGCTTCGTTTTCAGGACTAGAAGCAACCCAGGCAGCGAAACGCTCTTCAATTGCTTGTTTCTGAGAATGTACGTCTAATGCGCGAAGACCTTTAGACTGTCCGATGTAGTACTTCCAGTAGTTTGCGGTTTGGGCGTACTTGGCAGCGTACTGAATTCTAACACCTAGATCTGCATCCATGTGCTTCTTCATAGTCTTAAGCTTAAGGTCTCGCACCTCTACAACACTAGGGTTGTGTAGGTCTAGTGCTTGCTCTATTCCCCAGCTACTTAAAAAACGGTCTGTACTCCCAGGGTATCCCATTACCATAGTAAAATCTCCTTGCTCAACACCTTCCATGCTGATTTTCAGGTGACGTTTAGGTGTGTAAGGAACGTTCGTTTCTGCGTAGTCAGCAGGATTGTTATCCGCATCCGCATAAATACGAAGCATAGAGAAGTCTCCTGTGTGACGAGGCCACATCCAGTTATCTGTGTCTCCACCGTATTTCCCGACACTTTCTGGAGGAGCACCTACTAGTCTGATGTCTGTGTATGTGTTGTAAACGAACATGTAGAATTCGTTTCCGTAGTAAAAGCTGTTTACTTCGTAGTCGTATCCTTCTGTATCAGCTTCGTTTAGCTCGGTACTTAAACTTCTTTTAGCTGAGTCGATAGCCGCATTGCGATCCTCTTCGCTCATGTCGTTTGTAATCTCAGCGAGAATACGAGAAGTCACATCTTCAACTCTAACAAGAAAACTCACTTCGAAACCATCGATATGCATCTCTTGGTCTTTGCTCTTAGCGAAAAAGCCATCGGTTAGATAGTCGTTTTCAGGAGAGCTAAACCCTTGAATCGCACCGTAAGCACAGTGGTGATTAGTTAGGACCAGTCCTTGTGAAGAGATAACTTCAGCAGTACAACTTCCACCGTTAAGGCGAAGTATAGCGTCTTTTATAGAAGCGTTGTTGATGTCGTATATGTCATCTGCGGTTAAGCGGAACCCAGAGTTCTGCATAGAAGCCTCGTTAATTTCTTCGAGGGTGTGCATTAGCCACATTCCTTCTTGAGCTCCAGCGATAGGAGAGAATAAAAGTGTGACGATGGCGATTAATAAAATACGTTTCATTTATCAGGTTTTAAATTAATTTTTATCTTTCAGTGTCGGGCATAGCCTTCCACTCGACCTTTCTCATGAGCTCTTCTATTTTTGAGTAGAGATCATTTAAGTCAGGTCCTTCGTATCTGTTGTATACAGTTTTTCCACTAATGGTAGATATAGTAGCGGGAATGTCCATAATCATCGGGTTATCGTACCTGTCGTCTAATAGGTGATAGCCAGAGGACTGGGCGTACTTGATGATTTTCGAAATTTCCTTGAGAGAAACAGTGCCTTCATAATTCCCTTGGTCTAAAGTTCTTCCCAAAACATCTTCAGCAAACCGGCCCACTCTCAACGTAGCCCTTCCATCGTTAAGAACTTCGAAGTTGTAAGACGGGCAAGTTCCGTAACACATCGTTTTTTGGAGCGCTATAGATACTTCAATAGGCACGTACGCTTCTGGAACGTTTGAGTTTTTATTGCAGCTGAATAAAATAGCTGCAATCGAAAAAATCAAACTGATCTGAAACGATTTATATGTCGTGCTCTGAATTAAATACATTACTTTTTCTTACGCTTGTTTTTAGAGGCTTTTATCTCTTTCGTTTTCTTTACCTGTTCTTGTTGCATCTCGGCTAAACGTTCCTGAAAAGCTGATTTCTTTTTAGGATTCTTTACGTTAGCGTCAATCGTAGCTAGAATCTGGTCCTCGTCTATGAAATAGCGTTTGATAATCAGCATTTGGCCTATAGACACAAGGTTAGCTGCTAGGTAATAAAGACTCAGACCAGAAGCAAACTTATTGAAGAAGAACAACATAGTGAACGGGATGATATTCTGTATCACCTTCATGTTAGGCATGCCAGGCTGCGAAGCTTGAGGCGGCTGATTCGCCGTTGTCATCCTCATGTAGAAGAAGATTGAAATAGCCATCAATACCGTGAAACCACTTATGTGACTTCCGTACATAGGGATAGTAATCGGTAGGTCTATAACGCTGTCAAAAGCGGCAAGATCGTCAGCCCAAAGGAAGCTCTTTCCACGCAAGTCAATGTTCGCAGGGAAGAAGCGGAACATAGCGTAGAGTACGGGCATCTGGAGTAAAGCAGGGAGACAACCCGCCATTGGATTTACCCCAGTCTTTCTGTAGAGCTCCATTGTCGCTTGTTGGCGAGCAGTGCTATCATCCTTATGCTCTTCGTTAATCTTCTCAATATCAGGACGAAGCATTTTCATCTTCGCAGAGCTAAGGAAGTTCTTCCAAGTAATAGGGAAGAGGAACATCTTTATTATAAGGGTGATTATAAGAATTATGAGTCCTGCACTTGCGATACGAGTGTTCAGGAAATCGTAGATTGGAAGGATGAAGTTTCTATTTACCCATCCGAAAATCCACCAACCATAATCAATAATACGTCCAGCTTCCTCAAGGCCGGTGTTGTTGAGTAGCTTAAGGTCGTTTGGTCCGAAATAGAATGAAAGCTCATGTTCCATAGTGTTTCCACGCACCTCAGCGACCATAGGTAGGTCGGCTTTGAATCTCAGTGTAGATGTTGTGTCATCTTCAAAAAGTTCATTCGTAAGTATAGCTCCTGCTTTAAATCCTCCGTCTCTTGAAACAAGTGCTGAAAAGAAATCCTGTTTGAACGCAACCCACTCTAGGTCGTATTCTATGATTTCTTCGTCGCTACGCCCTTCGCTGAGGTAGTCGCGCCCTCGCCCTTCTTCCTTGAAAAAGATTGATGTATGCTGTCTTTCCCACTCTAATCCCTTCTCGTTTCTTAACCCAGTAGCAGACCAAACCAGATGCTGTTCCGGTAACACCTCTCGGTCTAACCCCCTAAAGGTGATACGTGTATCAAGCTCGTAACCATTTAAGGTGTGAGTGATTTCTATAGCGCCTCCTGATTCAGTAACAGCTCTTAGATACATTGTAGTATCTGTCTCAGAAGTAAGCAAGAAATTTAGTTCGCTCATCTTAAGACGTCCAGTTCCTGGAACATCGAATAGAAGATCCATAGAACTCCTATCAGTATCCCAAAGCTCGATTGCTTTCCCGTCACGATAACGGAGATTGCCATCGACTAGAGTGGCAGATGTAGGTAATCCGCCTCGAGAATTAATCCTAACATCAAGAACGTGTGAAGTGAGAGCGTACTCTTTGTTTTCTCCGTAAATAGAAAGGGCAAAAGGTCCGTACTTGGCTCTAAGTTCTTGAGAAATAGTTAATGTACCTAAAGAATCAATCTCTGGAACGTCAATGGATACTGCACCAGTTACTTCGTGTTGTGAAGGTGCATTTCCTGCTTTACTACTCTCGTCCCATAAAGCTTGGTCTTGGATAGCTGCTTCTTCCTCTGCAACTCTCTCCATTTCAGCTAATTCCTCTTCAGTAGGTGCGGTGTACCAGTTGTAGCCCATTAATAGCGCAAACATTAGTACGAATCCGATAATTGTGTTTTTATCCATTGCGGCGCGAAGTTAGCTAAGTGTTATTCGAAACCTATCGTATTATCACCATTTGTGAGCTTTTTCTGAAGACCAAACCCCTTTTAATCTCATTGCCTGCTCTAGCAAATCTCTCACGCACCCTCGTCCACCACATTTAGGGCTAACGTAATCAGCTACATTTCGTATCTCCTCTACGGCATCGTCAGGACAAACAGCTAGGCCTGCTCCATTCATAGCGGGGAGATCTGGAATGTCGTCTCCCATGTAAGCGACTTTGCTTAATGGAATGTTCAGTTTCGCACAAAGAGTGTTGAGCGATTCGAGCTTGTCCGAACATCCGAGGTGTACTTCGGTTACCCCGAGCTTCTCCATCCTAATAGCGACGGCTTTCTCATTTCCGCCCGTGAGAACAGCGATTTGTAGTCCCTGTTTAACGGCCCATTGAACAGCAAATCCGTCTCGAGTTGATGCCTGTCTTACTTGACTCCCGTCAGGCATCAATAACACGAGCCCGTCTGTAAACACGCCATCGTAATCGAAAACGAACAATTCTATTTCAGAGAGTTTAATCTTGTAATTCATGTTTCGTGGTTGTCAGAAATGTGTTTGCTCAAATATTTGTAAAAATCAGTTAAACTCTCTGCATCATTAAAATGAGAGAGTAGTAATAAGTGTTTTTCTTGGCTGCCTATGTCGCGACGTAAGGCAACGCCGGTTTGGCGTGAGTAAGAAGTCCCCTTGTTAGCACCCCTAGCCATCCCCTCCGCAAGGGGTTTCATCAAGTCAGGAGGGAGACCGGATTCCTCCAGTATCTGCTGTGATAAAGCAAGGCAGTGATTCGCGAAATTATCGGTAAAAACAGCGGCTAAATGCACCTTAGACCTCACCTCTTTAGGAGCGTCAAAAGAGCTCCCATCCACTGCTAGAACTAAGTTTTCTAATATTGTTTTCAGACTGTCAGTGTTCGCGTTTACTCCGAAAGGCACACCTGAAAGACTGTCTGTTGCTGATTCTTCGTTAAGACTTTTTATAGGCCATAACACACCGTTTTCTCCTCCCATAACAGCTTCGTCAGTAATGCCCGAAGAGTGAAATCTAGCAACTTCCTTTGGTAGTCTAGTGGCCACCGCCTCAATAGCGTCGTCGCTCACAAGAACAGCAACAGCATCAATGTTTGTTGCCATATTGCCAATATCAGTAGCGACTTTTGCTTTTAATACCTCAGCAAGCTTGTTCGCCTTGTCTGAATTTCTACTGTAAATCTCGACGATTTCTACCCCAGCATGACTCCAGGCTTTGCCCAAGATGTTTGCTACGCGTCCAGCACCAACAATACTTATCCTAATATTCGATTTCATCTTTGGTTCATCTTCATTTCCGATTAGTCCAAAATTTTACCACCACAAAAATCGCACTAATAATCATAATAAACCAACCCGCCCACTCTAAACCTCTCCAAGGGTGTTTTGACGTTTCAATATTGTATGATTTTTGACCCCCATAAACCTCAGTAATTTTCGTGATTTTTGTTTCGAGTAAATAATAAGCGGCCTCTTGTCCAGCTATGCCACTAGACCAAACTTTTGCTGCCTCCCTATGTTTCTGCTTAGGGAACGGAATGGGATTCCATAATTCCTCGACGTCATAAGCGAATTCTATAGACGACTCGTGATCGATAAGAGCTTTATAATACTTCGAAGAAAATTCCACGATATCTCCTTTTTCATAGCGTAAAGCAATTCTATGATAATAAGTGAATTCACCATCAGGGTTTACGTTCACGAAAAACGTTCCCACTTTAACAGTTTCGTTTTCTAGTAAACTAGTGGTTTTACCCACCTCATAATTCGATAAGCCAGAAATCACGTACCCGAAAACTAAAACAGAAGCTCCAATAATAAATTTCTTAATCCCAGTTTCCAACGCACTCACGTTCGGTTCCTCTCTGAGAAATAGAATGAAATTCGATATAAAAGAAAAGACAACTGTAAACAATAGTACTGCTGAAGGGTATTCGGAAGGTTGGAACGTTACATAAGCTGTGATTCCCAACAATGTTGCAATTGAGACAAGCACCGGCAAAAGAATACTCCTCATAAACCCTTTCTCGTTTTCTAGGCAGAAATAAGAGCCGGAAATCAGAAAAACTAAGACTAATACAGGTGCAAAATAAATACTTGTATTGTAGTTCAGGGTCGAGTCAAGAATAAACAGAATAAATCCGAAAAATAGAAGCACGGCTAGGATACTCTTCCAAAACTTTCGTGTCTTTAATTCTGAGCCCAATCCTACTTTGTCTAGACGATTTTCATCGGTTTTGCAACCTTAATAAATAGCTTAGCCATGTTTTGAGCGTCAGCAATCGCTCTATGTTGCACACCGTTAAACTCTAACCCTTCTAAAATCAATGCGTTTTTAAGTCCTATTTGATTTTTAGAGCCTTTAAATTTGCTATAATGTCTCTGTAAACAAGCCCAATATTTCAACCATTCAAGATCTAGATTGTGAAGCCTTGCATCTAAAACGAATTGTCTATGGTCGAACTCCCCCCAACTGAACAATGCAGTCCTTGTTTCTTCATAATCCATCCAATCAGAAAACTTCTTAACGACCACATCAAATGGTTCGGCATCTTCAACATCATCCTGTGTAATGCTTGTAAGTTTAGTACAAAACTTATCAATCTTAGGATGGACTATCGGTTTAATAAATGCACAAAACTCGTCAATAACCTCTAAGTTTTCATCAACTTTTACAGCACCTATCTCTATGATTTCAACTGTTCTCGGCTTAGGACTCCTCCAGCAGGTAGCCTCCAAATCATATATAATAAATTGTCTTTGTGACATGAGGCGTAAAGATACAATATCAGTTTTTAGTCTCTCTCCTTTTCCAAGGCGATCTTGGGGAATATGAAAACTCTGATTGAGATGCTAATGTGTTTTCATTTTGTATTCTAGTGGCCAAAACACTTACAAGCTCAGCATACACCTCATCAGTAACAGGCAGCTCTCTTATTAGCTTCTCAGGAGTGAAATGCTCATCCACGAATCCGGTATCGAAATTCCCCGATCTAAATGCGGAATGATTTACAGCGAATCGCCCGAAGTCTAATGTGGTTTTTACACCACGGATTTTGTAATCATCAATCGCCTGAATCATTCGTTCAATAGCAGCATCTCTAGTTGAAGCATGGACTATTAGTTTTGAAAGCATGGGGTCGTAATGAATACTCACTTCCCCGCCTTCAACGACTCCATCATCTACTCTAATGCCAGCTCCCGTAGGAGGGGAGTATGTTTTAAGGAATCCAGTTCCAGGAAGAAATCCAGAGGAAGCGTCTTCAGCATACACCCTTAGTTCGATGGAGTGTCCAGAAATAGTCAAGTCCTCTTGTGCGAACGAAAGCGTTTGGCCTTCTGCGATACGGATTTGTTCTTTAACAATATCGACGCCTGTAATCTCCTCTGTTACTGTGTGCTCAACTTGAAGTCTAGTATTCATTTCAAGGAAGAAGAAGTTCCTGTCCGCATCAACTAAAAACTCCACAGTACCGGCCCCGATATAGTCACATGATTTAGCTACCTCAATAGCGCAGTTACCCATTTCTTCACGAAGAGCATCGTCTAAAAGTGCGGAAGGTGCTTCCTCTACGACTTTTTGGTGTCTACGTTGAATACTACATTCTCGCTCAAAGAGGTGAACTACATTTCCGTGCATATCAGCAAGTATCTGTATTTCAATATGGCGGGGCTTAATAACAAGCCTTTCCATAAATACTGCTCCATCACCGAAAGATCTTTCTGCTTCAGATATTGCCCTCGCTAATTCTTCTTCTATGTCTTTTTCATCAAAAACAGATCTCATTCCCTTTCCACCACCACCTGCGCTTGCCTTGATTATTAAAGGCATCCCAATTCTCTGCGCCTCTTTTAACGCTTCTGCAGGATCTGAAATAGCACCCTCAGTTCCAGGTACTAAAGGAATGTTGCGTTTTTTGACTGCGTCTTTTGCTGCAAGCTTATTTCCCATAGTTCTAATGGCAGCTGTTCCAGGGCCTATAAATGCTATCCCAGATTTCTCAACTGCTTCAGCAAACTCAGCGTTTTCTGATAAGAAGCCATATCCCGGGTGAATGGCATTTGCGCCAACGCTTTTTGCAGCATTTATAACTTTTTCAGCGACTAAATAGCTTTCAGATGATGGTGCTGGACCTATGCATATAGCTTCGTCTGCAGCAAGAACATGCGGAGCATCAGCATCGGCTTCAGAATAAACAGCAACGGTAGAAATCCCCATTTCATTAGCAGAACGTATTATACGTACAGCAATTTCCCCTCGATTTGCAATTAGAATCTTTGTAATCGTGCGATTTTTCATGGTTGTGTCTTAGTTATAAGCTATCCAGGCAGAAATCTATCTCAGAAAAACGAGAATAATAAAGGGGCAAGCGATTCTTATCGCACCGCTCAACCGCATACCCTTGCTGTCTTCCGACCCTGGGGGATTAAGCGGGAGCTGGTCGTAAGAGACTTGCCCCAGGTGCAAAGATAAGGCGTACCTTTCGGCCATGCGAATAAATAATTTAGTTTGGCAGCATGGATTAATGGCCGCTCTTATATCAGTTGTACTGAGTTTAGTAGCCTATATTTTCGGAGTAGAAATGTTGATTGGATGGCAGGTGGGGATGGCTCAATCACTGTTGATTATCATAACAATGGTTATAGTAAGTCGTGCAATTAGATCAGCGGAGGATGATTTTATTAGTTTCGGTAGAGTCTTGGGGCATATTATGCTCGCGGTTTTATGCATATTAACGGCTTCAGCGTTATTTAACATTTTTCTTTTTAACGTTATTAATCCAGATTTAATTGAAGTAGTTGTTGATATGAGTATAGAAAGAGCGGAGGAGATGATGAAAAGTTTTGGGCTAGAAGGAGAGTTACTTGAACAAACTATGAAGGAAACTAGGGAGACCATTATAAATGGATATTCATTTTCAGGTTCTATAAAAGGTGTTTTTATAGGATCTATATTATGGGGGTTAATTGCTTTAATCGTTGCCGCAACTCAATATCGAGTTGATAAAACGTCGAATTTCAACTAAGTTTGTCGAATGGACATAAGTATTGTAATCCCGCTTTATAATGAGGCCGAGAGCTTGCCGGAGTTGATGGCCTGGATCGATAGGGTTCTCAGGGATCGTGAGTATGAGATTGTTTTTGTTGACGACGGATCGAAAGATAATTCTTGGGATGTGATTACTCAACTCTCTTACAAGTACACGGGTAAGGTTAAAGCAATCCGATTTGCGAGAAACTATGGTAAAAGTGCGGGTTTGCAAAAGGGGTTCGAGGAGGCTACTGGGAAGGTCGTATTTACAATGGATGCGGATCTTCAGGATAGTCCTGATGAAATTCTTGTAATGGAGAAAGAGTTGTTAGATAAGGGTTTGGACTTAGTGAGCGGATGGAAGAAGAAGAGGCATGATCCACTTACAAAAACCATCCCGACCAAGCTATATAACTGGATGACTCGCCGTGTTAGTGGGATTATGCTTCATGATTTTAATTGTGGCCTGAAGTGTTATAAACTTGATGTTGTGAAGGCGATTGAGGTGCAAGGGGAGATGCATAGATATATTCCATTGCTCGCTAAAGATGCGGGTTTTGATAAAATCGGTGAGTATGTTGTCGAACACCAAGCTCGTAAATACGGTACCACTAAATTTGGTTTGGAGAGATTTACAAATGGCATGCTTGATCTTATGACGATTGCCTTTGTGCAGAGGTTCGGTCGTAAGCCGATGCACCTTTTCGGGTTTTTAGGTACTCTAACTTTCGCTCTGAGTTTCTTGCTTTTTGCCACAATTGGAGGGTATAAAGTTTACGCAATGTCACAGGGCCTAGAAGCGAAAAATATCACAGAGATATCAGCGTTTTATGTGGCACTAACAGGAATGGTTTTAGGGTCTCAGCTTTTTCTTTCAGGATTCATCGCAGAGATGGTTTCGCGCACAAATCCGTCTCGAACGGATTATAGAATATCTGAAAAGCTTGGATGATTAAGCGCTTATAGGTCCTGACCCTACCAGTTTTTCTCCATCATACCAAACCGCGAATTGTCCCGCCGCAATCCCCCTTTGCGGCTCATCAAACTTTAAGTAAAGCCCCTCACTCGTCATGACAATCTCGCCACTTTGTAGAGGCTGGCGGTAACGAAATCGTAGGGAGTAGCGTGAAGTTTGTCCTACAGCCAGGGTGTGGGAGGGAAGTACCCAGTGGATATCTTTAGTGTTCACCTTGAGCGCGCGTCGAAGGAGCCCGGGATGCTTATCGCCTTGCCCCACATATACCGTATTGGATTTCACATCGGTGCCTATGACGAATATCGGCTCAGGATTACCTCCGATATTTAGTCCCTTTCTTTGACCGATAGTGTAAAAATGCGCCCCCTGATGATTACCCACTTTTTTGCCCAATTCAGGCTTAAGATTGAACGGCTCAGCTCGTTTAGATATTGAGTCGTCTTTGTCGATTGAGAACACTTCGTGACCTCTGTCTATTTCGATGATATCACCAGAGATAATACTTAGTTTCTGCTGTAGAAACTCGGGTAATCTTACTTTTCCGATAAAGCAAAGTCCTTGGCTATCTTTTTTATCAGCCGTGGGTAGCCCCGCTTCTTTTGCAACTTTTCTCAAGTTAGGTTTAAGCATATCCCCAATAGGGAACATAGCATACTTAAGTTGATCTTGAGTTAGTTGGCATAGGAAATAGCTCTGATCTTTATTCGGGTCAGACCCCGCAATAAGTTGAAATTCTTGATTTCCGCTAGACAGCTCTTCTAGGGACTTTCTGCAGTAGTGACCCGTTGCAACGGCTTCCGCGCCTAGTTTTTTTGCAGCATCAAGGAATAGATCAAACTTGATTTCGCGATTACACAATACATCAGGATTTGGTGTTCTACCCTGTTCATATTCGCTAAACATGTAATCAACTATCCTCTCGTGATATTCCTTGCTGAAGTCAATAACTTGGAAGGGAATACCTAGATGTTCGGCTACGAGCATTGCGTCGTTAGAATCGTCTATCCACGGGCACTCGTCACTTATTGTAACAGAGGTGTCATGCCAGTTGCGCATAAATAACCCTATTACCTCGTGACCTTGCTCGACTAATTCTAAAGCGGCAACACTTGAATCGACTCCTCCAGATAATCCTACTACGATACGCATGGGGGCAAAGGTACGTTTTTGCGCTTAGTAGGTTTGTATTGGGAGATAAAATCAACGTAATTGCAACTTAGTCGAGTATCACGAGGCAACCTTTTACCTAAAGGTTCGTCATTTAATCGGCGAACATAATGCAAAACAAAGACTTGCTCGCTCACATCGAAGGGTGCCGACAAAATCGTGAGAAATCGCGAAGTTGGATCTTCAATCGGTATTACCGGTTGATGTTTGGTGTGTGCTTGCGGTATGTTTCGGATAGGGACGCTGTACAAGATGTTGTTCAGGAGGGGTTTCTAAAGATATTTTCAAATATCGATGGTTACACTTCCAAAGGTTCTTTTGAAGGCTGGATGCGTCGTATTATGGTTAATACCGCTATTGATGCTATTCGTCACCGAAAGGCGACGGGGTTAGTACTTGGAAGTGAAGAATCACTTGAAGAAATAGCTGATGAAGGGGTGTTCCCGATTGAGGATGACGACGACGATGAAAACTTTACGGTTCATGATGTTCAGTTAGCAATGGCTCAATTGACCCCCATGTATCGAATGGTTTTCAACCTCCACGTTTTCGACAACATGGGGCATAAGGAGATTTCTGATCACCTTGGCATCAGTGTTGGAACCTCGAAGTCGAACCTTGCGAAAGCAAGAAGAAACCTTCGGAAGATTTTATTAAAAATGAAGAATAAAACAGGTTATGTCTGATAAGAAGTTTGACGATAAAATACGAGAAACTCTCGAGGGTCATGAGCCCAACGTTCAGCCTAATTGGGGTAGAATGAAGGAGCGTATTGCTGCTGCTGCTGCTGTAGGTGCTATCGGCATCGATATCGCGGGGTCAAGACTTATTTCTCAACTTTCTATAGGTTGTGCCGTTGTTGCCGGGTCTGCTTCTCTCTGGTTTGCTCAGCAATATTTCTTCAATGATGATGAGATTCTTGATAATGAGCAATCAAAAGTGAATGTCATAGATGATGAGTCAGGGTTAGAGAATGATAACAATGAAGCGATATTAATCGGTATTTCCGAAAATGATGTTGAGTCAATAACTGTTGTTGATGACGTAGAAATAGTCAATGAATCGGTAAATAACACATCGTCATTAATTGAAAACAGTTCAGATATAATCGTTGAATTGTTTGCGATAGATGAAGAGAAGGACCGGTCTGAGGATATGCCTTTGGAGACAATAGTTGAGGTTGATTTACCTTTCGAAGCTTCTGTTAAGGAGGCTTGCGTAGGAGTAGAGGTGGATTTTGTCTTAGATATTACTGAGCAAAATATGAGTTTTTTATGGAATTTTGGAGATGGTTGTTTTTCATCAGAAGCTCATCCATCTCATGTTTACAATGAAGAGGGGGTGTACGATGTAACATTGTCAGTAAGATCTCCAGGTGCAGGAGTTATCCAAACCAGAACCATAGACAGCCTTATTGAGGTTCATTCTCAACCGGAGGCGAAAATGAGTTTCGAATTGCCAAGAATTGTAATTGCAGGCTCTCTAGAAGTTGAGTTGAACGACGACACGAAAGATGCTAACTCTTCAACATGGATAGTGGACGGAGAAGTTGCAGGAGACAATAAGCCGAAATTTTCTGTTCCTGGAACATATAACCTGAATCTAATCGCGGCAAATAAATTCGGCTGTAAGGACCGCATATTTGAAGACATAGAATTTGGTGACAGGCAAACGCTTAGGGCTCCAGCAAGATTCAGTCCTGATAATGATGGAAGATATGATTCCTTTATGCCATTTGGATTATATAGATTGGTTGATGATTGGGAACTTGTTATTTCTGATGATCTTGGAGCAGAGGTGTATGCTACCAAAGATTTTAATTCTCCCTGGAATGGTGAAGATTCGTCAGGGAATTTAGCAGAAAACGGAGCGATGTTTTATTGGACTGTTGTTTGTACAGACCATAGTGGTGTTCAACGTCTTTATACGGACGCTGTTAGAGTGGAGAGGTAGAGGATTGGTTTTAACACTATAATATAGTGCCTTATATGTAAGTCCGATTCCGTATCTTGCAGCTTATTGAAGCCAGACTCTTTTGAACATGAATAATTTGCATACTCTTCGCATTCTATCGTTTGTTTGTTTCGTATTTACTTCTTTGTCTTTTTACTCTCAAGAAACTGCATTATACCCAATTAGCCTTGAAGGAGTAGTGAGTTACGAGTGTGGCACTGCGGGGCTTTTTACAGATGATAATGGAGGAGGTGAGCCCCAAGATCCATACTCTAATCAGAACTTCACTATAACTTTATGCCCAGATGTTCCGGGTGATGCTATTCAGATTAATTTCCTGGTTTTTAGTTTGCAAACAAATGCAAACCCTAACAATCACGACGTTTTATATGTTTTTGATGGAGCTGACACTAGTGCTCCCTTAGTAGGCTCAGGTACAGGTAATAGTTTTAATGGGTTGAGCTATACAGCATCGTTTAATAACCCATCCGGTTGTTTGACCTTCATGTTTGATTGTAATAATGGAGCAACTGGTGGTAATGTTGGTTGGGCAGGGTCCATTAGTTGTGTGACTCCTTGTTCATATCCTGTTTCGGGATTAGAGCTGGTTTCACCAGAGCCATTTCCACCTGTCCCCGGTTTATCTGTGAGCGTGGGGTTATGTCCTGACGAAGAGGTCACGTTTTCAGCTCAATCAGCTTCCGGAACAGATGGGTTTGCTTTAGACTCTCTTGTTTGGAATTGGGGTGATGGTGAAGTTGAGATTACTGCTGTATCGGATGGTTTTGATGTGTTTCACTCATATTCAGTACCTGGGGAGTATATAGTCACTTTAACCGTTGTAGACGAGAATCATTGTTTTAGTACAAATCTTCAGCCTCATCAAGTGCTCGTGAGTACAATACCGATTTTTAATGCTGAATATTCTTCACCTATTTGCGCGGGATCTCCGGGATTCCTAGATGGCAATCCTGTTCAGTCAATTACCTGGACTGCTCTTCCACCTGTTGGGGTGTCAGAAGAAGAGCCATTACCTGATGACACGGGTATTCCTTTTGTTTCTGATTTGTTTATCGATTTTTTCGATCAAGATCAAGTTCTTGAGAATTGTGAAGACATAGAGCTTATTACAGCTAATATTGAGCACACTTGGGTTGGAGATCTTACTTTTTGGGTTACTTGTCCCGATGGAACAGAAGTCATCTTAATGGAAAATGGTCCAACAGGAACGCCAGACCCAAATGGATGTACTCCAGATGATGTTAACCCAAACAATCTTGGTCTTGCTGATGTTCTTGGTTGGGATTATTCATGGAATATGGATGCTGATTGGGTTTTGGATGATGCAAATAACCCTGACATGGCTGATCCAATTCCTTCTGGCGTCTATTTGCCTTGCGGAGATTTATGTGATTTCGTAGGGTGCCCTCTTAATGGCATCTGGAGTTTTACAGTTTTTGACCAGTGGGGCGGAGATAATGGCTACCTTTTTGAGTGGGGGATAGACTTTAATCCTGAAATCGTACCTGGAATAACAACTTTCACCCCTGAAATCGGAGCGGATTTGGATTCGAGTTATTGGATGGTAACAACAGCAGATGAAGGAGTTGTTCTGATTTCTGATGACATGAATAGTGTTGATTTAAACTTCCCTAATGCTGGTGAGTTTGACTTCACATACCAAGTAACAAACAACTTCGGTTGCACTTGGGATACAACGGTTAATATTACAGTTATTCAAGGACCTGAGAACAGTATTTCTGCGGGAGAAGATCTTATATATTGTGGTGACCCGCTTCAATTATTAGGTGAGTTTACTGCTGGAGGTGGAGGTTCTCCTTGTGGAGGTTCAGGAGGCACCTACAATTATTGCGGAGGGAATAATGAGAATGTTATTTTTAATTATTGCCCTGATGTCCCTGGAGATGGTACGATGATGACCTTGAGTTTTTCAGCAGGTACAATAGAAACTTGTTGTGACTGGATTCAGGTTTATGATGGACCTAATGGCACTGGGGCTCAGATAGCCAATTTCAACACGAACATTCCTGGCATGACTTTTACAGCTACAAACCCTGACGGTTGTATTTCTTTTGTGTTTGAAAGTGATGGTAGTGTAGGTTGTGCGTCTGGCGGGTTTGATCAACTAGAGTGGTGTGTGAGCTGTGGAGGCCAAAATGCTTGTGGATTTGATTGGATTTGGGACCCGGCTATAGATTTGAACGACCCGACATTACAACAGCCTACGTTGCTGAATTTTGACGGTTCTCCTATTGAATTTACTCTATCAGTATCTCCAATTGGGTTTGATAACTGTGCTACAACAGATGTTATGTTAGTGGAACCAGCATTTATTCATGAAATTCAAACTCAACAACCGTCTTGCCTGGCTGACGATGGGGTGCTGATCGTTTCTATAAATGAACCGTTAAGCGCGGGACCTTTTACAATTCAAATTTTTAACGGGGTGTTTCTTCTAGAATCGGTTGCCTTCGATGGGAGTGATCATGTTATTCAAAACCTGACTCCAGGTTTTTACAGCGTAGTCCTATTCGATAATTCAGGTTGTGTTTACACCTATGAATTCGAGATGTTAGACCTAGTTCCTATGACTATCGAGGTTGGGCCTGATGCGATTATATGCCAAACAGCAGCTGTCATTCTCGAGGCGTGGTCCGATCAAGATCCAGCTGAAGTTTGGACTTATAATTGGGTTAATTCATTGACAGGTGATACGGTTACCACAGTTGACGGAAACTTCGTGGCTAGTCCTCCGTCTAGTACGATTTATACAGTGTTCGCCACTGACCCTAATGGTTGTCCATCAGAGGATGAAACAATTAACGTCAATGTTTTCGGTGAGTTACTTGCTGATTTAGCGGGATCAGAGTTCATCTGTAGTGGTGAAGAAGCAACTCTAGATGCTAGTGCATCTTTCGGTGGAAGTGGTGCGGGATATACATATACCTGGTTGTGGGAAGGAAATCTTTTAGGAGATTTAAGTTTAAGTATGGTTGAAGACACTCCACTTTCTTCGGGACTTTATTGTGTAATTGTAAATGACAATTGTGAGACACCTACAGATATGGCATGTTTAGATGTGACGATTGAATCTCCTGTTGAAGTAGATTTTGCCGCGGATACTACTAAAGCTTGTGGTACAGGGGCTTTTGCCTTCACTAATTTGATTGATCCGGCTCTTATTACAACTAGTGTTTGGGAGTTTGGAGATGGTATCGTTTCTGCTGAAATGAATACGGATCATGTTTATGAATACCCTGGCTTTTTCGACGTCACTTTAACAGTAAATTCTCTTGCGGGGGGTTGTGAATACTCTGCTACGAAAGAGGCCTACATTAACGTTTATCCACTTCCAGACGTTGGTTTTTATGCGAATCCTCAACCTACGACTGTGCCGAATACGACTATTACGTTCGATGGTTTTCAAAGTGACAACGTAATTAGTTGGCTTTGGACTTTCAACTCGTACAATCCACTGGGGTTTGCGATAGTGGAAGACCCTGTATTTACCTTCCCTTATGATAGAGGAGGATTCTACGCTGTTAAGTTAGAGGTCGAGGATATTTACGGTTGTACTAATCAGGTGACTCGTGAGATTGAAATTCGCGACCTGTTTAACTTGTTTATTCCTACATCTTTCACACCAAATAACGACGGTACGAACGACGCATTCTTTATACAAGGTTCTGACATCGATCCTGAAAGATTCGAGATGCAAATATTTGATCGTTGGGGAGAGCTTGTGTATTTAACAACAGACCTTAACGATAAGTGGAATGGAAAAGTTGGTGCCGATGGAGAGTACTTCTCACCTAATGGCACTTACACATATCGCGTTGAAGTACATAGTTTAAGCGAAGAAAGCTGGAGGAAAGAGGTGTTCGGGTATGTTATGCTTATACGATAACCCGCGCTACACTACGGATTAACACCTAAAAGTTCGTCCATTGTTCCTGTAGCTACACTATGGTAATTAGGTCGGGCAAGCGAGTAGATGTTATGAGCCATTTCGGTTTGGTCTGTATCAAGCATAGCCTTGTAAAGAGGCGTTAGGAACTTGCGACGGCCTACATTAACTAAGAACGTTTCGAGGCGAGGGTAAGACTCAGTATGATGCTTCAAGATCGCCTGCTCAAGCCAAGCAAATAGCACTTCGTTATTACCGGTTGAGCTAATGCTGAAAGTTTTATTCAATTCATCTAGTTTAGCCACACTCACTGATTCTGGGATGTTTTTCATGAAGCGGTAACGCTCTTGGTATAGCCAATTTTCCCATGCCAAATCATCAGTGCTCAACTCACCCTCAGACCATTGCGCAACCGCCTCGTCGACAGCAGTAATTCTGTCACTCTGAATAACGGGACAATTATCAGGAAGGCCAGCACCATCAATCCAAGCCGTTAGATTGACTTTCTCACGGATTGTAGCGTCTTGTAGAAGATTATCCTCAAGATATTCAATGAAGTTGTCTGTGTCCATTACTGTGAAAGCATGCTTAGAGAAGTACTC
>DQRJ01000071.1 GCA_015663855.1 Flavobacteriales bacterium | reverse complement strand
GATCCGCAAAATTTGCGAGTAAAGTCCCTTTTACTGACTACAAAGAATTAAAAAGCATACCCTTCGTTAAAGAGGGACGGAACAAAAGTGGATTTGTGTTCGAAAGGAAGGAGGTGAGACGGAAGCCGTTTGGTCAACTAGCAGGGAGAACTATAGGAATCGACAGAGAGTCACAACGTGTGGGGATTGAACTTTCTTGGAATCAGGAGCTGGGAGGAACTGAAGGTAAGCAGATGCAAAAGCGCATTAATGGTGGAGCTTGGCTGCCTGTGACTGACGATTTTATTGTGCAGCCTCAAGAGGGGCAAGATGTTATTACTACTATCGATATGCACCTCCAAGACATGGCATCTTCCGCACTAAAAACTCAACTAGTGAGACATGATGCTGAATGGGGAGTAGTAGTGCTTATGGAGGTGAAAACGGGATATGTGAGAGCTATTACGAACCTTAAGCGTTTTGAGAACGCTGAAGGAATTGCTAACTATTACGAGAGCTATAATCATGCTTTGGGAAAAGCCATTGAACCGGGATCAACGTTTAAGCTTGCATCATTAATAACGTGCCTTGAATCAGGTAAAATTGCAATTACAGACAGTATTAATACAGGAAATGGGGTAGCGTTCTTCCATGATCGTAGAATGCGCGATTCTAACTGGAAAAAAGGGGGACATGGGAAAATTACTCTTCGAGAATGTTTCGAAATGTCTTCAAATATCGGTTCTGCACTAGCCGTCAAGCAATGTTTCGGTCTAGAACCCCAAAAATTCCTTGACGGACTTAAGAGAATAGGCGTCACTCAACCATTAGGGATAAACCTTGTAGGTGAAGGCACGCCTAAAATATATTCAACAGTAGGGCAAGGTGATTGGTCTGGAATTTCTTTGACACAGATGGCAATCGGCTATGAGGTCACCCAAACCCCTTTACAAACTTTGGCACTATATGGAGCTATCGCGAACGGAGGAAAAATGATGCGACCAATTTTCGTGACTGAAACTATGAGTAAGGGGAAGGTTGTAAACTCATTCGGCCCAGTAGTACTAAATGAAAAGATTTGCTCGAAAAAAACATTAAGAAGCTGCCGATTGATGCTGGAAGGAGTTTGCTTACCTGATGGAGAAGGTACTGCATCTGGGATTTTCGAAAACCGACCCTATACAGTTGCTGGAAAAACTGGGACT
This sequence comes from Flavobacteriales bacterium, assembly GCA_015663855.1. Classification (GTDB taxonomy): domain Bacteria; phylum Bacteroidota; class Bacteroidia; order Flavobacteriales_D; family Sanyastnellaceae; genus UBA974. The sequence goes on along the minus strand of DQRJ01000071.1, from coordinate 20,411 downwards.
TCCCGAATTGCAGAAGATGGTGGATACGCAAGTGGAAGATATAGAGCGTCTTTTACCGGATACTTCCCCGCTGATGACCCTGAATTTGTGTGCATCGTCGTTATTGCTGATACGAGAAGTGGGAATTACTACGGCAGCACAATTGCTGCGCCGGTCTTTAGAGATTTAGCCGACCTAATATACGCGACTGACCCATCATTTCATGAAGTCCTAGAGGAGCCGCTATTATCAGAAGAAAATCGCCATCTACCTACTTCTAAAAATGGCGCGAAAGAAGTGCTTCTAGAACTATATGATTATCTAGAAATTCCATTTAAAGACTTTAGTGGTGAAGAGGATTGGGTCAGAGTAATAACAAGCTCTGATTCTGTCAAGCTTACTGCTAGAAAGATAGGAAAACATACAACTCCTGATGTGAGGGGGATGGGACTAAGAGACGCTCTTTATTTACTGGAAAACGCTGGGTTAGAAGTGATTTACAATGGTACTGGCACTGTGAAAAAGCAATCCGTACCTCCTGGAACACCTTTTAAAGGTGATAATAAAATTAGAATAGAACTGTCGTGAAATTACTTAAAGATCTACTATACGACGTGAGAATCGACGAGATTCAAGGAACAACGCATTTGGCAGTTGAGGGCTTGAGTATTGACTCGCGTACGATAAAACCTATGGGGCTTTTCGTAGCAATTCCTGGGACTCTTGTAGACGGACATGACTATATAAAGCAAGCAATTCTCAATGGTGCTACTTCAATAGTTTGTGAAAAAATCCCTGAAGGAATTAATAGACCCGACTCTATCACATTTGTACTAGTGAAGGATAGCTCCACTGCAATAGGTCAAATTGCTTCTGCATACTATGACTTCCCTACTCATAACATGAGAATTGTGGCGGTGACAGGGACAAATGGAAAGACGACGACTGTAACTCTCCTTCATCGCTTGTTCAGGATGCTTGATAAGAAAACTGGTCTTATCGGGACTGTGGAGCATATGATTAATGATAAAATTGAAGTCTCTACGCACACCACTCCTGATGCACTCACACTGCAGATTTTGTTCCGAAAAATGGCGGATGCAGGTTGCAAGTATTGTTTTATCGAAGCTAGTTCCCATGCTATAAACCAAAACCGTCTTTCTGGCACAAAACTATATGGCGCAGTGTTTACAAACATCACTCACGACCATTTAGATTATCACAAAACTTTCGATAATTATATAACAGCGAAGAAGAAGCTATTCGATAGTTTATCAAGTAGTGCGTTCGCAATTGTGAATTCTGATGACTCTCATTTCGAGGATGTCGTAGCTAATTGTAAAGCCGAAATTTCAACTTTCGGATTAACAACGATGGCAGATAACAAAGGTAGAATCGTTGAAAATCAGCTTCAGGGATTACACCTTCACATTGACGGGCAGGATTTGTATTCAAGACTTGTAGGAGGATTCAATGCTTCAAACTTATTAGCGATTTACAGCGTTGCGAAAGCTTTAAATGTAGACCCGCTAGAAACACTTACGCAGATGTCACTTCTCACTCCCCCACCGGGGAGGTTCGAAATCGTAGAGTCCCCAGACGGAATTACGGCCATTGTTGATTACGCACATACGCCCGATGCTCTGGAAAACGTACTAAGCACGATTGCGAAATTTAGGTCGGGAGGGGAGAGATTAATAACTGTCGTGGGGTGTGGAGGTGATAGGGATGTGACGAAAAGACCGATAATGGCAAGAGTCGCAGCTAACGGCTCCGACCAGGTTTTCTTAACGTCGGATAACCCTAGAACTGAAGACCCAAGTAGCATTCTTGCCGAAATGCAATCCGGCCTCGACCCTATTAATAAGCGGAAATGTATATCTATAACTGATAGAAGGGAAGCGATAAGGGCTGCTGCCGCTTTCGCTGAATCAGGTGATATAGTAGTAGTCGCAGGAAAGGGGCACGAAACCTATCAAGAAATCGATGGTATTCGCCACGATTTCGACGACAGAGTAATACTTCGCGAAGCATTCACAACAGCTTAACATGTTATATCACCTATTCACATATCTAGATACGGCATACGACCTCCCAGGGGCCGGGCTTTTTAAATACGTAACGTTCCGAGCTGCTATGAGCTTGATTACGTCATTATTTATCGGTATTTCATTTGGCAAAACCATCATCGAATGGCTTCAACTTAAACAAGTTGGTGAAATCGTTCGCGATCTCGGACTTCAAGGCCAAATCGAAAAGAAGGGAACACCTACAATGGGTGGGATTATCATTCTTACTGCTATCCTCGTCCCTACCCTACTCTTCGCTGACCTGACGAACGTCTACACTCACATGATGTTGCTCGCGACAATTTGGCTTGGAACTATAGGATTTATAGACGATTACATCAAGGTTCATAAGAAAAACAAGGATGGCCTTGCTGGTAAATTTAAAATTGTAGGCCAAGTCGGAGTCGGTATTCTAATCGGTGCAATTATGATGTGGCATCCTGACGTGACTATTAAGGAACTTGGTTTAGATGGGGTTTGGAATGAAGTGAGATCATCCGTTACCACAATCCCATTCATTAAGGGAAACAGCTTCGATTATGCTTGGTTAATTAACTGGGCGGTGGAGGACGTATCGACATGGGTTTGGGTGGCGTTTATTCCGATTGTAATTATCATAGTAACTGCTGTTTCTAATGGCGCAAACCTCACCGATGGACTCGACGGTCTTGCAACAGGAACAAGTGCTATAATAGGAATGACTCTCGCTGTCCTCGCGTATGTGAGTTCGAACACAGTTATTGCTGAGTACCTAAACATAATGTATATCCCTGGCTCTGAGGAGCTTGTGGTGTTTAGTGCGGCTTTCGTGGGGGCTTGTGTTGCCTTCCTTTGGTATAACTCATTCCCTGCACAAGTATTCATGGGAGACACTGGCTCGCTTGCACTTGGTGGTATAATCGCCGCTTTCGCAATAGCCATAAGGAAGGAATTACTCATACCTGTTTTATGCGGGATTTTCCTTATCGAGAATCTTAGCGTTGTTATGCAGGTGGGTTGGTTTAAGTACACGAAGAAAAGATATGGTGAGGGGCGTAGGGTCTTTTTGATGGCTCCACTTCATCACCACTACCAAATGAAAAATATGCATGAATCGAAGATCACAGCTCGATTCTGGATCGTAGGAATTCTACTCGCAGTAGTCACAATTGTAACACTAAAAGTTCGATAAACTAGTGTCTAAATCTATAATCATACTTGGAGCCGGCGAAAGCGGTGTAGGAGCAGCTAAGCTAGCTCTCTCTCGTGGCTATGTTCCATTTGTGAGTGATGCGGGCAATGGAAAGGCGAGTTTCCTAGGCGAGTTAAGTGAGGCGGGAATCGACTTCGAAGTAGGAGGGCACGATACAGAAAACTGGCCTTCGACCTCGACAGCGGTCAAAAGTCCAGGGATTCCCGATAGCGCTCCCGTCCTGGAATATTTTAGAGAAAGAAAAATCGAAATAATCAGCGAAATAGAATTCGCGAGTCGCCATGCTTCTGGTCGTGTAGTCGCCATTACAGGAACTAATGGAAAAACCACGACTACCGCGCTCATATATCGTCTGCTAACCGACGCCGGAATTAACGCTACGTGCGTAGGAAATATCGGTACAAGTTGGGCTCGAGATTTAGCAGAAAGGACTACTCCCGCAGAAGTTACCGTAGTTGAAGCGAGTAGTTTTCAATTAGACGGAACGACATCATTCCGTCCTGACATAGCAGTTCTCTTAAACATCACACCTGATCATCTAGATCGGTACGACTACAAACTTTCGAACTACGCCGCCTCGAAGTGGAGGATTACGGAATACCAAACCTCGGAAGATTATTTGGTCTACAACTCTGACGATGAGGAGATAAAAACTCTACTCAAAACACCCGGAACTAAGGCTCAACTCGCAGCGGTTAGCACAGCTGACAGAGATGAGTCCGACATGAATACCGAGGCAATCGACACTGAAAATTTTAGTGCCGAAATGAACAATAAAAACGAATTTATAATACACACACCCCATAATCAATCATTTATAATGACCATTCAAGAACTAGCCCTTCAAGGCAAGCACAACCTCTTTAACTCTATGGCTGCCGGTGTTACAGGCCGCATTTTAGAGCTACGCAACGAGAGTATTCGCGAAAGTTTAACCCATTTCGAGGGCATAGAACATCGCTTAGAATACGTTGCAACTGTAAACGATATTCGTTTCGTGAACGATAGTAAAGCGACAAATGTGAATAGCGTTTGGTATGCATTAGAGTGCATGGATAATCCTGTTATATGGATTGCTGGCGGTATCGACAAAGGAAACGACTACCGTGATTTGCTTACGCTCGTCGAAAACAAAGTAAAGGTTCTAATATGTTTAGGCAAGGACAACGCTAAACTAATAGCAACATTTAAAGACAAAATTGAAACTATTCATCTTGCTGAATCCGCTGCAGAAGCAGTCCAAATCGCATATGATTTAGGCTTACCAAACGACACAGTTCTTCTATCTCCGGCTTGTGCTAGTTTCGATATTTTCGGGAGCTATGAAGAGAGAGGAAACGCATTCAAGAAAGCTGTAAAAAGCCTTTAAGATTAAGTAACAAAATGTCTAACTGGGCACAAATAATTCGAGAGAAAATAGAAGGTGATAAGATCATCTGGATGGTGGTACTAATTCTTAGTGTCTGGTCCATTCTTTCTGTGTACGGTTCTATTTCATCACTTGCCTATAAAGCTCAAGGTAATTCATTACGATTTTTAATGAAACAGGCCGGGTTACTAATAGGTGGGTTAGGAATAATGTATGCCATTCACAAAGTGCATTATAAATATTTTGCTAGACTCGCAAATGTGTTATTGGTCTTTTCTATTATAGCCTTAATTCTGACTTTAGTTTTCGGAGCAGATATTAACGAGGCGAGGAGATGGCTGAAATTACCGTTTATAGGACTCACATTACAAACATCTGATTTCGCAAAAGTCGCAATAGTTGTTTGGTTGGCAAAAGAACTTCATGTTAGGCGAGATAGACTTAATGATTTTAAAGGGGAAGTAATCCCCATGCTTATACGAATAGGTATTGTTTGTGGGCTAATTCTACCAGCCGACTTTTCTACTGCGGCACTTTTAGTAATAGTATGTATAAGCATGCTATATATAGGAGGCGTTCCATTCAAAGGGTTGTTCTCGATTTTAGGTTTATTAATTGCATTTGGATTCACTATTTATGGGGTGAGTAAGGCTGCGCCAAACCTGGTACCAAGAAGTCAAACTTGGGTTAATCGAATAGATCAATTTGTCGGAGAGAATGATGGTTCTGGAATTTCAGGCTCTTCAGATTACCAAATAGATCTAGCTCAGGTAGCTATCAACAGGGGCGGATTACTACCCTCTGGACCAGGAACGGGGACTTCTAGAAATTTCCTACCTCACCCGTATTCAGATATGATTTACGCGTTCATTATTGAAGAGTGGGGTTCTATTATCGGAGGGTTTGGTTTATTACTAATGTATTTTATTCTTCTTTATAGAACTATACACGCCGCCCGCAATTGCAATCGGCCATTCGGTAGTTTCCTTGCTATGGGGTTAGGTCTATTAATTACAATTCAAGCGTTAATTAATATGGGTGTTGCCGTGAGGCTTTTTCCCACCACAGGACAGCCTCTTCCACTGGTAAGTTTCGGGGGTACATCTTTAATCTTTACTTTTATCTCTATCGGAATGATCTTAGCCGTAAGCCGATCACCGATACTTTCAAAAAATAATTAGCGACTTAAAAAGCAGGACGTGAAAATACAAAATGTACTTATTTCTGGCGGGGGAACAGGAGGACACATCCATCCAGCTCTTGCAATCGCAGACGAAATCGTCAAGCGTAATCCAGATGTAAATATTCGATTCGTAGGTGCAATAGGTCGCATGGAAATGGAGAAAGTTCCAGCAGCAGGTTACGAAATAGACGGGTTGTGGATAAGCGGAATAGAACGTAAAATCTTGAGTATAAAAAATCTTAGTTTCGGATTTAAGTTGATTTCGAGTCTAATTAAGTCGGGTAAGCTCTTACGAAAATACAAACCTGAGGTGGTAATCGGTGTGGGGGGATTTGCTAGTGGCCCCCTCCTCTTTAGAGCTTCAAAAAAAGGCATCCCTACCCTAATTCAAGAACAGAATTCCTTTCCCGGAATTACGAATCGAATTTTATCTGGGAGTGTCGATAAAATTTGCGCCGGATTTCCCGGACTGGAAAAATGGTTTCCTAAAGAAATAATTACAGAGACTGGGAATCCATTACGTACTGAAGTACTAAAACTATCCGACGCAAATCTAGCCCCTCCGAAATCGGATGCGGCCGCACATTTCAACTTAGGTAGCGAAAAACCCATCGTCTTTATAATGGGTGGATCTCTCGGAGCTCTTTCACTAAACGAGGCAGTCAAGAACCTTCTTATACATTACGCTTCGTTAAATAAAAGCACTAACTCACAAATCCCCTACTCAATAATTTGGCAATGTGGTTCGAGATACTATGATGAAAACTCCAAATGGCTGAGCGAGTTCAGTAGAGAAAATGTAGAATTAGCGAAGAGCGTGCAATGTTTGGGTTTTATTGATAGAATGGATTTGGCATATGCCGCAGCAGATCTGATAGCGAGCAGAGCGGGAGCAATGTCTATCTCAGAACTTGCCTTAGTTGCGAAACCCACGATACTTATCCCTTCACCACACGTCTCGGAAGACCACCAAACGAAAAACGCCCTCTCTCTCGTCGAAAGAGGAGCCGCAATTCTGGTGACAGACAAAGAAGTCGAAAGTTCGTTACGAGAAAAAATTGAGACATTATTAAACGATGTTGAGGGGAGAGCTAAAATGCAAGTGGCATTAAGATCTGCCGCAAGACCACACGCCTCAATAGAAATCGTAGACGTAATCGAGAAATTACTTAAGAAGTAAGATGGAAAATCCCCAAATAGCATATTTCATAGGCGTTGGGGGGGCTGGAATGAGTGCCTTAGCTAGATATTTAGTAAAAGAGGGGTACAAAGTCTACGGATACGATCGAACTGAGACCTCTTTAACTAGACAGCTAGTAAAAGAGGGAATTGCGATAACATACAACGACTCGGCAGATGCTATGCCACCCGAAATCAATATCTCTCCCGAAGAACTCCTACTTGTAATTACTCCGGCAATACCTCCGACCCACCCCCATTTAGTCGAACTAAAAAAGCTCGGTCATTGCCCCATAAAACGAGCCGAACTACTTGGTCGAATCACACAATCTACTCCGACCCTTGCTATTGCCGGAACCCACGGTAAGACTACTACCACAGCGATTTTGGCACATATTATGGACGGTACCACAAAGGGGTGTAAAGCGTTTATTGGCGGCATCTCGACCTCAACTGCAACTAATCTTTACTGGTCCGAAAATGCAGAATGGACAGTTGTGGAAGCTGACGAATTCGATAGAAGTTTTCATGCACTACATCCAACTCATGCCGCTATAACATCATTAGATCCTGATCATCTAGACATATACGGAGATGAAGAAAATTTTATAGATGCCTTTAAGATATTTAGTTCTCAGATAAAACAAACCACAATCGTTCACCACGAAATAGTATCTCACTTCAGAGGCCTAAAAGGTATAGAAACGTATGGGATAGAAACTGAAGGCAAAAACTTTACACATTCTGCTTCAAATATTAATCGAATAATTGGGGGTTATGAATTCACCTTAAACATTTCAAATAAAGCAGAGGAAATTGAGAAGGTGGTGTCGAATATGATGGGAATGCACAACTTAGAAAACACAATTGCCGCTGCTGCACTTGCATACAAAGCAGGTGTACCGACAAATATTATCGTGGATAGAATTTCTACATTTAAAGGTATATATCGCAGGTTCCAAATCCATACAAATACCGAAACATCAGTTTATATTGACGATTACGCTCATCATCCGACAGAATTAAAGAAAACAATCGAAGCTGTAAGAGAACATTTTCCCGGTCGACATCTCACTGTGATTTTTCAACCACATTTATTTTCGAGGACTAAGGATCAAGAGCAGGGGTTTTGTCAAGAGCTAAGAAAAGTGGACAGATTGATTTTACTTCCCATTTATGCAGCAAGAGAAAATGCAATACCTGGTTTCAATACACAATCTCTTTTTGAAAAGATATCGCACCCCCATGCAAAAACCTCGACGATAAATTCCATCTTCGATATCTTAAAGGCACATCCCGTGGACGTTCTTTTATCTGTAGGTGCAGGAGATATAGATTTACTAGTTCCCGACCTAAAGAAATGGACATCCATGGACGCTTAAAGCGGTCATGAAATCAACCACAGCAACAATTCTCAGCGTTTCCATCCTCATAGGGTGCATACTCGCCCTGGTAGGATTTGCCTCAGTTGATTACGAGGGACAGAGGGTTAACTCAATCGAAATTACTATCTCTGACGACGCTAATAGTCCATTTTTATCAGACTTAAGGGTAAGAGAACACCTCGATACTTTCGGTGCGATTATAGGAAAACTCGAAAAAAACGTTTCTTTTAGTGAATTACATAAGCACTTGATGTTAATTCCATCCGTCAGAAAAACTCACATTTACCCAACTTTAAACGGGACAATTCACATCGAATTATCTCAACGCAAACCACAAGCAAGGATTCACACAGGTGAAAGTCGTGATTTTTATATAGATGAATTAGGTGAAACCATGGAACTTGACCACCAGTACACCGCTAGAGTTCCTATTATTCACGCTGAAAGTTTGGAATCTGCTAAGAATGCAATCGATTTCATTGAGAAAACTAAGAGTGATGAGTTTTGGGATGCTCTCATAGACCAAATCGTAGTTAACTCCAAGGGTGAGCTAGAACTCATCCCACGCATTGGAGCAAGAATTTTCCTAGGCAGCGACCAAGACCCGGAACATCAACGTCGAAATCTACTAACTTTCTATAGAGCACAAATTAAAACGGGGAACTTAAAAAACTACTCGCGTATTGATTTGAGCTATAAAGACCAAGTAATTGCAAAACGCTACACCTACTAATCCACTATCCAAAAAATCGAAGACATGGAAAACGAATCAAAAACACCAGAACCTGAAATATTAGTAGGATTAGATATTGGTACTACGAAAATTGCATGTTTTGTGGGGCAAAGAAATGAGCACGGTAAAATTGAGATTCTAGGGTATGGAAAAAGTGATTCCGTAGGAGTTACTCGCGGTGTGGTCTCAAATATTGAAAGAACTGTATCTTCTATAAAGTTAGCCGTACAAGCTGCTGAAGAAAATTCTGGTATTGAAATAAAAGTAGTAAACGTCGGAATTGCAGGTCAGCATATAAAGAGCCTACAACATAGAGGGATGATCACTCGAGAGAATCTAGATGATGAAATTCGTCAATCAGACATAAACAATCTCGTTGAAGACATGCGTCGTTTGGTTATGCCTCCCGGAGCACAAATTCTACACGTACTTCCTCAAGAATTTACAGTAGATAGTGAACCTGGGATAAAGGATCCTGTAGGAATGTCCGGTGTTCGATTAGAGGCGAATTTCCACATTATCACAGGTGATATAGCTGCAGCTAGAAACATCTACAAGTGCATATCAAAAGCAGGGTTAGAAATAGACCAACTTGTGTTAGAGCCACTCGCGTCATCTTCTTCTGTATTGACTGAGGAGGAGAAGGAAGCAGGTATCGCTCTTGTAGACATTGGAGGTGGAACTACAGATATAGCTATTTTCCAAGATGGGATTATCCGCCATACTGCTGTTATCCCATTCGGAGGAAAAGTGATTAGCTCAGACATCAGTAAAGGGTGTAATATTATGAGTAAGCAAGCTGAGAAATTAAAATGTAAATTCGGATCAGCTTTGGCACAGGAAATGAGTACAAATGAACTGGTTTGTATTCCAGGACTTACAGGACGTAAGCCGAAGGAGATATCTCTTCGTAATCTTGCTAGCATCATAGAGGCACGAATGGTAGAAATCATCGAGCACGTACACTATGAAATCAAGGCATCAGGATTAGGTGACCAGTTAATAGGAGGTATCGTTGTTACTGGTGGAGGAAGTCAGCTAAGGCATATCACACAACTATTCCAATATCATACAGGTCTTGACTGTCGAGTTGGATATCCAAATGAGCATCTACAAGAATCTCCAACAGAAACAAACATTCCTTCATTCTCGACAGGAGTAGGTCTTGTTATTAGAGGTTCTGAGGAAAGTCTTCGAAACGAAAGCAATAATCAAAGCGAACCTACGCAAAGAAAAGAACGACGAAACCTTATGGAAGACTTTAAGAAGAACATAAAAGAATGGTTCGAGAAAGAAGAAGAAAATCAGCACTAGTCCCCACCTATAAAACAAATCACTATGGAATTTGCACTACCCAAATCATCTAATAACCCGATAAAAGTAATCGGCGTTGGCGGCGGCGGATCTAATGCCGTTAATACTATGTTCGAACAAGGAATCAAGGGTGTAGACTTTATTGTCTGCAATACCGATGCTCAAGCACTTGACGTCAGCCCCGTTCCGTTGAAAGTTCAATTAGGATCCACACTAACTGCTGGTCAGGGAGCTGGATCAATTCCAGAAGTTGGAATGAATGCAGCAATTGAAAACCTAGATGACCTAACAAACCTACTAGGCACTGATACAAAAATGGTTTTCGTAACCGCCGGAATGGGTGGTGGAACAGGGACAGGAGCCGGACCTGTTATTGCGAAAGCTTGTCGCGATTTGGGAATACTTACAGTAGGTATTGTAACTATTCCTTTCAAATTTGAAGGGAAAAAGCGTTCTACTCAAGCTGACATCGGTCTGAAAAACATGCGTGATGCCGTAGATACTTTATTAGTAATTCGCAACGATAAACTTCGTGAGCTATACGGAAATCAAACATTGCGCAAAGCGTTCAAGAATGCAGACCAAGTTCTTTGTATCGCAGCAAAAGGAATTGCTGAAGTAATCACACGTATCGGCGAAATCAACGTCGATATGAATGACGTTAATACAGTGATGAGACAAAGTGGCAACGCAATTATGGGTTCTGGTATGGCATCAGGTGAAAATCGTTCTAAAAAGGCAGTCATCACGGCTCTCGAAAGTCCGCTACTGAACGATAATGATATTACCGGCGCTAAGCATGTATTGTTAAACATCACGGTGGGGAGTGAAGACATCCTTATGGATGAAATCATGGAGATAACTGATTATATTCAGGATGCGGCAGGCCAAAATGCAGAAGTTATATGGGGTTACGCTCTTGATGAAGAACTCGAAGAAGAGATCTGTATTACTGTAATCGCAACAGGCTTTGAAGCTCATGAGGTTAAAACCGGTGCAGAACCTGTAGAGAAAAAAACTATCACTTACAATCTAGGTGATGATTCTAAAGAAATTACAACTCCTGTAAATAGAGCTGTGACACCTCCGACAATAAATGAAATTGACGAGAACGAGAGTGTTGAAAATATTGAGAGTGTTGAAAGTGTTGAAGACGATCCTTTCATCTTGGATACAAGCGATAAGGACTATTCAGACCTTTTCTCTACTTCGCCAGAGTCTACACAACCCGAGTCAATTATTGATAATGAGGTAGAAAATGAAATTGTGAATAGCAACGATGAGATGGTCATTCACAATCTTGACGACGCTCCATTAGAAACAACACCTAATAATTCGTTTAGCTCTCCTTCAAATGACGACACCATTTCTAGTGCCGAATTAGAAACTAAGAATAAGAATGCTTTCGCTGAACGTCAGAGACAAACAAAGCGAGCATTAAATGATGTTAACATGAAGTTAATGCTACCCGGAAGAATCTCGGACTATGAGAACGAACCCGCTTATAAGCGTAGAGACATCATTTTAGACGATATCACTCATTCATCGAAATCAAGTGTAAGTAGAATGTCTATAAACGAAGAAATTGATGAAAACGGTGAACGTCGTATCGAACTCAGAGATGACAACCCCTTTCTTCACGATAACGTCGATTAATGAGCACTTTACAATCGCAAATTACTGATGGAATTAAGGACGCAATGCGTTCTAAGGATAAGGTAAGACTTGCAACATTAAGGGACGTGAAATCTAAATTTATGCTTGAGCAATCTAAGGCAGGTGCTTCTGTGGAAATAAAGGATGAAGAGGCAATTAAGATTATCAGCAAGCTTCATAGACAAAGAATAGACACCTCCGAAGTTTATAAAGAACAAAGCCGAGAAGATTTGGCCTCTGATGAGGTCGCACAAGCTGAAATTCTATCTGAATTCCTTCCTAAGGCAATGTCTGATAATGAAATCGAAACGAAAGTTATCGAAATTATTGCAAAAACAGGGGCCTCTGGTATGGGAGATATGGGACGTGTTATGGGTATGGCATCAGCTGCAATGGCAGGGCAAGCGGACGGCAAGGTTATTTCAGGCTTTGTTAGGACACAATTACTTAAGTAGCACCCGTAATTCTATCCCTGTGACTGTTGAGTTGAGGAATCCGCTCCCTACGACTCTGTAGTAATTCGCACTAACCACTTGCTCTACCCATATAGACTTGCCTATAGATCTAGACCAAAAAAGTCCTAAATACCATCCCGGTATGTCTCCTCTAGGTTCCTTCTCTATTCCAAGTTCAGCCATTAAAGGAATCGAAGCCCATCTCCATCTGCCCATATAGACTTCGAAGTCGCGAACAGAACCATTATCTGATGTTGAGCCGTTAACAAACACATCTGATGGTGTTATTTCAATTCCTAACCCAGCCGCCGAAGTGACGAAATACCCCAATCCCAAAGGAACCCTTGTTTCCGCCATAAAAGGGATTCTGTATCCGACTGCTCTCAATAATTGAATCGTGTCTGTGGTAGATATGGCAAGGCTGTCATTTGAATAGTTTAATTCAATCGAGTAGTTCTTCCTAAACCAAAGAACACCTGTCCCGAATGTCCAGTTCTCCTTAAACCTATACTGTAGCCTTACTCCGAATGCCTGACCCATTTTAGGAATCCAAAGTGCCGTCAATCCACTTGTAGAGAATTCTTGTGTCTCAACACCCACAATTGCGAAGGGAGTGTTTAGTCTGGTTTGGACTGCAAGTTCCCAATTATCATTATTAGCCATCTGCTGGCCAAATGCCTTTTGAGACATCGCACCTATGATAGCAAGAGTCAAGAGCGCACCAGTGATTATCAGAACGGTCCAACGAAGAATCTTCGATGGTATGAATGGAGTACGGATCTTCGCGTGCAGCAAATTATTCTCCCTCATGGCCTCAGTAAGATGAGTACGCGGAATCCCAAACAAATATTTCGCCCCATACTCTAACTCCTCATCAATATAGCTTTCAAAAGGGATCTCGTGTTTCAATAGAGCTGTTTCATATAGATTACTATATTCTTTCTTTTTGAAAGAAAATACATAGTATCTATTGTCTCCCGGATGAATGAAATAATTAGTCCAACGCATCTAGCTAATAACTTCGTTCGTATAAAAATTAGCACATAACATTATGGCGCAAAGTTAAACCCCACATTTGTAATATGCATACAATTCTTATCACAGGTGCCGGAACAGGCATAGGGGCAGCTACAGCAAGGCTTTTATCGAATAAAAGTGATACTCGTATACTTCTAATTGGAAGGAACGCTGAATCTTTGGATTCGGTTTTAAAGAGCTTAAAAAACCCCGGATTACATGTCGTGAAAAGTATAGATATTTCTGTGTCTGGTGCTTTAACCGAGTTTTTATCAGACCCTAAAACAAAACTAAAAGAACATCCTTTAGTGTCCGTGTTTGCAAATGCTGGTGTAGGAGCTCCTAACGCATATGATGATAAAAGCGGAGAAGACGAAGTGTGGGATGAAATTATTGATATCAATCTAACAGGAACGTACAAGACATGTATGGCCGCTATTCCATGGCTTAGTAAGGCAAAAGAAGCTGGAATTCAAACGCGACACATAGTAGTTACCTCAAGTATTCTTTCTCGCTTCGGTGTACCCACACAACCTGCCTATGTAGCATCTAAAACAGGATTACTGGGACTCGTCAGAAGCCTTGCCTCTCTTTATTCAGTAGACGGTATTCTTATTAATGCAATAAACCCGGGCTGGGTAAATACAGAGATGGCAAAAAGAAGAATCCTAGAAATGGCAAATAGTGCGAAAGTACCTTTTGACGAAATGCTTGCAGAGCAGAAGTCTTATATACCCACAGGTAAATTCAGCGAACCTGAGGAAATAGCTGCATTAGTTCAGTTTTTATTCTCAAATTCACAAACTTCAATTACCGGCCAAGCCATAGATATTAACGGTGGCTCTTGGATGGGATAGTACGTTTTTAAATTTCGCACCGAAAAGTTTATGCAATAAAAAAGCCCCGACTCAATGTCGGGGCTTTCTTTATATAGAGTTTATCTATTCTTAGCAAATAGTTCCGAATGCTCCTAGGAAGATAAGTAGGTCACCAGTAGTAATCGATCCGTCGCCGTTCAAGTCCGCAGGACAAGGGTTAGCTATATCGAAAGTACAAGTACCATCATCAGTAAGAGCAAGCGCGTCGAAGTTAACAGCATCTGGGTAAGTACATCCCTCACATCCTGTGAAGACACACGTAGCAACATCCGAGATGTTAACTGCTGCGTTGTAGTTACAAGCACATGAGATGTCACAACCAACGATACACTGATCACCAGTACCTACGTTGAATGTTACTGACTCATCAGCAAGTCCACTAACTAGTCCACCGAATGCACCTAGAATAGTCCAGCTCATCTCAGTCGCCCAAGAAGCACCAACTACATCGATTGTGTAACATCCATCAGCTAGACAGTAAGTGTCAGTAGCAGAAGATCCTAAATCGATAGTTCCAGATCCGATTACAGTTCCGTCAACAGAAGAAAGAGTGTAAACACCTCCGTTCCATCCGTCTCCGTATGAATCGAACATCTGTACCTCTAGACAGTTGCTGTAACAGCAAGTACCATCATCGATAGTTGCAAGCGCGTCGTAGCTACAAGAAAGAGCATCTGTACAACCTGCACATGTTAGGTACTCACAAGAACCATCTTCGTCAGTAGCAAGTATATCGTAGTTACATGCACCAGGGTCCATACAACCACAAACAGCACCACCTACAGAGATTGTCTGAGAATCAGGAGCTCCACCAGCTATAAGAATAGTTCCATCTTGTAGAGTGATATCCCAAGATACCTCAGAAGCCCAATCACCAGGAGCGATTGTGATGTTGTAACATCCAGGCTCTAGACAAATCATATCAAACCCGTACTCAGGTCCAGCATAGTTATCGTTGTCAACAGAGTACTGAGCGTTATCAAGATCACCAGCAGTAACAAGGTTACCAGCTAGGTCAGAGATAGTGTAACTAGCGTTGTTCCATCCGTCTCCAAATGCGTCAACCATATTCAATTGAATCGGGACACCTGTAGCAGAAGCACAAACACAAGACCAGAAGTCACATGTATCAGTACTAACGTTAGCTAATGGATCGAAGTTACAAGCTGCAGGGTTCATACATCCCTCAACAACAGTAGCACAATCAAATGTTAGATCGAATGCTCCAGAAGTTCCACCTACTAACACATAGTAAAGTGTACCTACTGTCGAAACAAACTCAAAGTTTACGTCGTCAGCATCGAATAATGTACAAGCACCTGTTCCATCACTACCAGTAGCAGTTGCGAAACATGTGAAGTCACCAGCAGTATAAACAGGATCCATAGAGTATGGAGCAACAGTTAGAATACCTGTACCAGCATTTCCGACGTCTAGAGTAAAGTACCCTACAACATCACCAAGACCGTTAGTGAAGGTAGCTGCACCACCGTTCCATCCGTCGCCGTATGCATCAATCATGTTTAGAGTGTAGTCACCAGGTAGTAGACAAACAGATCCTGTAACAGGAGCTAGGCCACCAGCAACACTTACACCCGCAGCATCTAGAAGATCCCATGAGATTTCAGAATCCCAAGCTCCACCTCCTACACTGTAGTTAACAGTAACAAGAGGGTTACCTGCTAAATCAACTCCACAAGCATCCGCTGGAGGAACCGCAATTCCACCACCACCACAAGAAGTAAGAGCTGTGTAAATGTTAATCTTAGAATCGATAGCAGAACCACAAGTGCTTAAGTTGTGAAGTTGTCCGTCACCCACGAAAGAGTACCAAACACCAGCACCAGGAGCAGTCTCACATCCAGCAACTCCAATTGGAGAACCTAGGATAGTAGCACCACCTGTAGAACCTGTAGTAACAGTGTTACAAACAAGAGCAACTGCGGTATCGCAGATATCGTTCGCTGGAACAATACCTGTGAAATCACATGTACCATCGTCAAGGTTAGCCTCAGGGTTGTAGTTATTCGCAGTAGCATCTGTACATCCTAAGATGATACCAGTTGTAGTGAACTCGAAGTCTCCACAAGTTGCAGGGTCAGATGTGTAAATCAAGAAGTAGTAATCTACGTTAGGAATAAGTTGTGGCAAGAAGCCTTCAACAGAACCAGCACAAGTACCAGTAAACTGACAACCTACGAATCCTGTGATTCCAGCACACTCGTTACCTTCCATCATAACAAATCCAAGAACATCGTTAGAGATGTTAGTGATGTTAAAGTAGAAAGTGTTGTAGTTAGCAGAGTTAAACGTGAACCAAACTCCGTAAGCAGTACCGTTTCCAGCCCATCCTAATGACATCTCCTCAGCTGTAGCACAGCAAGTAGAACCAGTGAATGTTACACCTGTAACCTGTGCGATAGCACCATCACAGTTATCGTTAGATGGAGTAGCACCACAGTCAACACAAGTAACAGAAAGAACGAAGTCGTTTCCGTTTGTTGTTGCAGAGTACTCACTTACAAGAATGAAGTAATCCGTACCTGTAGTTGCGTTGAACGCAGCAGTTGATAACCAACCAGTAACACAACCGTCATCGTTAGATGAAATCGCAACTAATGAACCATCAAGAGCTTGTGTGTAAACGTGAAGCTTAGTATCTCCTGTGTAGTCAGTAGTAGCATCATTTGCAGGTGTATCACATGTGCTAACGATGATCTGTTGATCAGCAGCAGCGTTAAATGTGTACCAAACTCCAGTAGAAGCAACATCAGCGTTACCGAACTCAGTACCAATTAAGTTTTGGTCATCAGTAGAGTGAAGTAAAGTTCCAGAAGCGAATGCTCCACAGAATACAGCCTCAGCGTTAGCTAACTGATCGTTAGCAGGTGGCTCTTGACAAGATCCGTCATCAATAGATGCACTGATGTTGTAGTTAAGAGCAGAAGGGCTAGTACAACCAGCGAAAGCACATGTACCTGTTAGAGTGAAATCTAATGGGTAAGTAGTACCAGCTCCAGTAGAACCGTAGTTAGTTCCGAATTGGTCAGTCATAGAAACGCCAACCTCAGAAGGAGAAGCACCAGTGCTTACCTGAACAGTGTAACATCCAGGAGCTAGACAAACTAAGTCAGCACCTAAAGAAAGACCGTCTCCAGAGAATGCAGTATCAAGGTCACCAGAAAGCTCAAGAGCTCCAGTTGCTTGGTTGTATACGTAGTAAACTGCACCATTCCATCCATCACCCATTGAATCACTCATAGTAAGAGTAAGAACGAATGTACCAGGAGCACAGTAAACACATAGACCACTATCAATAGTAGCGTTAGGATCGTAGTTAGCAGCAGTTGCATCCATACAACCTACGCAAGAGTAGTCACAAAGACCATCGTCGTAAGCAGCAGTAGCATCGTAGTTACAAGCTCCTAAATCAGTACAACCCATTGTACAAAGACCACCGTTGAAATCGATGTAGTCTGTTCCAACAGAACTACCATCACCTACAGCAGCAGTATTAATATCACCAGCGTATACGTTGACTCCGTCATACCCATCAAATGAGTATGTAGCACCGTTCCAACCGTCTCCATAAGCGTCAGTCATATCGATAGTGTAACATCCAGCAACTAGGCAAAGAGGGTAAGTACCTGCTCCTCCAGTTACAATAACAACACCATCAAGAAGTAAAGTGAATCCAACCTCACTATCCCAAGAACCACCACCAACTGTAAGATTTCCAGCAAAGGCTTCCATACAGTAAGCACAACAATCAACACAAGCAATAGTAGCTAATGCATCATAGTTTGTAGCAGTGCTATCCATACAACCGATGCATGAGTAATCACATGTAGCGTTGTCTAATGTAGCAAGAGCGTCGTAGTTACAAGCGGTTGGGTCGATACAACCAGCACATGTAAGGTACTCACATGATCCGTCGTTTAAGTTAACAGCAGGGTCGAAGTTACAAGAAGCAACGTCGTTACAACCAGCAACTATACAAGCAGGATCAGTTGAGAAGAAAAGCTCTCCTTCACCACCACCAGTAGCGATAATTGCACCACCTACAACAACATCCCAAGAACCCTCAGAAGCATATGCAGGAATATTTATCTGACCAGAGTAGCAACCAGGAGCTAGACAAAAGTCTAGAGTCACAGTAGAACCGCCAGCAAACTCATAGAATGCACCGAAAATGGTTAATCCACCGGCTACACCACCAAAAGACCATCCATCACCCCAAGCATCGTAGAGGTTGATAGTTACTAAGTCGTCGAAGCAGCAAGTGCCGTCGTCGATAGTAGCTAATGGATTGTAGTTAGACGCTAAAGCATCTGTACATCCAGGAACATCAGCAGAAACAGTGATTACTAAAGATCCAGAAGATCCAGCAGTTAATTCAAAGAATCCGATTACGTTACCTCCAGCAGTGAAGGTAGCAGTTGCTCCATTCCATCCGTCTCCGTATGAGTCAGAACCAATGAATGTGTAGTCACCAGCGGCTAAACACCATTGACCACTAATAGGGGCTCCTCCGTTGAACACCGAGTTACCGAGTGCGTCGTTAAGAGTCCAAGAAATCTCAGAGGCATAAGCTCCTCCAGTGATAGCGTAATCTACAGCTATCTCGCCAGGTGCGCATTGCGACCAGGCTCCAGTTGAAAAAAGAAGTGCAAACGCTGCAAAAGCAGTCGTTAACTTCGTGTACGAATTGAACATATGAACAGGTTTTGGTTTGAAATCCATTAATTATTTACAAAATTGATCCCTTTTCAGAGGAATACAACTTCCGTGTATGGTAGTCGTAATCAGATGATAAGGGTTGCCTCCAAGTCACAATTATGTCTAATTATGTCTTTTCAACGCGTTAAAATTAGGTGATTCAACCTTAGAAACCAAAAAAAAACAAACAAATTCGTTGGACTTTTTTTGGGATACATGGGTTAAAAATGACCATTAGGCGAAAAAATTGCCCTAAATCACTATGTCTTAGACGGTAATTATGACAAGCATAAATAATGCCGA
Source organism: Flavobacteriales bacterium (assembly GCA_015663855.1). GTDB lineage: Bacteria > Bacteroidota > Bacteroidia > Flavobacteriales_D > Sanyastnellaceae > UBA974. The sequence continues at coordinate 980 of DQRJ01000071.1, read as the reverse complement.
TTACCACATAGATGCGTGCCAGCTATCTGAAAATGATGATACTAGCTGAGTTCTGGCGTCTTTTAAGGTGATCAGAGTGGTATCCAGGACTTGAGTATCGTCGTTTATTAGTTTGGCCTTTCTTCTGGCCCAAAAATCATGTAGTTTTTCAGTAGTCCACTGGTCTACAAAATTTGATTTATCTAGCATAGGGGCACGATATAGCACCCAGCTTCTATTAAACAAATCAACACCCATCGATGTCGCTTCTTGCTTAATAAACTTGTTTAGGGAGTCTAAGGAGCAGCCTGATGCAGATGCAGCACTCTCGTCTACCGAAACAATAAGGACTCGGTTTGATATGATAATAGCGTCAGCTGTGAGCGTACTTCCGTGAGCTGTCCACGATTTCAGAAACGATAAAACGTTAGAGAGAAGTTGAGTTGAAGTCGAATCGGGGAGTGAAGAGTCCGCAGTAAAGAAGAAGACTCGTGCTGAACCGGGCATATCTGGAAATAACTTAAATGACATGGGGTACCTTATGTAGAAGATGAACGTTTCATCGTGAAAGTAAAGCGAGGAAAAGGAGAATTGAGTAATTTAGGAATATATACGATGAGAAGCGAAGGTAAGGGGGATTGCAAGAAACCTAAGAGTTCCCGGGAAACTGCATAGGAGTGAGAGGTTTGGTCCTGGCTAAGGAGAAGTAAAAGAAACATAGGGATTGACACTCCTATATATAGGAGTAAAAGCCAAGGGATAACTGACGGTGCGTCTGGGAGGGTTGTGGATCTCACGAAAGCCGCGTCTAGAACGAAGAAAACGAGAAAGATTAAGGCTGAGAGTATCCATTTCGTGCGGGTCAAATCGCTTTGGGAAAAGGAATGGAGGAAATTAGGGGTGGTGGGCGAGTTAAACTGTGCTGATCTCACATTTGTGGGAGATTTATAGAAATCAGTGTGAGAATCGGCAAACGCTCGGTAGTTATTGAGAGTGACCTT
>DQRJ01000040.1 GCA_015663855.1 Flavobacteriales bacterium | reverse complement strand
TATTTAGATTTGACAATTCTAACTCATCGAAATCTGCAAGTTTTATCGTTCCCGCAGACCTCTCCATTGCGATAGTCATTGCTGCAGCTTGTCCAACTGACAAGCCCACTATACCTACCGTTTTACTACTTAATAAATTCTGCTCTTCGGTAGTAATTCTATCGCGGTTACGATTCGTCCTTAGCTCTGCAAAATCATCAGGGGGTAGTAACCTAACAGCACATTTGTTCCATGAAAACACAACCCATCGTCCGAAAGTATCCCAATCTTTATTTCCTATAACCTGACTAATCGCAGTCGCAAGTCCACTTGGGTCTTGCTTGAGAGTAGGGTCTCGAGTGATTGCTAATTCTGCAACTTGACTTTCGAGAGTATCGATTTCCGATGAAATAACACCACTTGATTTTAAAGTTGAAAAACGTATTTGGCCTTCTTCTTTTGAAGGGTCCAAAATCTCCGCTTTCCAAGACTTTTCATTGTAAATAGGTAGTGTTGATGGCATACTGCAAAATCGTACCTCAATTTCAGCATATCACATCACACTAGGGTAGTTCTTAACAAAAGAACGAGGATATAATGGGGGGTTATTTACCGTAATAAATCTTCAAATGCCCCTTCGCTAAAGCATTTGCCCAGTTGCGAAATGCAACAAATCCAGCCTCCGATTCAGCAGAAATAGCTTGCTTTTTCATCCTCAACAGCAACCAACCGTATAAACCTATAAGCAACTGTTCCACAGGATGTTCTGTTGAATCAGATGTGTTCTTCTTGAGCTCTTTGAGCATAGGTTTGGCCACGTCAAACGCTTCTTTATATCGTAAATCTTCAGTAGGCCCAAGAAGCATTTCATGTAAGTGAGCTAACTCTACTAAGGGCTCACTAACATCAGTAGTGTGACCTGATTCTTCTTTCCCTTGGGTACGCATTGAACTAGCAATACCTACTATCCAAGCCTTCTCTTTCTCAGGGTCAGTCCCCTCACGTAGTGCAGTTTCTTCAGCCCAGTTTTCGAGAACTTCAGGATTGAATTTCGCCGCTCTAACAAGATCTTCAATCTGCCATAGAAACAAAATATATTCTACAACATGCTCCTCCTTTTTTGTGTCTGCAAGAATCATATTGCTGTTAGTTTGAAAAATTAAGATCTTGCAGAACCTCAGAAGTCACATCACGAGCATCTGTACCAAACAAAACACCTTCTCCACTCAAGCCCCAATTTAATACGACATCAATTCCGTTCTTTTCAGAATAAGTCCTTAGCGTTTTCGTAAGGTGTGCCGCAATTGTAGCTTGCATCGTGCTCTCTTGAAATAAGAAGTGTTGTTCAGCTTCATATTGCATTTTCTCAAGAATAGTCTCTATTTCACGAACCCTATTACTAGCAATTCCTATCTCATTTTCAGTTGCTTGTGCAGAGTTTGCATATTGGATAAGTTCTTGAGCTTCTTGTTGAAGTGGAAGAGCTTGAACTTTCAAAGTGGAATCAACCTCATTCATGCTTTTGCGAAGTGAAGCCTCTAGGGTTTGGATTAAAAGCATACCTTGACGGAGGGTGTCACCGTGTACAAACGCAATCACTGCAGCTCCCTCATCGGAAATTTTTGCAGGCGCAGGCACTAACTGTAAATATGTTAAAGCTATAAGCCAAACCCCTATTACTCCCAATATTACTTTATTGTTCATTTTAATTTAATTATAGCGCGAAGATAAACTTGCTTAACCTTGAATGACGTTGTCTTTCCAAGCTCTTTTTAGCTGGGGTATTTTAGGAGATGAAGCACCTGCTATTAACCTCATTAAAAAATGAATATATGGATTTTCTACTTTCATATGGCATGACAATCTTCTAGGACAAGCTCCAAGCGAAGATTTAATATCCAGAGCTGTGCGGCCTAAAGATATCTTTTTTGCTCCTACTTTAATTCCTTGTTGAATAAACTCTAAAAGCATGCGTTGGTATATAGAATGGATGCGATTTTCATCTTCATTAAATCCTACAAAGAATGCTTCAACGGCATGTTTTGTAACAATCCCACATTGAAATCCGACTAAAGTATTTTCGTGATAGTAACCAAATACCGGGAATTCACTTCCCCAATGTCTTTTAAGCTCAACGATGTCTTGCTTATGGAGTTTTCCTAATTTGAAGCCTGCTCGACCGTATACTTTCGAGTATAGATCGTATAGTTCTGACGAGAGTTGTATGACTTCCTCAAGATTGAGGTTTTTTAGGACTAGCTCTTCTGAGCTATTAAGTATTCGTCTAATTTTCGTTCTCGATTTTTTACGAAGTGCTTCCCTATAATGTTCGAAGCTAGTCCAATCCGGCGAAATATCGATTTCCATTACGGGATCAAACTCTAGATCTACCCAACGAGGATGCCAGGTCGATTTTCCAGCGAATTTCACATCCATGGGAATATCGATGTAATGATCTTTTATTAGAAATGTCTTGGGAAGGATAGCATCTCTGTCCTCTAGAATTTTTAATGCGTCGTCAATTGCTTTGTGGACTTCCTCTTTTGAAATTTTATCGTCAAATCTGTATGCGTGATCTCCACTAGACAAAACCATCCCAAGAACACGAATATTCAATTTAAACTTCCCATCTCCCCTATATAAATATCTTTGAGCGAGCTTAAAAATCGGCTTATCCGCTTTTAGAAACTGCCCTTTTGAGATGCTTTCAGCTTGTGTGTCTTCGGTGCTAGCTACTCCTACAATATTTTGATTTTCATCAAGCCAACAAATGGCTCTTAAGTACCTATCAGGAACAGCCAGAGCAGCTTTAATAGAGCGAGAGTCTAAATAAGCACTCGAGTTCTCCCCAGCAAGAAACGCATCCCACTGAACCCAAAAATCCTTAGACCACTCTCCGGGAGAACTTGTATAAATAAGCTTCATCAGATGCTTAATCTAAAACCTTTCGGTAATGTGAAAACACCATGGCTCCAATGAAAATCAGAAGTAATAAACTTCCTAATCCGCTAGCAATTCCCGCTAACTTCCTGCCCGATGGCTCAAAAGTTAGCTCTACAATATGCTCGCCAGCTGGAATAACTAATGCTCTCAATATATAATTAGCTCTGATAATCTGTACCGATTTTCCATCAATTGTTGCTTTCCATCCCTCTGGATACCAAACCTCACTTAGCACCATTACCCCATCCGTATCGCTCGACGTTGAATACGTCAATTTTTCTGGATGATAATGGGAAAGTGTAACTGTCGAATTATGGGGGGTGTCAGAATTCGGCAAGCTTATATTAGACAATTCAGATTCGAATTCTCGGTGAATAATTGCAGTGGTTGAGAGATCTACATTTCTAACTTCAGAAATCTCCTCATTTGCGTCATCTACAAAAAGTACAGATGACGTAATCCAGGCAGGCCCAAGTGCTCCTACTAAAGGCAGTGGTTGTTCTGCTCCCGGTAAGATGATATACTTCGTGTTAAGCATTGCTAGGGCTTTAAGTCTTGTCGTGGCAAGACCTATTCCAGAGGTTTCTGCGAAAGACACAAACTCCTTTCTTTCGGGGATTAGAACCTTATCAATAAAATCTTGGTACCTACGCAACTTCGCCCCGTGATAACCTCCTACAGACTTATGAAAGTAAGAAGTCCGAGCGTCATTAAATGGTCTTTGCCAATCTAGAACTCTATAATGAGTCAACGAGTTAAGTGCGCTAAATGAGGCTGCTGCCTCTGCTCTATAATGCCTTCGAGAAAGTTTATGACCTAACCTTTCTTCTTCTATTTTAATGTTCGATTTCTTTAATTCCTCAAATCCTTCAAGGCCATTTGACTCTTGTTGGAGAATTGCTAAATCTGGGGGAGTGGGTTCAAAAGGATAAGCCGCTTCAAAAGAATCCACCCAATTTATCGGATAACGTTTCGTTACAGCAGACATTTCAAATATCATAACCACTGCTAGAAACCCGAAAATAATTCTCTTATCAATAGTCTTCTTATATATCGCAAAGACAGCTGCAGCAGTCAAAAGAATAAGCCCTATTGATCTAAGAATATCAGATCGGAAAATTTCCAACCTCATATCTACAACCTTTGACTTACCTATTTGAGAAAGGGCTTGGTCTGTTCTAATGCTTGACGTGAAGTCGAAAAACGTTGTCGGAAGAGCATAAAATGCGCCTAACACAGCGGTAATTCCCAGTAATGAGAAAACCCAAGGCTTCCACTTACCATGAGATACATCATCCCAAATCTCCTTTAACGCAAGAGTTGCACCCGCTGCGACTGCGACTTGGACTATTACTAGCATCATTTTCGTGTCCCTAAACTTATTGAAAAGAGGAACGTATTCTATGAAGAAGTCGAAAATAAAAGATGTCTCGCGCCACGATAAAATTATCGCGAGAAGCGTAATTAAAAGGAGAGGCCATCGGACTGGGTCTTTCCCCACGAAGAGAAATGCAAGGAAAAACGCAAATGCGATTGCTCCGAAATAAAATGCTCCACCACTGAAACGTTGCTCTCCCCAATAAAGTTGATCCGCCCCACCCTTAATATCCGGGACTAACATTGAAAGCCACTCTCCACGAGCCATACTATACTCGAGGATATAATATCTATCAAGTCCTGAATTAGAAACCGCATCTCCCGATTCTAAATCGGGCAAAATCGCCTCGCCTCTAGTAGTGTACTGAGAGTAGTTTTGAGTGAGTGCTAACTCCGCTGATTGAGGTAAGACCGCACTAAATGCTCCAACTAATAATAGCGAGGAGGTGATGATTGCTGATTTGGTTTGGCCTTTTATAACTGCATTAATCAACTCTGACAAGCCTACCGCCACGATTAAGAACATAAGGTAATAAGTCATCTGGAGGTGATTCGCATAAATATGAATCGCCAAGAACAACGTGAAAATCGCCACTCCCGCAGCTCTACGCCCACGAAAGGCAGCCAAAACGCCACCTAGAACACCAGGCATAACCGCAATCGCCCTAACTTTTGAAGCATGACCCGCCGCTAAATACAAGGTGTTTACGGACGCTAACCCATAAGTCGCACCTATAATAAATGCTACCCAAGGGGGGGCCTTCAGGCATAATGCCAAAACATACCCCGCCAACATCGCCATGAACAGAGTCATGATCTCTGGAGACATGAAAAATCTTAGAATCAACCAAATAACTTTCGGAACCGTAGTGAATCCTATCCCTGTAATTTGAATGGTAGGCATACCCGAGAACATACTATCGGTCCAGTCAGGACGCTCACCTTCAATGAAGTAATAGCTCTCTGTTTCGTGAGCCATTCCCTTGAAATTAATAATATCTCCCTGCCTCATTCTTTCTCCCTTTAAAATCGAGGGCGAATAAAGCGCTGCGGAAATGCAGAAAAGTAGAAAAACAGCTATTGAATGGGGTAATAGTTGTTGTAGAGCGTTTTTCATGGGTGACAAGTTAACTCCTAGTCCTCTACTTCTTCAAAATCAACATAATCTCCTATCTTATTGTCGTTAGGAGTTTTACTTTTAGGAGGCGACTGAGGTCTATCCTGTGGATTACTTGTAGTTCCAAAAACATCTCTATTCCGTCTTCTCCATCCAAAGATTCTATCCAACCAGCGCCAGATAAACCACACTATAACGATATAGAAAATTGACTTAAGCATTAATTGGAATTACTTGCTCAAATATAGGTTGCGCTCGCTATAAATCTTGCGGAAAAAGGGATCTCGTAAATCATCGATAAAACGTATCGCCTCACCGGTAGATTTCATCTCTGGACCGAGCTCTTTATTTATATCTGGGAACTTCTCATAGCTGAAAACAGGAATTTTCACTGCATATCCATCGAGATGAGGAGAGTGAGGCATGTCCTTTAGTTTCGCTTCACCGAGCATCACTTTAGCAGCTTGGTTTACGTAAGGAACGCCATAAGCTTTCGAGATAAACGGAACAGTTCGAGACGCTCTAGGATTCGCTTCGATGATATACACCTCGTCGTCTTTTACCGCAAACTGCACATTTATGAGTCCTCTAGTTTCAAGCGCAACAGCGATCCTTCTTGTATAATCTTCGATTTTTTGGATTACCAAATCGCCTAAATTAAACGGGGGAAGTAGCGCATAACTATCGCCAGAGTGAATTCCAGCTGGTTCGATATGTTGCATGATACCGATAATTCGAACTTCGTCGCCATCGCATATCGCATCGGCCTCACATTCCATGGCTCCTTCTATGAAATGGTCGAGAAGGATTTGGTTTTCTGGTAAGTGCTTGAGAATGTCGATCACGTGACGTTCGAGATCTTCTTCGTTTATAACGATCTTCATTTTCTGTCCTCCTAGAACATATGAAGGTCGGACTAGAAGTGGAAAACCGAGCTCGCGACATAGATCTACAGCTTGGTCTGCATTTTCAACAACCCCGAACTTAGGATATGGAATCCCTTCTTTCTTTAATAGAGTAGAGAAGCTTCCTCTATCTTCCGCAAGGTCGAGCGCTTTGTATGACGTACCAAGTACGGGAATACCGTAGCGATCCAGTTTTTCGGCGAGCTTAAGTGCGGTTTGGCCTCCTAACTGTACAATCACTCCCACTGGATTTTCGTGTAGGATGATATCGTAGATATGCTCCCAAAAAACCGGCTCGAAATACAATTTATCGGCAGTATCGAAGTCGGTAGAAACAGTCTCCGGGTTGCAATTGATCATGATGGTCTCATAACCACACTCTTTCGCCGCAAGCACCCCATGTACGCAACAGTAGTCAAACTCAATCCCCTGCCCGATTCTATTCGGACCACTCCCTAAAACGACAACCTTCTTCTTATCGGTGACGACACTTTCATTCTCAGACTCTTCGAATGTCGAGTAGTAATACGGTGTCACAGCCGGGAATTCCGCTGCACAAGTATCAACTAATTTATAGACTCGATTAATTCCTTCGTCTTGTCTCCTTGAATGAACTTCGCTTTCAAGGCATCTTAGAAGATGAGCGATTTGACGATCCGCATAGCCTTTTCTCTTCGCCTCCATTAAAAGTTGGCGAGGAATAGATTGAATTGACTCCTTTTCGATGTCCTTTTCGAGCATTAATAGTGCTTCGATCTGACGAAGGAACCAAGGATCAATTTTCGTAGACTCGTGGATTTTGTGGAACGGAATCCCGAGCTTAAATGCGTCGTAAATATGGAATAATCTATTCCAACTTGGATGGCGTAAACTATCCATGATCTGATCTTGATCGCGTAATTCTCGACCATCTGCACCAAGCCCGTTGCGCTTAATCTCTAAAGATTGACACGCTTTCTGCAACGCCTCTTGGAAAGAACGGCCTATTGCCATCACCTCTCCCACAGACTTCATTTGCAATCCTAATTCGCGATTAGTTCCAGGGAATTTATCGAAATTCCAGCGAGGAATCTTTACGACCACATAGTCAAGAGTCGGCTCAAACATCGCCGAAGTTGATCCAGTAATAGTATTCTTTAACTCATCTAAGTGATATCCTATAGCTAGTTTAGAGGCAAGTTTGGCAATAGGATAACCAGTAGCTTTAGATGCCAAAGCCGAAGACCTAGAGACTCTAGGATTAATTTCGATGGCGATGATATCTTCATTCTCATCTGGCGAAACCGCAAACTGCACATTACATCCTCCAGCAAATTCACCTATGTTGCGCATCATTTTGATAGCCATATCGCGCATACGTTGGTATGTCGTATCTGATAGAGTCATCGCAGGAGCAACAGTAATTGAATCACCTGTGTGAATGCCCATTGGATCCATGTTTTCTATAGAACAAACTATAGTCACATTATCATTCGCGTCTCTTAAAAGCTCCAACTCGAATTCTTTCCAGCCGAGAAGTGCTTTATCAATCATCACCTCGTGAATCGGTGATTTATGAAGTCCCAGAGTAAGTTTATCTTCAAAATCCTCTTTTGTATGAACTACTGCAGCTCCCGCACCACCTAAAGTGAAACTAGCTCGAATACAAAGTGGATATCCGAATTTTTGCGCAACCTCCTTTCCTTCTAGAAAACTTTTCGCCGTTGCTTGGGGAGCCATAGGAATGCCTATCCTCTCCATTAAGAGACGGAATTCCTCACGATTCTCCGTAATCTCTATCGCTGCAATATCTACTCCGATTATCTTAACTCCATACTCTTCCCAAATACCTAATTCGTCACATTGTATCGCTAGGTTAAGCGCTGTTTGGCCTCCCATAGTCGGTAGCACCGCATCAATATCATGCTTCTTAAGAATCTCAATAATTGACTCCGACTCCAGAGGCTTTAAGTAGATGTTGTCAGCCATAACCGGGTCGGTCATGATGGTGGCAGGGTTAGAATTTATGAGGGTTACCTCTATTCCTTCTTCACGCAAAGAGCGAGAAGCCTGAGATCCGCTATAATCAAACTCGCATGCCTGCCCGATAACAATTGGGCCGCTGCCGATTATCAAAACCGACTTAATGCTAGAATCTTTAGGCATTTTTTTTTTATCCGACTATGTTCAAATTCGAAATAGCCGGTTAAGTAAGACTTAAACCGGGGCAAAGTTACATTATTGAAGTGCTTATATTGCCCGAAAAACAATATCTCTTTTCCACAGTTTATTAAAGGGGTTTTCGTAACCCCACTTATGTCGAACTTTGCGGAATGAAAATTGGGGAATATGTCGAATGGGAGTACCGAGGCTGGAGGTTCGGTGCGTGGAGTACTCTCGGGGTCGAGAAGGAACGAAAATCTAAGGTCGTCGTAGCTTTTCACGGCTTTGATAGGCATGCTGACGAGATGGGAAGCTTCGAACCGTTATATGATTTGGATACGCAAATGCTGTCAGTCAGTCTAGTACACCACGGAAGCAGTATACCCTTGGCGCCACTTGATAAAAGAGCTGCGTTATCGCCAGAGTTATTGATGGAAGCGATTGAATCGTACATCGACAGTGCTGAAACGAAAATTGAGCTTTTAGGATATTCAATGGGGGGGCGTATTGCTCTCACTTTATTTGAACGCTTTCCGGAAAAATTCAGTAGAGTTATTGTTCTGGCGACTGACGGACTTAAGATGGGCAAACTCTACAAGTTCGTGGTAAACACGAAACTCGGTAAGTTCACATGGGGATTGATTGATAAATTCCCTAAAACGAACAGAAAATTCATCGACCTCTTAAGATCGCTACGTTTAATCTCGGAGCACAAACATCACTTCGGACGATTTCATACCGACAATCATGATATTAGACAAAGAGTAGCGTATGGGTGGGCAAGCCATAGAGAGTTTTGGCCTCAAGAAAATAAATTAGCAGAGCTACTAAGACATAAATCAAGCGAAAAATGTCCCGTGTTTTTCATCTTCGGCGACAGAGATAAAATCATTCCTATGAACTGGTCGCTTCCACTTCAAAAAGAACTTAAGGGCGTGAAAAACAACGTGTTTTTCATAGAAATATCAAGCGGACACGTTATGAGACACAAATCGACAGTGATTTCAATCGTTAATGCGATAAATTCGGTAACATGAATAATTCTTGGCTCGAAGGACTTGAGGTTGACCGTTTAGTTGGACGCAAAAGATTTGCAGTGCTGCTCGACCCTGACAAAACGCCTAAGGGGGATGCCTTAGACAAATGGATTCAGGAAATTGACGACTCAAATGCATCTGATATCTTTGTAGGAGGCAGCCATCTTTCATATGGTAACACCGCCGAAATAGTAGAAAGAGTTAAAAACATCACTCAACTTCCTGTCATCATATTTCCCGGATCGCCTGACCAGATTTGCGAAGATGCTGACGCGCTGTTACTTCTGAGTCTTGTGAGTGGGAGGAATGCAGACTTACTCATAGGCAAGCACGTCGAAGCAGCGCCTAAGCTGATGGCAATGAATCTAGAAACTGTAGCTACGGCGTATATGTTGGTGGGGGATGGGCCCCTTACAACTGCTGCGTATATAACCCAAACTTTACCTATCCCCTCCGCAAAACCTGAACTCGTAGTTGCCACAGCTCAAGCCGCTGTCCTTTTAGGTATGAAGGCCGTCTATTTAGATGCGGGAAGCGGAGCTGGCGACCCCATTTCAATGGAGGTGATAAAGGCCGTAAGAAACTCTGTTTCAGTCCCACTAATTGTAGGTGGAGGAATAAACGGGCTTGAGGGGATAGAAAACGCTTGGGAAGCTGGTGCAGACCTAGTGATTCTGGGGACCGTTTTAGAAAAAAGTCTCGACTTTAATGTGCTAAAGCCTTCTTAACAAAACCGCTCTTGTACTGCCATAAATACAGCACCCCCTTTTTAGGAGTCTGAATTTTCCTCCCCAATAAATCATATACATTAATAAGCTCATCTTCAGAAAGCTGAGGCAACTCGCTCACGCCTATTCCTGTTGCCCCGATGGGTTGTTGTTGGGTGATGCAATGCACCATGCCCCCATTAATTAAAATATTCCTACAATCAACACCCACCACCTCTCTATCAGGATAGAGCGATGCAATTAATTCATTTGCAACATCATCCTGTGGATCATTATAATTGGGTACCAAAACCACTCCGTTCGCAACATAGTAATTCACATAACTAGCCCTAAACCCCACGGACTGACCCCAAGTAGTAGTAACATTATATTGAGTTAGGGGTAGGAAAACGTGATTGAATGGGACGCCATTTGAATTCAAGGCATTAAATAAAATGGCTCTATCTGACTGAGAAACATACCAGTATTCTAGATCGGTATCGTTCATAGTTACTATGGTATTGTTACCGTGGAACTTCGCGAAGCCGTCTATGTGTTGGTCCGTTACATCTTCTAAACCTCCGAACATTCCATCGAGCCAAATAAAGTTCGTTACACCAATATATTGTTCTAAAAAATCTTCTATTTCGGATTCTGACAAATCAGGATTTCTATCTGCGCCAGTAATTGAAGTCCGAGTCGCCATTAACGTTCCGTGACCATCAATCTCAAAAGCACCACCCTCTAAAACCATTGCGCTCAAATCGATGATGGGAACTTGTAAAAACTCGGCTACCGAATCGGGAATGACATCACAAAGTTCAAACGGCGTATTTCCGCCCCAACCATTAAATCCCCAATCCAAAATAGTTAACGTCGCCTCCGAATCGTAAACGAAAATCGGCCCGTTATCTCTCACCCAAAAATCGTCCGTAGGAGCGATATAAATATCTACATTTTCCATTGATACTTCGGCGCTTGCAAGAAGTGTCAAAATGTGAGCTTCATGAATTTCATCATAAGCGATAATATGTACTTTCTCCCCATCAACTAATGCAGCAGTCATCGCAATCCATGTCGGTTCAAAATCAGAAGCACCGAAACCATATGTGTAATCATGAGGCCATTGCAACCACGTTCCTTCATGAACTAATTCCTCAAAAGGCATCGTGTATTGGGCCGACATACTAACACTTAACATCATAAACGTCCCCATAAAAAGGGCGATGAATACATGAAGTGAATCTAGTCGTAACATTTGCTCAATTTACGATATTAACGCTAGAAAGAGAGCCCAATATTTATAAATCCATTCCTTCCAGCCTGAGGATACACATAATTTTCTGTTGTCATAGCCTCAAGCCCACCGTACAAATAACTGTAAGTCCAACCGTTCGAACTATACATTTCGTTCAGTATGTTATTAGCAAACAAAGAGACTTTCAAAATCCCTCCGTTTTCACAGTCGTGCGACCAATTCAAGATAAGGTCATTCACAAGGTAAGAGGGTAACGACCTTGAGTCGTTAGAAGTGTTATCCATGAATTGTTTCCCGACGTACTTAGTTGCGATTTCCATATTCACATTTTCTCCGCCTTTAGACCAAACCTCTAATCCCCATATACTAGCCCCGACCACAGAAGGTGAAAAAGCGATGTCTGTATTATCGTGATCTATTACGTTTTCGTAATTTTCAAGAGGCGAGTAATCATAAAGAGTTTCTGAGAAAAGTTCGATTTTATTACTCGACAATGTTAGGTTTCCGTTCCATTTAAAACGGGGCGTAATCTGAACTCCTGATTGTAGTTCAATTCCAGCGCGATAACTCTCGGGAACATTCATCCTAATTGAATTACCGACATCGTTTAGAGCGCCCGTAGCAATTAACTGGTCTTTGTAACTCATGTAGTAAAGTCCTATTTCGGCACCCCACTTCGAACCGGAATAACGGTATCCCAATTCGAAATCTAGTAATCGTTCAGGGCGGATTGAATTCTCTTGAGGGTTATCTAGATAATCGCTTCTTGCGGGCTCTCTATTTGCGACCGCAATAGACGCGAACCCTCTATTTGAATCTGAAAATATGTAATCAAACCCGAGCTTCGGGTTAAAGAACTGTAGAGTGTCATTAAGAGCGACCTCTTGAAGATCTGAATCTGAACCGGTGGAGGTATAGATGATTGAACGGATTTGGGCTTCGCCCTGAACTCTAAGAACGTCCTGGATAACATCATAACTCGCGCGGGCATAAGCACTCATATCCTGCTTCTCGCCAACACTATCGTAATACTTCGTGCCGGGCAAGACATTCGCCGCATGCTCCATCCAAATTATCTCACCGAAGTGGTCGCCCGAATAATACGAATATGCGCCCCCGGCATCTAAATCCCATTTTTCGAAAGGAATTTGAACGTTTAACATTGCGCCTTTCAGCTCATTATCAAGCCAACGTCTTCTGATAAGATTTGTAGTCTCAGGCGAAGTAGAATCGGGAAATAACGGAGCGGTTAAGCCGTAGCTCGAAAAGGAATCGTCTGTACGAAATTGCTCGTAATATCCCGCTCCAGTAGTAGAATATAGAGTTACTCCTAAATTAGCAATTCCTACCTGTTGTTCAAGGTGGAGTTGAAGATGGTTTTGGCCATAATCGTCCACTTCGTCGTCGTAATTATAGTAGTTGTGCGTGCGGCGATTCTCTAATAAATCCGTGAGTCGCTCAGTGTCGTAGCCATAACCGTACTCATAACTTCCTGCCGCCCAATCGAGAATGTCAGCGTCCGTTACCTCTTCGTCTGTTGCGAATTGAGGTACACCAAACCAAGATTGATATGTCCTCTCTCTCCCGAGCATGGTCGTAAATGATATCTTTCCGTCATCCCATCTCTTCGCAACCGAAGTATATAGCGAACTCAAGTTACTTGTCGCCCTATCGACATATCCATCGGACTCGATATTAGAAGCGCGGCCTTCCATAGACCACCCCTCTCCTAACATTCCCGAATTCCAATTTACGCTTCTACGATATGAATTAAAAGACCCCGCTCCTAAGCTCACTCGTACGCTAGGCTTTACAACTGACCCCAATGTATTTACGGAAATAGAGCCCCCGAATGCGCCCGGGCCTACCGTACTAGTACCGACTCCCCTTTGAATCTGAAGCTCTGAAGTACTCGCGCCCAAATCTGGTAAATCCACCCAATAAACTCCTTGAGATTCCGCGTCATTCAACGGAACTCCATTAATAGTAACGTTTATACGGCTAGCATCGGTTCCTCTAATTCTCATTCCAGTATATCCAATACCGTTTCCAGCATCCGAAGTAACCACAATAGAAGGAGCGAATCTTAAAAGAAAAGGTAAATCACGACCTGAATCCCTCGACTTCAACTCATCAGCTCGCAATTCAGTATGTGTGAACGGAGCTCTTTCATCTGAAGTAACCGCAGAAACAGCAGCGGGCTGAAGAACGTTGATAGAATCAATTTGGGCTTGAATAGTGGCCGAAGACAATAAAAATCCGAGCAAAATAAAATTACGCATAGCAGTGGTTTGTGCAACAACAGTTTTTACAATAAAAGTGACGCGGGAGCACAAGCACTCTTGATATCTTCCTTACCAGAATTATCCGGTCAGGTTCAAAGGGTATTATCTCAGCCTAAAGGCACCCCTGCATCGGGACAAAGATAACTACCTTAGAGGCATGTTGTCACCAGAACTTTTCGAAAAAGCGCTTGCAGCTTCCATACAAGCTGCTGGAGCTGGGGCTAAGGTCTTACTTTCAGCTCTTCCTTCATCGGATTCTGAACTACATATAGCATCTAAGAATGATGGTTCTCTTGTCTCTGACGCTGATTACGCTTCTGAAAAGATTATCACGGAAATTCTTACTCCTCTTGGAATTCCTATGATCACTGAGGAAGGTAGCATCCCTCCTTATGAGGAAAGGAAGTGCTGGAAAAACTATTTTTTGATAGACCCTCTAGATGGCACTGAATCTTTCCTCAGCCATCGCTCAGGGTTTGCCGTAAACATCGCACTTTGTGATGAAACCGGGCCTATAATAGGAATAGTGGCAGACCCCATCGCAAATAGGATTTACATTGGAGCTATGGGACATGATTTTTCTATAACCCAAATTGATGGATTAAATCCCAAAACAATAATCCCTGAAGCTATCCAAAAACCATACAGACTTGTAACATCCTGGGTAGAAGAGGCCTCTTTAGAGGACTTAGTTCCCCCGGGCATAGATCCAAGTGAGGTAATAGCAAGACCCGTAAGCGGTGCTCTTAAGTTTTGTAAATTAGCCCTAGGCGAAGCTGAAATTCATGTAAGAACTGGATCTTATATGGAATGGGATTGCGCAGCAGGAGATGCTATTTTGAGGTCAGTTGGAGTTGATGTTTTGGACATAAAGACGAACAAAAGATTAGCATACAATTCCGAAGATCTAAGGGTCAATGGGCTATACGCCTCAAGGTTGTAAAATTATCTATACGGCCCTTCCTCAAATCCCGCGTACATCTCGCTATAATTAGAGTACCGTTCCTCCGATACTTCCCCCGACTCAACCGCCTTTCTAACCGCACATCCTGGCTCTCCAATATGCACACAATTGTTAAATTTACAATCGTGTAAAATGGCAAAAAACTCTGGGAACTGATGATTCAAAGTCTCTCTCTCTAAAGTTACTAGACCAAACCCTTTTATACCTGGGGTATCGATAATAAATCCTCCTCCCGGTACAGAAAACATCTCTGCAAAAGTTGTCGTATGCCTACCCTTAGAGTGAGATTCCGATACATCTGCTGTCTTTAGATCTAACCCCGGAATGATTTCGTTTATTATCGTGCTCTTTCCTACCCCACTATGCCCCGAAAGAAGCGAGATACCATCCTTTAAAGCGGCTTTGAATTCTTTAATCCCCCGACCGTCTTCAGCAGATACTCTCATAGTTTCGTATCCCACAGAGGAATAAATACGCTCTAACTC
>DQRJ01000114.1 GCA_015663855.1 Flavobacteriales bacterium | reverse complement strand
TGTATTCCATAAAGTTAAAATCAGTACATCCAAGCAAAACGTCCGCTCTAAGACAACGTATACTATGGCCTCTCACGCTAGAGTGTGATATATCTGCAATCGTAGCGGAAGTATTTGATATTGTTATAGCTTGTATGTAATCTGCAACGTGGTCTACAGGAGCTGTATACTGTCCTTTAGCCCAAAATTCAGCAGATAAGGTTTGGCCTACATAACCCGCCGAACCTACAGAGCGCACCCCGCCAGGGAGAGCGGTAAACCCGCTTGAGTTAGTAGCTCCCGTATTCGGAGAGGCCCAGTGATCTAAACCCGACTCTTTCATAGCTCCTCCTGCGACCTCTTCTCCTCCGAGTTCTGCAATTAATGCATCCCATTCCTCCAAAGTAGGAACGTTATAGTACGTAGGACAGATCTCTTCGGGAGAGACAGAAGCATATCCGTTATATAGGAGTCCGTAAATGGAAGTATTTGCGTTGTCGTTATCGTAAACGCTATACCCTCCCGAATCACCCAGATCGTTCCACTCCGCTTCGTCAGGAGTGTAAAGTATAGGCGTTCCCGAATTGTATGAAGTAGTGCGGAGGTTCTCTTTAAACCAACACTTCCCTCCTATCTCTACAAGTCCGTACACTACTCCGTTATATGTAATGCTCGTCTCTCCGAGGCAAGGGCCACATATATCGTCGTAAAGGCCGTCGCCATCGGTATCGGAGAGGCAGTCCTGACAGTTCCCATCTTGATCGGGAGTGTTCCCAGCACAATCGCATGCTCCCTCCGCCATATCGGCGCATCCGCACGCGTAGATAGGACCTGGTCCGTTACATACGCCACAGGCGTCCACCGTTCCGTCACAGGTGTCGTTACCATCGTCATCGCAAATACCGTCGCCATCGGCGTCGAGCACGCAATCGCCGTTACAAACTCCGGCGGCATCGAGAGTCCCGACACAATCGTCTTCGGTATCGCAAACACCATCTCCATCGGCATCGGGAGTTCCGTTGCAATCGCAATCTCCTTCTGGTATACCTGTACACCCACAGTCGTAGATAGCGCCTTGCCCATTACAAACTCCACACGCGTCGGCTTGACCTATACAGGAATCTCCATCGTCGCAGATACCATCTCCATCGAGGTCCGCAGAACACGTTCCGCCACATACATTGAGGGCGTCGAGCTGGTTTCCGTCACAGTCGCAATCTCCTTCAGGGATATCGGCACATCCGCATTCGTAAATGGTTCCAGGCCCACTGCAAATGCCACATGCATCAAGGTATTGACACAAAGATGCATAGTTTGTTGTGGCGAGAGGATCGTAGTTACACGCCTCAGAATCTGTACATCCTACCGAAGGGATTACAGGAACCCACGACGAGCCATCCCATCTGAGGAATTGACCTGTCTCCGTTCCGTTAGGCATAGCAATTGCCTCGATAAGGAGGTTGAGAGCCGTGAGGTACTCGGTGAGGGTTTGGTCATCTACCATAATCTCGCCTAACTCAAAGGCATTGCCATATACTACTAAAATCTCCAGGAGATCCTCAAGTAGTATGGACTGGTCAGCATCTATATCCGGGTTGTAGGGATATGTTATGGTAGGTTCGGTTTGGGCTGAAAGCTGAAACGCGAAAAGTAGAGAAAAGAAAATAGTCAAGCACGGAGCTAAGACAGAGGATAATAAGTGGCGCATGGTCGGTTGTTTGGTTATGCAGATGCAATGTACATAAAAACAACGTGTTGCGCAAAAGATTTCCTGAATTGTTATCCTATTATTCAGAAATTATATTTCTACTATCCCTTCCAACTATCGCGAAGGGTAACGGCGCGGTTGAAAACGGGAGAGCCAGGCTTAGAGTAGCGAGAGTCTGGAGCGAAATAGCCTAGGCGCGTAAATTGGAAGGTGGTGCCGGGCTCGGCTTGGGCGAGCGAAGGCTCGAGCTTGCAACCTCTGAGGATTTCTAGAGAGTCTGGGTTGAGGAAATCTGTGAAGGGACGCTCTTTGTGGCCGTCGGGATTAGGCTCTGCGAAAAGCCTATCGTAAAGGCGGACTTCGGCATCGATGGCGTTCGAAGATTCTACCCAGTGCAGAGTTCCCTTCGCCTTGATTCCACTAGTGTCCGAACCGGACTTAGAGTTTTCGAAATACTTTACGTGGACCTCTGTAACCTCTCCCTCGGAATTACAAACGTGATCTACGTATTCTACGATGTAAGCGCTTTTTAGACGGACGGTCTTGCCTGGGGCGAGACGGAACCATTTACGGTTTGCTTCGATTTTGAAATCGTCTGCCTCCATCCATAACTCACGACCGAAAGGAAGCTCGCGAGAGCCCGCTTCGGGATCTTCAGGGTTATTTACAGAAGGAAGCCACTCGATATTTCCTTCTGGATAGTTAGTGATTACGAGCTTGATAGGGTTAAGGACAGCCATAACACGAGGAGCTACGCGATTAAGATCGTCACGCAAAGCCCACTCGAGAAGGCCTACATCGATAACGTTTTCGCGCTTCGCAACCCCTACTCTATCGATAAATTCTCTTATGCTTGCTGGGGTGTAGCCTCTACGACGTAAACCACTTAGAGTAGGCATTCTAGGGTCGTCCCATCCATCTACTGAGCCGGCCTCGACAAGCTGTAGAAGCTTTCGCTTCGACATAACGGTGTAGTTGAGGTTGAGTCGAGCGAACTCGGTTTGGTGAGATGGGAAAATTTCAAGATTCTCAATATACCAATCGTATAGTGGGCGATGTACTTCGAACTCCAAAGAACACAGGCTGTGAGTGATTCCCTCGATGCTGTCCGACTGGCCGTGGGCGAAGTCATACATCGGGTAGATACACCAATCATCGCCTGTGCGGTGGTGAGTGGCGAACATTATGCGGTACATGAGTGGATCACGAAGGTGCATGTTAGGATTCGCCATATCGATTTTCGCACGTAGAACATGGGAGCCGGCTTCGAAATCACCTGCCTTCATTTTCTCAAATAAATCGCGGTTTTCTGCCGGGGTACGCTCGCGATTTGGACTATGAGTTCCTGGCTGTGTCGGTGTTCCTTTTTGCTCTGCGATTTCTGCTACTGTTGAGTCATCAACGTAAGCCTTTCCTTCATCGATTAACTTAAGGGCGTAGGTATATAGTTGGTCGAAGTAATCACTTGTAAAGAACTCACCACCATTAGGTTCGAATCCGAGCCACTTAATATCCTCTCTAATAGCATCGACGTATTCCACATCCTCTTTAACGGGGTTTGTGTCGTCAAATCTAAGGTTCGTCAGACCGTCGAACTCCTTTGCTAAACCGAAGCTAATACAAATCGCCTTTGCGTGACCGATATGCAGATAACCGTTAGGCTCTGGGGGAAAACGCGTATGCACCACTCCCCCATTTACTCCTGCCTCAATATCAGCATCTATCTTTTGCTGAATAAAATTGCGACTTACACTTTCTGTGTTTTCTATGCTCTCCGAGTTTTCTGACATGGTGCAAAAATACATTGCGAAACCTTATCTTTGTACACGATAATGAAGCAAAAGCCACTCTCAAAAAACTTCTATTTCTCTTCAGTAGAAACTAAGGAAGAAGTACTAGTTGAAATTCAAATCGACAATGAGTGGAAACTTGTAGTCTACAATGACGACCACAACACTTTTGATCATGTGATCGAGAAATTAGTTGCCGCTTGTGGGCACGAACCATTGCAAGCAGAGCAATGCGCTATGATTATTCACTTCAAAGGAAAGTGCATAGTGAAAAGCGGTTCTTTCGAGAAGTTAGAGCCGATGTGCACGTCCCTTTTAGAGTCCGACATTACAGCTGAGGTTGAGCCTTGATAGACACATGAAGTCCCTAATACTCATATTATTAAGCCTTCTAACATTCTCCTCCTTAGCCCAAACTTTCACTAACCTCGCTCCCACCTGGGGAATCTTACAATACTCTTGGGACGGTCTTCATGGCTCTGGCGTTTCAGCGGCAGATTGGAATTTAGATGGCTGGGATGACTTAACGTACGGAAACACGAATGGCACTATTAGAACTTATCTAAATAATGGTGCTAGCGGAGAGATGAGTTTCACCCCTATCATTCTTCCTTTAACCCAAACCGCAGAATCTAAAACTATTCAGTGGGTTGACATTGATGAGGATGGTGATCTTGACTTCTTTTATAGTGACACTGAAGGAAGGATTGAAGTACTCGAAAACAATGGAGATAGTACTTTCACTAACGTCACTACACTCACAGGAATCCCTCAAGTGAATGTGACAACCGAAGGTAGCTCTTGGGGAGATTATGACAACGATGGTGATCTAGATTTGTATATCTGTAGATACTACACAAGCAATGTGAATGTAGGTAGTGAATATCGAAATGTACTTTTGAGAAATGACGGTGAGTTTGTATTTACAGATGTGAGTCAGTTTTCTGGGACAGACTTATTTTTAAGGCTGACGTTCCAATCGGTTTGGTATGACTGGGACATGGACGGATACCTAGACCTATTTGTGATCAATGATAAAGAAGCTACAAACTCCTTTTTCCATAATCTCCAAAATGGACAATTCGAAGAAATTGCATCTGACTTAGGACTTGACGTTGTGATGGACGCTATGTCTATTTCACTCGCCGATTATAATATGGATGGGGTGCAAGATATTTACATTACAGACTCAGGAATAGGTGTAAATCCTAGCGGGGCAAAGTTATTTCAAGGCACAACATCTGGAGCATACATAGAAGTAGCGGCTCAACAAGGTGTGGATTTATTCTCATGGTGTTGGGGAGCCGTTTGGATGGATGTTGATAACGACTCCGACCTTGATTTGTACATTGCTGAAGACAGTCCATTTACCCCTTTTCAAGAGAACTTACTTTTCGAAAATTCGGGGCCTGTAGGAGAAGTACCTTATCACCTAGATTTATTTGGGACAGATGTTTACGAAGTAGATTTACTTAATGCTCATTCCGTAGCGTCTGGCGATTTTGATAGAAATGGGTGGATTGACTTTACTGTTCATCACGTTTATAATCACAAATCTAGAGTTTGGATGAATTCTGGCTTCTGGGATGTTGATGCGCCGAATTATATTCAAGTGGGGCTTAAAGGCGAGGTTTCGAATTCTATGGGAGTAGGTACTTGGATTGAAGTTTCTGCCGGTGGTATAAACCAAAGAAGAATAACATTGTGTGGCGAAAATTTCTTAGGGCAAGAGAGTCTATATGAGCATTTCGGGTTAGGGCAAGCGAACACTAATGACAGCATAAGATTAGAATGGCCTAGTGGAGTAATTGATGTTTATTACAACCTGGAAAATTCTAATAGATATATCCTTGAAGAAGGACATTCCGCATGCCTAGGGCTATATGACATCACCTCGTGTGATACTCAGGGATTGATGGCCGGTGTGACCACTCACTGGGAAGCTGCGGAAGTTTATTGGTCTTATCAGTCGACAGACCCTGAGGGGGGGACTGACCCCGCTGTATTTAACTTAGGTGCGGGAAACGATATCGACTTAAACGAGTTTGGTTTCGGATACTACACCTGTTCCGTATTTCACGAATCTACCTTGCTTTGCGAAAGTACTTTTCAGATGATACAGGAAAGTTTAACCGGTGACGCTAACCAAAATGGATCGGTAGGAATTGACGATATTTTGATGTTACTATCCGTGTTCGGATGCGAAAGCAACTGTGATATTGACCTTGACACAGACGCCTCTACTGGGGTGAATGATCTTTTACTATTGCTGACGGTATTCGGGTCAGCATGTTAAAGTGAGGTAGGGCGAGGTTACGCGTTTTTTATCGCGGTGGTTGCTTCGCCGGGGTTATCTGCACGGAATATAGATGATCCCGCTACTAGAACGTCCGCTCCGGCAGCGACAAGGGCGGCTGCATTAGATGTCGTCACTCCTCCGTCGATTTCGATATGGAAATTCGCTCCTACAGCGTCACCCATTGCTCGAAGAGTTCGTACTTTTTCGTAGGTACGTTCGATAAAGGATTGGCCTCCGAAACCGGGATTTACACTCATCAAACAAACAAGGTCCAAATCGTGTAGCAATTCGCTTAAAGATTCCACTGGCGTGTGGGGATTCAGGGCGACTCCAGCCTTCATTCCGAGGTCGCGGATAGCAGAAAGCGTCCTGTGAAGGTGGGGACAGGCTTCGATATGGACGGTGAGGATGTCCGAACCGAGCTTTGCGAAGTCCTCTAAATAACGATCGGGGTCGACAATCATAAGATGAACGTCAAGGGGCTTCTTTGCGTGTTGGGCAATAGCTTTAATGACTGGCATCCCGAAACTGATGTTCGGAACGAAGACACCATCCATCACATCGATATGAAACCAATCAGCATCGCTTTCGTTTACGAACTCAATATCGCGCTGTAGGTTTGCAAAGTCCGCTGCGAGAAGTGATGGTGAGACTAAATGAGCCATATTGTTTTTTTCTATGATTGTAGTGCAAAGGTCGTAAGGATTTCTTTCCTTTACAGTATGAGCGAGAAGGAAAATATTAACGAACTGTTTATTGTAGGGCTTACTGGAGGCATGGGCTCCGGTAAATCTACTGTAGCCAGGGTTTTCCAAGCTTTAGGGGTGCCTCGTTTCGATGCAGATAAGGCGGGACATAGAATTTATGCGGAAAATGAACTAGTGAGGGAATCGGTGATAGAGAGGTTCGGAGATGGTGTGGCGGTGCGAAATGAGGAGGGAGAAGCGATAGATATCGATAGGAAAGCACTGGGAAAGATTGCCTTCAGTGAAAAGGGAGGGATTGAATTTCTGAATAGGTTAGTGCATCCAGAGGTGAAGAGATCTTTTAAGGTTTGGACTAAAACACTGCCTAAATCAACTCCATACGTCTTGCAAGAAGCCGCAATACTCTTTGAAAGCGGGGCGTATAAAGACTGCGACGTGGTGATAACCGTCTCGACAAACGAAAAACAAAGGCTAGAGAGGTTGATTAAGAGGGATAACGGGACTGACCCCAGCGCTTTAGCAGTCATCAAAGCAAAGATAAAAGCCCAAATATCCGAGGAAGAAAGGCTTAAAAGGGCGGATTACGTCATCTACAACGACGATAAAGACGAAGTCCTGCCACAGATTGAGAAATTACACTATCTTCATATCCTAAATCATGTACATGTCAGGAAATAATAATGATAGGAAGGATATGCTGAAGAAGCTTTGGTCTGCAATAGAGGCACACGAAAGTGAGATTCTAGAAGCGCTGAACAAAGACCTTGGCAAGCCTGAAGCAGAAGCATTATTGCACGAGATATACCCCCTGAAGAAGGAAATTCAATTTGCAATAAAGAATTTGAGAGATTGGACAGGGAAACGCTTTGTTTCTACTCCATTATCTATGATGGGCACGAGGCATTACGTGAAAGCAGAACCAAAGGGTAGAGTTTTAATTATTTCGCCTTGGAATTTCCCGGTTATGTTGACTCTGAGACCTCTAGTCGGCGCTTTAGCTTCTGGCAATAGCGTGGTCGTAAAACCATCTGAGCACACACCCTTTACTTCGGATGTATTGAAGAAGCTTCTTGGGTCTGTTTTTGACGACGATCTTGTCAAGGTAGAACTCGGTGGACCTGAAGTGGCTGCTGGGCTTACCGCTACGCCGTTTAATCACATCTGCTTCACGGGTGGAACGAACATAGGGAGACTGGTGATGACCGCTGCTGCGAAACACCTTTGCTCAGTAACGTTAGAATTAGGCGGAAAAAGCCCTGTCATTGTAGACAAATCGGCAAACCTGAAAAACGTAGCTATGAAAGTAGCTTGGGGGAAATATCTAAATGCAGGCCAAGTCTGTATTGCACCCGATCATTTGCTAGTTGAGAAAAGCATCGCTGAAGACGTTGTGGCGAATATATCTGAAAGGATAACAGAAATGTTTGGACAGACTCCGATAGACAGCCCTGACCTAGGCAAGATTGTAAACGTGAATCATTACGAGCGTATCCTGAAACTCGTGAAAGATGCCGTGAAAGATGGAGCGAAGCTGCATGTCCCGGGTGGGGTTTTAGAACTGGGTGCAAAAATGAGGAAGATATCTCCATGTATTTTGACCGGATGCACTAGCGATATGGCTATCATGAAGGAAGAGGTTTTCGGTCCCGTTCTGCCTGTTTTAACTTGGGATAAAAAAGAGGATGTGGTAGATATTATCGCTAAAAACCCTCACCCACTCGCATTGTATATTTTCAGTAACAATAAGAACCTGCAGGACTGGTTTATAAACAACACTAAGGCTGGGTCGACTGCCATAAATGAGGTGGTTATTCAGGTTGCGAATCCGGATCTGCCATTCGGCGGGATTCAAACGAGTGGCATGGGCCGGTCTGCCGGTAAAGCCGGTTTCGATTCGTTTTCTAACCTTAGGAGTTTTGTAATCCAAACCTCACCCTTCAGCGCTCTCCCCCTAACCTTCCCTCCTTTCAAAGGTCGTGGTCTCCGCTTTTCTAGGCTAGTAAGAAAATGGCTATAAGGAAACTTAAACTATGCTAGTCCAAACTCACTTCCCAAGACAACTCTCACGAGCTCGGTACGATCAATACCTCGCTTCAGGATGGTTTCGTGGCGCTGTGATGTTGTACAAAATGGATTTGTTGTGTGTCGACAACAATCTATACTCCGTAGTAAATGTTCGCCTTAACCTTGAAAAGTTCAAGCTTAGTAAAGGACAAAGAAAAATCTTACGCCGAGCTGAAAGCAGATTCCGAATCTGCATAGGCATTGCTAACCCCACTCCAGAAAAAGAAGCTCTTTACCAAGCTCATAAACATCGGTTCAAGGGGTTCATTCACGAAACGATTCAAGAATATTTGAATGCTGGGTTTGAAAATAGCGTTTTCGACACTAGGGAAATCACTATTTACGATGGGGATAGATTAATAGCCGTTAGCTATTTCGATTTGGGCGAACGTGCTATGGCTAGTTTATTAGGGCTATACGACGAACAGTATTCTAAGTGGAGTCTGGGAAAAGTCACAATGCTTAAAGAAGTAGAGTTTGGCATAGATCATCTGAAAAAATGGTTTTACCCAGGATATGTTTTGGATCAGGATTCATCATTTGACTACAAGCTTCAGCTAGGGACAATGGAGTACTATTCACCAGCTAAGCGATGGACGAACATTGAGAAATTCGACCCTTCAACGACTTTAGGATATGAGGTAAGGACATCGACGCAGAAGCTAATTCAGTCCTTAATAGATCGTGATATCCCCTATAAATCTTGGCTTTACCCATACTTCAGCATGGGATACGTAGGGCCTTGGAACGCGTATTTCATGCGGTCTCCTGCACCCATTGAAGTGGGGCACGATTTAGGCGGGATGATGATCGCCTCTTATTGTTCCGAAATAAAAGCGTATTCGCTTTTCAGGATACACCCCAGTCCTGATGGACCGCAATACCTTAACCTTGAGGCGTCTAAGGAGTTTTCTGAATCGGATTTATACCTTAATCAATTATACCAAATCGGTGATAAAATCATCGAACACGGGACTCTTGAAGTAGTACTTGCCTCCATTATGACATGGAAAAATCGCCCAAATTACCTACCCCCTACATGAAATTAATAAGTTGGAATGTGAATGGCATAAGAGCCATTGTGAAAAAAGATTTTGACGGTATAGCTTCTGGACTCAATGCAGATGTAATAGGTCTACAAGAGACGAAGGCACAGGATGATCAAGTACGAGAAGCGCTGTTCGGGTTACATTCTTTAGAAGATTATGAAGTGTACAGCTCCTCTGCGATTAAAAAGGGTTATTCTGGGACAGCAATCATTTCCCGCGTTACACCTGATAAAGTATCGGCAGGTATAGGAGTTCCTGACTTAGATACCGAGGGGCGAGTGCTACATGCTGCATTCCCGAATTTTCATTTCGTTACAGTTTACACTCCTAATTCTTCATCTGGCCTCAAACGACTTCCCTTCCGCGAAACTTGGGATCTGGCTTTTAGAGACTTCTTAAAAGAGCTAGATTCAGACAAACCTGTAATTTGCTGTGGAGACTTAAACGTTGCCCACCAACCCATTGACCTTGCACGTCCCAAGCCTAACTATAACAAGACTCCCGGCTATACTCAACAAGAAATTGACGGAATGACTAACCACCTTGCTTCGGGCTTCACCGACACATGGAGAGATGCAAATCCGGACACAACTAAGTACAGTTGGTGGAGTTACAGAGGCGGCGCTCGTGAGAAAAATGTTGGCTGGCGCCTTGATTATATGCTTGCCAGCAATCGCCTTATGCCAAACATAAAAAACTCTTTTATACTAAACGACGTGATGGGCTCGGACCATTGTCCTGTTGGCGTTGATTTGGAAATTTAAGCTCGCTCCCTACAACCATAAACTCTCCCCACACGTCTATTAAATTTCAGAATAGTCTCTGAAAAAACGTCGCTTCTTTGCTGAAAAACGCAATGAAACGAATTACTCAAACCTCTTTCTTATCTCTTATTTTCGCTTGCTTTCTGCTTGCTTTAACTAGTTCAAACTCAATCGCCCAATGTCCGAATGACATTAACGGAAGCGGTATTGTGGATGGAGAAGACCTATTAGAATTACTCTCCACTTATGGAATGTCATGTGATGGATTCCCTTCATTTGAACCATCTATATCGGAAATACACTACAACCCCTCCACACAACAGGGTTCAGATAATTTATGGGAGTTTGTAGAGATATACAACCATCACGAATTTGGACTCGACATTAGCGGGTGGCATCTTGCCGACGCAGTTAATGCGACAGTACCCCCTAACACTTGGTTAGAATCTGGCGCGTATGCAGTTTTTGCAAATGACACCGCATCGTACAATCAACTACTCCCCTTCACTTTAGTAATACCGTTTTCAGGAAATTCAAGTCTTCATAATAGCGGAGAAACCATTCGACTTCTTAGGGCAGATGGATCTCAATCGGATTACGTAGAATATAGTGACTATGGTGGCTGGCCGGCAGAACCAGACGGTGGTGGTCCGACTTTAGAATGGAAAGGCCCTGTTTATGAAAACTCTCTACCAAGTTCATGGACGCCTTCTAACGCATTCGGCGGCAGCCCTGGGTCCGCAAACAGTACGTGGGCTGATTAAACAACACCGCTACAATTACTTCAACCCTCTGTTTAAATTGACTTTTAAAGAATCGCTGAGTCCATCTAGAAAGGCTTCCCTTTATAGTATGCACTCTAAGTGATATTTCGCCAAGCCATCAATAGGCTTCTTTATCAGATTTCCCAAATGAATCCCCCTCATTTCACACGCCTCTTTTAATTGGTCTTGAAAATGAAACGCCACACTTCCTATAAAATGAACCGGCATTTCCTGATATCCCTCAAAGCATTTGACGTGTATGTCTAAAAACACACCGAACCCTTCAACTAACCAGCTTTTAAATAGCTCCGAATCCTTATGCTTGCCTATGAACTTCATGAATGAAGCGAGGAAGACATTTGGATTAGGCTCCTTATACACAAGGCGGTTTACATCATTTGCTGAATATCCGAACTCCTTCTTAAAATCATTATGAATATTCTCCGGCAGTTGCTTATAAAAATAAGCCTGAAGTAGCTTCTTGCCAAACCAACTTCCACTTCCCTCATCCCCTAAAACATACGCAAGAGAAGGCACTTCTTCGTACACACTTTCACCATCGAACAGACACGAATTAGAACCCGTTCCTAGAATACAAGTAATCGCTTTTTCCCCAGACCAAGTCGAGAAAGCAGCCCCGTTTAAATCATGCCCCACCATAACGTCTGCCTCAGAAAACACTCTACTAAGACCATCCTCAATTACGGCACAAAGTTCTTTCGAACTTGAACCTGCACCGTAAAAAAAAACTTTATCTACACGCTGCGCAATAGATACAGCAAGTGCAGATTTCAACAACTGAGCTTCCACTAAATCTGCCGAATGAAAATACGGATTAAAGCCCATCGTTTCAAATGACAACAGCTCTTTACCCGATTCATCAATTGCAACCCAGTCAGACTTTGTCGATCCGCTATCTGAGATTAGTATTACCATATTAAATTCGCTCAACTAGATCAGCTACCCTCGTAGCGTATCCCGTTTCGTTATCATACCAGCCAAACATTTTAACCACATTTCCATTCACTCTTGTCAAAGTTGAATCATAAATGCAACTATATGTGCTTCCGACAATATCAGAGCTAACAATGGGGTCAATTTCGAATTTAAGTATACCCTTCATAGGCCCATCTGCAGAGGCCTTCATCGCAGCATTGACTTCTTCTATGGTGACATTTCTTTCAAGGGTCGCAGTCAAATCAGTTATGGACCCTGTGGGCGTAGGCACTCTTATAGCCAAACCGTCTAATTTCCCTTCCAATTCCGGCAGGACAATCCCAACGGCAACGGCCGCTCCAGTAGAAGTCGGTATGATATTTAATGAAGCTGATCTTGCTCTACGCAGATCTGAATGAGGAGAGTCGTGAAGACGTTGGTCAGCTGTATAAGAGTGTACCGTTGTAATAAATCCACTTTTCAATCCGAAAGCATTATTCAAAATCTTCACCATAGGTGCCAAACAATTAGTCGTACATGACGCATTACTCACAACAAGTTCTGTACCATCCAGAATTTCGTCATTTACCCCAATAACCACCGTTTTCATATCACCATCCGCTGGAGCGCTAATAACAACTTTTTTTGCTCCCGCCTTAATGTGCGCTGAAGCGCTAGCTAAATCTCTATAAATACCGGTTGACTCAACAACAACTTCAACATTAAGCTCAGCCCAAGGAAGGTTTTCTAGGTTTCTCTCTGAGCTTACCTTGATCTCCTTACCATTAATTAATAAGACTCCTCCTTCCACAGAGACATCACCATCAAAGCGACCGTGAATACTATCGTATTTTAATAGGTGACACAAAGTCTCAACATCAGCTATGTCATTTATTGCAACAACTTCAACATCACTACGATCCTGCATTACCCTAAATACCAGCCTTCCAATTCTCCCAAATCCATTAATTGCAATTCGTTTTCCCATCATGTTTTCTTTTTCTGTTTTGAACATATTTTACACCAAATTATTTTATGTTAGATTGAAAGGATTTTAGCAATTCTAACTTCGTCATCTAAGGAATGAATCTTATTTTCTATTGCGTCTTCAAAGGAAGTAAGAATAAGATCATCATTAACTATCCCAACCATACAATTTAATTTTCCGTTGTTAAGAGCCTCAACAGCTTCAACACCTAATCTTGAAGCTAGGACTCTATCAGCACAAGTTGGAGCCCCGCCACGCTGTAGATGACCTAACACCGTGATTCTAATATCGTACAAGTCTGTGATCGCTTTAACACTCTTGGCAAGTTCGTACGCTCCACCATAATCGCACCCTTCGGCTACAATAACGATGCTACTAGATTTTTTACTCCTTTGGCCTACAGCAAGGACCTGAACGAGGTCATCAACAGAGAGGTTCGTTTCACGAGACATAACCGCTATAGCACCTGTAGCGATACCGGCCCTTATAGCAATGAACCCATTGTCACGTCCCATCACTTCAACGAAGAAAAGGCGATTATGACTATCTGCCGTATCCCTTATTTTATCTACGGCATCTACAACAGTATTAGTCGCGGTGTCGAAGCCGATAGTGTTATCAGTACCAGCTAAATCATTATCTATTGTACCTGGAATTCCTATCACAGGGAATCCGTGCTCCTCATAGAGTTTCATAGCACCCGTAAAAGTTCCGTTTCCTCCTATGACTACTAGACCGTCAATGTTTTGGTGTTTAAGATTAGAAAAGGCCTTGGCTCTCCCTTCTACTGATCTGAATTCTTCGCATCTAGCAGATTTTAAAACGGTGCCTCCTCTACCTAAAATTTTCGCGACAGATCTAACATGAAGATTTTTGAAATCGCCATCTACAAGTCCTTGGTAGCCTTGAAAAACACCACACACTTCTATATCGTTAAAAACAGCGGATCTAACAACTGCACGTATAGCAGCGTTCATTCCTGGCGAATCTCCACCTGAAGTAAGTACGGCTATTTTCTTCATCCTCTAATTCAATTAATGAAAGCACAATTTAACACAACAAAAGGGAGTTATTCATAAGCCGGCTCAATTATTTACTTTCAGCCCAGAAGCGGTCAATTTATGAGAAATCATCCCCATAAATCGAAACCGAACTTCTCTTAGGATCTTCCTGAAGACAAAACTAGCCAAGGGTGCCGAAAAAACCACGATTTAAGATAAAAAAACAAAACTCACCGCATTCACTAAATATTACATAAGCACAATATATATTTTACATTCAAATCCGTTTTGAGCCATGCAATCAGTACATTGCATTAAATTGAACCCGTTATTGATATGAAGACTTTGCTTACTTTATTTGCGTACGCGATTTTGTTCGCTATTTCCTCTTCTTCTCATCAGTCTTCAGCCCAAACCCAATGGGATATAGAAGGCACCCTCCTAACCGAATTTGACCTTGTAACAGGACTTCAAGTTCCTTGGGAGATCTTATGGGGGCCAGATGATATGATTTGGGCTACAACAAGACCGGGAGACGTTATGAGAATCGACCCGGAAACGGGAGCGTATACGAACGTTTTACA
>DQRJ01000008.1 GCA_015663855.1 Flavobacteriales bacterium | reverse complement strand
CTTCTTAGTTACTACGAAATCACGTGAGTTGATACGTATTTGATACATTCCAGCATCTAAGTTTCCTGTAGCAATCTCAAGAGTAAAAAACTATAAAATGAAAGCCGTCCCATCTGGGGCGGCTTTCTTAGTTTTGTACTATGATTACTTCAAGACATCCAAAAGAGACATTTTCTTCTACGACTAGAATAGTTCTTCCTAACGACACGAATACACTAGGAAATTTGATGGGGGGGAATCTCCTACATTGGATGGATATTGCAGCTGCGATAGCGGCTAATAGACACTGTAGGAGGGTTGTTGTAACGGCAGCTGTAAATAATGTGTCTTTCCAAAAACCTATTGAATTGGGCGAGATAGTGATTATCGAATCTCAGGTAACGAGGTCGTTTAGGTCGTCAATGGAGGTTTATTTAGAAGTGTTCGTAGAAAACTCTGTAAGTGGTGTGAGGTCGAGGTGCAACGAAGCGATGTACACTTTCGTGGCCGTAGATCAGCAAGGCGCTCCGATAGAGGTGCCGCAAACGGTGCCTGAGACTCAGGAGGAGAAGGAAAGATATGATGGCGCATTGAGACGTAGGCAGTTGAGGTTAATACTTGCAGGAAAGATGAAGCCATCGGAAGCGACTGAGTTGAGGGCGCTGTTCGAATAAGAGAAGTGGGGAGTTTAGTTGAGTATTTGGGTCGCCGCCTCGATAATGCGAGATGGGGAAACGTGATTGATGCACAGGTCCTGGCCTTTTCGGGTGTAGCGACATTTAGCTCCGTGACGCGAGCATGGACGGGTTCCTCGTAGTGGGAGTAGGGTAGTCGATGCGGGGTGGGGACGCCACGGAGATAGTCCTAGGGACGGACGTGTGCAGCCCCAAACAGAGATTAAGGGAATGCCGAGAGCCGAAGCAATGTGCATAGCTCCTGTGTCTCCTCCAATGGCTAAGATAGAATTTTTGAGAATGTGGGCAGTTTCACTAAGGGAAGAGGATCCGCAGAATGATGTTATGCTGTTGTCGGTAAGGTCGGAGATTAGAGAGGAGGCAATGGTTTGGGAATCGGGGCCTCCGACAATAGCGATGTGGATATTTCGAGAGGAAAAATCTAGGCAGATAGCTTTAAGGGTGGAGTCGGGGATGGCTTTTCCTAAGTGTGCGGCGCCAGGGGCAATAGTGATATATGAGGCGGGGAGGTGAGGTGAGGCGGAAGATAAAGGTTTGGTATTGAGAGAGCCCCAAGTAGATGTGGTGGGAGGTGATATGCCAAACACTTTGAGGAGGTCGAGTGACCTGTCAATGAAATGAGGGATGGGGGATTTTCGAAGGCCTAGGATTAGGGCGAATCGAGGGAATGTTTGTTTGTCTACGGAAAAAGTTAGGACGTCTAGTGACTTCGATAACGAACGTGAGCGAACGTTACCATGTAGATCTATGATGTAGTTGAAGTCGAGTTCTTTGAGGGCAGGGACTACTTCGACAGTGGCCTTTTCGACCAAATGAATCTCGTTTAGGTCTGGGAGGAGTTCGGCAGCTGCTTTAAAACGACGAAGCGTCACGAAATCGATGCGCGCCTCCGATCCGAAATGCTCGCGGATTGCATGAATTACGGGAGCTGAGAGGATGATATCCCCTATCGAGCTAAATCTTACTATAAGAAATCGAGGTGCTTGCACGTCCCAAAGGTACTCGCAGGTATCTTTGCAATTATGATGAGAAATAAAATACTTCTGTTAGGATCTGGAGAGTTGGGGAAAGAGGTGGTGATAGCCCTTCAGAGATTGGGGCAATATGTCATAGCAGTGGATTCGTATGCGAATGCGCCTGCGATGCAGGTGGCGCACGAATACGAGGTGATTAACATGTTAGATGGTGCGCAGTTAGATGCCGTTGTGGCGAAGCATAAGCCTGACTTTATAGTGCCGGAGGTGGAGAGTATTAGAACGGAGAGGTTTTATGAGTATGAGAAGCAAGGATTTAAGGTGATTCCTTCTGCTAAAGCGGCGGATTTCACAATGAACAGGAAGGCGATAAGGGATTTGGCCTCAGTTGAGTTGGGTCTGAAGACGGCAAAATATAAATACGCTACGAGTCTTAAGGAACTGGAAAGTGGGGTGGAATTTGTGGGGATGCCTTGCGTGGTGAAACCGCTAATGTCAAGTTCAGGAAAGGGACAGTCAGTGATTAAGTCGAGTGGTGATGTAGCGAAGGCGTGGAATTATGCTCTAGAAGGGTCGAGGGGTGATTTGATGGAGGTGATAGTGGAGGAATTTGTGGATTTCGATTATGAGATCACGCTTTTGACGGTGACTCAGAATAATGGCAATACGCTCTACTGCCCGCCTATCGGGCATAGGCAGGAGAGGGGAGATTATCAGGAGAGTTGGCAGCCAATGCTGATGGAAGATGTTCACCTTTCTTTAGCCCAAACCATGGCAGACAAAGTCACCTCCGCTCTTGGAGGAAGCGGGATTTGGGGTGTTGAATTTTTTATAGGAAAGGAAGGTGTTTATTTCTCTGAACTTTCTCCGAGACCCCACGATACGGGAATGGTAACCCTGGGTGGTACTCAAAATTTATCAGAATTCGAACTTCATGCAAGGGCGATAATTGGCATTCCTGTAAGTGAGATTACGCAAGTCCGAAAAGGGGCGTCCGCTGTCGTGTTAGCTCAGGATGAAGGGAGTGCGTTTCCGGAATTTATAGGGCTATCGAAGGCAGCTGCTATTAGCGGGGCGGATTTCAGAATCTTCGGCAAGCCTACAACTAGGAAGTACAGGCGAATGGGGGTGGGGCTCGCTTTCGGGGATGAAGAAATTTCAGTTATTGTAGAAAGAGCGAAGCAAGTTGCGGGCGAAATAAAAGTAGTGTCATGCGATTAATAGATACCCACACGCATTTATATCAGCCGAACTTCGATGAGGACAGAGATGCTGCGATGGAGAGATGTTTTGAAGCGGGGATAGATACTTTGTTACTGCCGAACATCGATTTAGAGAGCGTTCCTAGGGTGCTTGAGATGATGGATAAGTGGCCAAACTCATGTTTCGGAATGATGGGCCTCCATCCGTGTCACGTTTTAGATGGGTGGGAAACGGAGTTAGAAAGTATACGTCAAGTCCTCGATTCGCCACCTCCAGGAAAGAAGTTCGTAGCTGTGGGCGAGATAGGAATGGATTTATACTGGGAGAAGAAGCATATCGAAGCTCAACGTGAGGCATTTCGAATTCAAGTGGGATGGGCGAAAGAGAGAGGCCTACCTATAGTAATCCACGTTCGAGATGCCTGGGAGGAGTTGTTTAACGAGATGGACTCTCTAAACGACGATAGCTTGAACGGTGTGTTCCATTGTTTTACAGGAGGCAACGTTGAAGCCGAGCGGGCGCTTGAATATGGCGGATTCATGCTCGGAATAGGTGGCGTGAGTACTTATAAAAATGGAGGACTAGATAAAGTTCTACCTAGCGTACCACTTGAATCACTAATACTCGAAACAGATAGCCCATACCTTTCTCCGGTTCCGTATCGTGGAAAAAGAAACGAATCATCGTATTTGATTCATGTGGCAAATCGTTTGGCTGAAATAAAGGAAGTAAGTTTGGAGGAAGTTGCTAGCGTGACGACTTCGAATGCGGAGAGAATGTTTGGTCTACAAGTTAAAAAATGAAATGGGGGGAGAAAGAACGATACTGATAATTTATACGGGCGGGACTATAGGGAGTGTGCATGATCCGATGACTGGATCGCTTGTTCCTATTGATTTCAACCAAATTACGAGCCACGTGCCCGAGCTTAACCGTGCTGGAATAAGTATGGACGCAGTGAGTTTCGAACCTCCGATCGATAGTTCGAACGTGAATCCGAGCCATTGGCGCAAAATCGCTAAAGTAATTTTCGATTATCACGATAAATATGACGGATTCGTAGTCTTGCACGGTACGGACACCATGTCTTACACCGCTTCCGCCCTAAGTTTTATGCTAGAAGGGCTTCGCAAACCAGTAATCCTAACCGGGAGCCAGTTGCCGATAGGAATGCCTAGAACCGACGGCCGAGAAAACCTTCTAAGCTCTGTAATGCTGGCAGCACACACCGACCCGACTCTCTCGGGCGACTCCACAATTCAAGAAGTCGCCGTTTATTTCGGCAGCCAGTTGTTTCGAGGAAACAGAACTCATAAAGAAAGCGCGGAAAGTCTTGACGCAATCGTTAGTCCTAATTTCCCTCCCCTTGTCAAAGCAGGTGTAGGATTTAACGTTCGAAAACACAATTTGTACAGAGCTCCAGCCGGTAAATTGAAGTTACACGATAAATTCGAGCCGAAAGTCGCTTGGCTACCACTTTTTCCAGGAATGTCCTTTG
>DQRJ01000028.1 GCA_015663855.1 Flavobacteriales bacterium | reverse complement strand
CGGTTATCGCGAGAGTATCCTCCGCCACCGCCACGGTTGTCGTTTCCGCCACGGTTATCGCGAGAGTATCCTCCTCCTCCGCCACGGTTGTCGTTTCCGCCTCGGTTATCGCGAGAGTATCCTCCGCCACCGCCACGGTTTGATGAAGAACGTTCTCTTGGAGGCCCAAATGAAGACCCCTGGTATCCAGAATTACTTCTTCCAGAATCACTTCTTCCAGAATCGCCTCTTCCATATTCAGCAGCAGCGGATTTATTTCCGTAACCTCTAGAAGAGCTACCGTCTCTTGAGCCACCACCGCTTCCACGGTTATCACGATCGAATCGTCTTGAAGATCCTCCACCTCCTCTTCCACCTCTTGAATCTGATGAATTGTATGAAGAACGGCTTGAGTTGCGTGACCCGCCACCGTATCCTCCACCATATCCTCCACCGCGATTACGACTCTTATTCTTTCCGCCACCACCACCTTTAGGCATAACCATACCTACAGGGTCCATGGGCATATTAAAAGGCTGGTCTGTAATTAGATCAATTTCTTTTCCGAGTAGCTTTTGAATTCCTCTTAGGTGGTTTCTCTCTTCACCTTCGTTACAGAATGAAATAGCTGTACCCTCTCTGCCCGCACGACCGGTTCTTCCGATACGGTGAACATAGCTTTCAGCTAGGTTAGGTAGT
Organism: Flavobacteriales bacterium; assembly: GCA_015663855.1. Lineage (GTDB taxonomy): Bacteria > Bacteroidota > Bacteroidia > Flavobacteriales_D > Sanyastnellaceae > UBA974. Next base: position 3,231 of record DQRJ01000028.1, on the reverse strand, counting down.
TCAAAATTGATTACGTGGGACAGCTCATCAACGTCAATTCCACGTGAAGCAATATCAGTTGCTACTAGGACGCGAACTCGCCCTTTACGGAATTTATTAAGAGCCCTCTCCCTTGCCGGTTGAGATTTATTTCCGTGAATGGCTTCAGCTGCGATATTGTTCTGTTGTAGATGTCTTACAACCTTATCAGCGCCGAACTTTGTACGTGTGAAAACAAGAGCGTTAGAAATATCATCTGACTCTAGTATGTGCACTAAAAGATCCTTTTTATCTGATTGACGAACATAGTACGTCTGTTGATCTACAGTTTCAGCGGCAGAGCTGACAGCTGCGATTTGGACTCTAATAGGGTCAGTAAGAATTGACGATGAAAGATCCTGAATATTGCTAGGCATAGTAGCCGAGAAGAAAAGTGTCTGCCTATCTTCAGGACATTGCTTGATGATTTTTTTGATGTCATGGATGAAACCCATATCAAGCATCGTGTCAGCTTCGTCAAGAACCAGAAATTCAACGTCTTGTAGACGGATGTGTCCTTGATTGCAAAGGTCGAGTAGTCTACCAGGAGTAGCGACGAGGATGTCTACACCACGACGTAGTGCATCGACTTGTCTTCTTTGAGGAATTCCTCCAAAGACAACGGTTGATTTTAAATTAGAATTCGCGCTGTAATTACGAACGTTATCATCAATTTGTGATGCTAATTCTCTTGTAGGAGTAAGGATTAAAGCACGGATAGGCTTAGATCTCCCTTGAGATTTAGATGGTCTAGACCCTAGAACGTGAATCATAGGAAGTGTGAAGGCGGCAGTTTTCCCGGTACCTGTTTGGGCACTTCCTAAAATGTCGCGTCCTTCCAGAACGTGAGGTATTGACTGTTCCTGAATAGGGGTCGGCTTTTCATAGCCAAGTGGTTGAATTGCCTTTAATACCGGCTCACTCAATCCTAGATCTTTAAAAGACATAGATAAAATCATATGTTCGCACGAAAACGTGTGCGATTAACGTACCGAGTCTGTTGATGGCGCGTGCCGACAACGGCTGAAGCACGCATGCGTTTTATCTAACGCGGCGCAAAAGTACGAAATAATTTTTAAATGTCGACTGTGAAATTAAATTACTACAGTTTCAGGCACTTTTCTTCCCAAATTCTTAAGTGTGACCGTGTGTAATCTGAGAGCATCTTTAAAAGTCATATCAGCTCTATACGGCAATTCAAATTCATTTGCAGTCTTCTTTACTATCTCAGAAATAGCTTTATAGTGGACGTGACAAATGTTTGGAAATAAATGGTGTTCAATTTGGAAATTCAATCCTCCACATAGGTACGATAGGATTTTATTGTTGACTCCGAAATTAGCTGATGACTGTAGTTGATGCTCTAATCTTGTTGAGTCTAATTGAAGTCCACCCTCTCCTTCTATTTGAGGGAAAGAATTATGCTCCATAACGTGAGCAGGTTGGAAAATTATAGCCATCAGGAACCCTGCTACTGAATGCATAACCATCCATCCAAAAACAATGACATACCAAGATAGCTCGCTGAATACTAATGGTAGGACTAGTGCGTAAGTAAAGTAAAATGACTTTGTCCAAAGCATATGGAAGAAGAGTCCCTTGGTCGTTCTGCCAGTGGTTTTAATTAAATCCTTCTTGTGATAACGAGCTAAAGCCATCCAATCTTTAGGAAGCATCCAAAAAATAGTCATCATTGAGTAGAAAAACCAAGCGTATATATGTTGGAATCGGTGAATTTTGTAAAGAGGCTTGTTTGGATTAAATCTTAGAATTGGAGCTGGAGCAATATCCTCATCTAATCCATCAATATTAGTAAACGTGTGATGAAGAACATTATGCTGAATCATCCACATTTCAGCATTACCACCCACGAGGTCTACAGTGCGGCCCATAAGTTTATTAACCCATGATTTATTGCTGTAAGCATTGTGATTCCCATCATGCATTATGTTTAAGCCTATTCCGGCTAAGCCAAATCCCATTGCAATTTCAGCTACCCAAAACCATCCGCCTTCTAGCCCTGCGAATGTGAATAGTGCCCACGGGACGAAGTAAAGAACCAGCATAATAGTGGTCTTTAGATACATTTTAAACCCTCCAGATTTATTCTTACCGGTTTCATTAAAATACGCCTCTACTCTTTCTCGCAGCACTTTCCCAAATCCGGAATTATCTCTAGCAAATCGTACAATAGGTAGCTTCATTGTTTCATATTTGAGGCATAATCAAAGACAAATCTACGCTTAGCAGTACCTTCAATGTCTGTTCTATGTCACAAAATGCCCCAAAGAAGTGTTAATAACAGTAAAATCGTAGGCGTTACGCCCTTCCTAATGCTACAATAGGGTCTAATAGAGATGCTTTTCTTGCAGGATAATAGCCACTAGCGAGGCTTGTTATTATGCATAAGGTCATTCCTATTCCTATCCATCCCCAAGGAATGATAAATGGCGTTTCGAAATATGAAGCCAAAATATTTCCGAGGCCTAATCCTAAGGCTATCCCTACAAATCCCCCCAGTTGGCCTATAATAATCACTTCTACTAGGAATTGAGTCCGTATAGCTCTAGCGCTTGCTCCTAATGATTTACGTGTTCCAATTTCACGAGTTCGTTCCGAAACAGAAACGAGCATGATATTCATTAGTCCGATTCCTGCTCCAAATAATGTAATTATCCCTATTACAGTTGCCGCAATAGAAATTCCGGAAGTTGCTTCAAGCAATGTTTCTACAAGTGCATTACTTTTACTTAGCTCGAAAGAGTTGTCATTTCCTGGAATATCGCCTCTAACCATTCTAAAAACTCCGGTTGCTAGATCAGACGATTCACTCAGTTTATCGGGGGTGTCTACTACACATGTTATTGTGTAATTTCTATTGTTATTTGAGAATTGTTTTCTTACTGAAGGAATAGTGATAAGGCATTGGTTATCCTGAGACATACCGAAGCTTGCTCCTCTAGATTCTAATACCCCTATTACTATATATCTTGTACCTGAAAGTAAAATATTCGACCCAACGACGTCTTCCCATGGCTCAAACAGTTTATTTTCGATATTAGCCCCTATAATTATGAGTGAAGCGCCTTCGTCACTTTCGGTAATCGTAAATCCACGCCCTTTCGATAGGGGGATGTTCGATACCTTAAGGTAGTTTCCATCTACTCCGAGGATTTGAATATTCGGGTCTGTTCGTACTGAACCTCTACTTAT
>DQRJ01000104.1 GCA_015663855.1 Flavobacteriales bacterium | reverse complement strand
TTCACACACTCCCCATCGTTATAGATATGAGCTATTTCGAGAAGGTCGGGGCAGGATTGCTGTATATTGGTTTGGTTTCCCGAAACGAAGGTCTGAATACAAGCCTGAAGCGACCAATCTCCACAGGTAGTTATTTGTGCAATTAGAACTCTTAAATCTGCGCCCGCAATTGTGTTCGAAGGGGTGCCAGCAGTAAAAACCGATCCGTTGTCAGTACTTGCATTACAAATCGATGAACCGTTTAATAAACCGATTGTTGAGGGGAGTGTGCCTCCTAAATCGTCTGCGCTTTCCATCCCTATTGTCCAGTAAGTATCGTACTCGTATTCCGGAAACGTAGGCCAAAACAGTGATGAATTCGAGGCATCCATAGCCATTGAGGTAGTTACGGGATTATGACATCCACACGGTGCAGAAATAAACATCGGGGGGGTTCCTAATGCTACTACGTCAGAATAAATAGCGCTTAAAACGTCGTTTTGGTTTGTGAAATTAGCGTAAACTCTATAGGCCCCATAGAATTCGAGCAACCCCTCCGGGTCAAAGGTATCTTCTGGAGTAGGTGTGTTCGCACCGAAGAATATCGTGTCTAATTCGACGGTATAGCCCGTAAATTGAGCATTCGCTTGCTTTATCCCTATAGAGATAAAAAATATGGCTATAGCAAATATGGCGCTGAGGTTCCGTTTCATGTTTCTTCTCTTGTTTGGTTTACAAGTTAAGAAAACTGACTGAAAAATCGTATAGCCCGTATAAACTCTAGCTATTCATTCCTTCCTCGATGGCGCCTGCCTCAAGTGGAATGTGGGCCATAAGGTCTACAAAGCCTTCATTCGTTATCAAAAGATCATTTTCTAATCGAATACCCAAGCCCTCTTCTGGAATATAAATACCTGGCTCACATGTAAATACATTTCCAGCTTCGATCGGTTTATGCCAATGTCCCACATCGTGAACATCTAACCCGATGAAGTGAGAAGTGCCATGCATAAAGTACTTTTTATAGGCTGGAGATGCTGAAGATTGCTTTTCAACGTCGTGCTTGTCGATTAGTTTAAGCTCAAGAAGCTGACGAGTCATTAGCTCTCCTACTTCCCTGTGGTAATCGTGCAAACTCACCCCTGGTCTGAGCAGTTTCATCGCGTCTTGCATCACTGAGTATACAGAGTTGTAAACCGCTCGTTGCCTATCCGTAAACTTCCCACTTACAGGAATACAGCGTGTCATATCAGCAGCATAATTACCATATTCTGCCCCTACATCCATCAAAATCACATCTCCTGCTTTACACTCCTTATCGTTTTCAATGTAGTGAAGTACGCAGGCATTAGGACCGGATCCGATAATCGGAGTATACGCGAAGCCTCTAGAACCACGGCGCAGAAATTCATGCATAAACTCTGCCTCAATTTCATACTCCATCACTCCCGGTTTTACGAAAGAGAGTACTCTGTCAAGGCCTGCTTTCGTGATGTCACAGGCTCGCTGCATTTGAATAATTTCATGCTCCTGCTTAACTGCTCTGAGGGAATATAGTAACGGTGCGGTTCTAGCTTCTCTATGATTAGGGTAAGAAGATCTAATTCTTGCATTTTCCCGAAGTTCACGTGTTTCAACAGTTGTATTTGCTCGCGTATGTGGGTTGTCGTTGAGATATAATAACTCAGCTTCAGCCATAAGTCTGTGAAGGGTGCTGTCGAAAGTATTTAGCCATTGCACATTTCTAATGCCCGTTTGCTCTCTAGCTGCTTCTTTTGTAAGTTTTGCTCCATGCCAAATAGCTAATTCTTCGCTTGTCTCAATCGTAAACAAAACCTCCCTATCCATTTCTGAATGAGCCTCTGGAAAAAGAAGTAAAACAGTTTCTTCTTGGTCTACTCCAGTAAGGTAGAAAATATCCGTTGCTTGCTTAAAAGGGAGAGTACCATCTGCACTTGTAGGATAAATATCGTTTGAAAAAATAAGTGCTAATCCTTTAGATTCCAATTGTTCAGCTAGTGCTTGTCTATTGCGTGTGTATAACGCAGAGGGTAGTTTTTCGTAACGCATAGCCGCAAGTTACTACCTTAGGCCTATGAGTGATAGTATTTCTACGTCTTCTGCACCGAAACCGGTCGGATCTTACCCTCACGCACGACGTGTAGGCAATCTTTTATTTCTAAGTGGTGTGGGACCGAGGGTTGCTGGTTCTGGAAATGGGGATAGTGTAGTCCCCGGTTTAGAGATTTCTACCGAAGGCGAGGTGCTTAAATTTGATTTCGAAGCTCAAGTTCACGCTGTTTTTGCAAATGTAAAGGCCGTTCTTGAGGCAAGTGGAAGTTCTTGGGAAGAGCTTGTCGATGTTACAGTGTTTCTAGTAGATATGTCGCGCGATTTCGAAGCTTTCAATAGAATTTACGCGGAGTACTTTGCCCACCTTGGTAAAAATCGACCCTGCAGGACGACCGTTGAAATCAATTGTCTACCCACTCCTATTGCAATTGAACTAAAATGTACCGCAACGGTACAATAAATAAACCCGTGTCTGCCTTTAATTAAAAGTGTATTCCGAACTTGCGCTCATGCCTACAACTAACAATTTTTCTCCCGAGATTCTCGAAAAGCTCGACTCACTTCAGAAAAAATACTCAGCTATGGGGCAGGATTTACCTTCCTACCTCGACGGACTCCTCTTCGCAGACTTTCTTACATATTGGGATTACATCAATCTTGATACGCTCCTTAGTTTGCAGCAGCCCATCACCCCATACCCGGATGAGAAGGTGTTCATCATATATCACCAGATCACAGAATTGTACTTTAAGCTTTCGCTTCATGAGTTTGATCGCATTTCTGAAGCCCAAACTGATTCTTCCATCACACCTACTTTTCTTCTCGAAAGGATACGTCGAATAAACCGATACTTCGTAGCACTCACGAGTAGTTTCGACATAATGGTTGATGGAATGGACCAAGGGGAGTTTCTCAAATTTCGTATGTCTTTACTCCCTGCAAGTGGATTCCAAAGTGCTCAATATCGCAAGATAGAAATTTGCTCCACTTCGTTAGACCGTATAGCACACAAAAACCATAGAGAGGCGTTTAGCAACTACTCTATTGAAGATATTCCTAAGGTTTTCAATCATCTATATTGGCGTGAGGGGGCTTCCGAATTAAAGACGGGTTCGAAAACTCTTACGCTAAAGCAGTTCGAAAAGAAGTACGATGAAGAGCTTCTAGATCTTGCAGGTCGTACCTATTCTTCAAATGTAAGGTCCGTCGCTGCAAGTCTCGTTTTCACATCTGAAGAATCAGACATAAAAGAGGAGCTTCGTCAAGCAATGCGTTGGCTCGATGTTAATGTAAACATTAACTGGACTCTAGCGCACTATAAATCTGCCGTTCGCTACCTACAACGCGATCCTGAAGATATCGCGGCCTCTGGTGGAACGAACTGGCAAAAGTACTTACCTCCTCGCTTTCAAAAGAGAATTTTCTTTCCTGAACTTTGGAGCGAACAAGAGCTCGAGGATTGGGGTAAGAGATGGGTTAAGAGCGAAGTTTTCGGTGTTAAATAACCAGTAGTAAATGAGGGGATTCGTTGTTTTTTCGTTGTTCGTGCTTTCTGGGGTTTCGATAATTTTATTCGCGTGTGGGGATGTCGGTCCCGACTCGAATGGGAGTCGAGGTCATGGGGCTTTCTCGGCTGATGATGAAAAGGCGCCCATCGAGCGATTCGGACTTTATTGGGACAGCCTCGTTGTCGATTCTGGCGTAATAAAGAACGGTCAGTCGCTCTCACATCTACTCGATCCTTATAGAGTGGGGCCTGG
>DQRJ01000183.1 GCA_015663855.1 Flavobacteriales bacterium | reverse complement strand
TCATATGGCTGCCTAGCCCTGCCATAATCTGGGCTTCTCTTAATTGTAGATTGAGGCTCTCTGGGAATAAAGAGCTAGCGTAATGTAAAACGTTTTGAGCTTTTTCTACCCCGCCGTCGCCTAAATAGTTCTCGATGAGCATCTCAAATTCCTCGATATCGAAATACCGATTCTCACCACTTTCAACCATGCGCTCATAGCGTTTGATTAAGTCGTCTATTCCGCTTTCGCGATTCATATGGTTTTCTTCTTCAAACATCCCTACCAAATCTAATGTTCAAAGGTCGAGAATTTAGCTTAAAAACACGAGGGTTTTTAACAACAATAAAGGAAAACTCAACGAATAGAGTCTAAAGAGTATGCATTTAGATAGTTAGTGATGCTTTACTTTGTGGATATGCTTATAAAATCTATTTCTGGAATACGTGGAACCATAGGTGGTGAGGCAGGAAATGGTCTAACTCCACCGGATGTGGTTCGTTTTGCTACGGGTTATGGTTTGTGGGTTTTGTCACAATCAAATAAGTCAAATCAACTGAAACCATGTGTCGTAATCGGTAGGGATGCGAGGATATCTGGGCCGATAGTGAGTGGTTTGGTCGCGGCGACATTGAATTCGTTGGGGATTGATGTCGTGGATTTGGGGTTGAGCACGACTCCGACCGTCGAGTTAGCAGTTCCTGAATTGAAAGCTCAGGGAGGAATAATATTGACAGCGTCTCATAATCCGAAACAGTGGAACGCTTTAAAGTTGCTAGATTGTAATGGAGAATTCCTGTCTGCAGCTGAGGGGGAGAAGATGTTAGAGTTGTCGGATTCGAATGCGAACTATGCAGAGGTCGATGTTCTTGGTGTTACAACGGAAGATAGTAGTTGGATTGATTGGCATGTTCAGCACGTTCTTGATTTAGAACTCGTTGATGCCGATGCGATAAGAGGAGCTGGTTTGAGAGTAGCTGTCGATGCTGTCAATTCCTCGGGAGGAATAGCTATTCCATTGCTTCTCGAAGCTCTAGGGGTTGAGGTCGTTAAAGTACATTGTGACCCTACGGGTGACTTTGCTCATAACCCAGAGCCGTTGCCGCAGCACCTCACGGATTTAATGAACGTGGTCGTTGATAATAAGTGCGACTTAGGAGTTAGCGTAGACCCTGACGTAGATAGACTCTGTTTCGTGAGTGAGAATGGAGAGTTTTTCGGTGAAGAATACACCTTAGTAGCTGTTGCAGATTACGTTCTTTCGAAAACGCCTGGAAACACGGTGAGCAATCTTAGTTCGACTCGCGCACTTAGCGATGTAACTGTAAAGCATGGAGGAAAGTACACAGCTTCGGCTGTGGGTGAGGTAAATGTAGTGGAAGCGATTCGCTCAACGTCAGCAATAATCGGTGGTGAAGGAAATGGTGGTATAATCTACCCGACTTCTCACGCAGGTCGTGATGCTCTGGTGGGAGTAGGCTTGTTTTTGACTCATTTGGTGGAGTCGAAAATGAAGTGTAGCGAGCTAAGGAATACTTATCCTAGTTATGTAATCCAAAAGGATAAGTTAGATCTTCCCGAGTTTGGTGTAGAAGAAGCCCTAAAAAAACTGGTGAGTAACCATCCTGAAGCACAAGTGAATACAATTGATGGTGTAAAATTTGATTTAGACGAAGGCTGGGTTCATTTGAGAAGGAGTAACACGGAACCCATTATACGAGTTTATGCTGAATCTGATAGCCCTGAAGCTTCGAAATCACTTGCTGACAGGTTTAAGGCTGAGCTTCAAAGCCTACTAGATTGAATATTTCAAAATAAAGGTGCTCTTAAAGATTATATTTGCAAACTGAATTAGAAATCCCACCTAGTGAAATCTATTTATCTCGATAACGCAGCGACCACAAAATTAGCTCCCGAAGTTTCGGAAGCTATGATTCCTGTGCTTTGCGAAGTGTTTGGTAATCCATCTTCAACCCATGCTGTAGGTCGCAAGGCGAAAGCTCTTATTGAAACAAGCAGGAGAGATATTGCAAAACTTTTAGGTTGCGAGCCACGCTCGATCACCTTTACCTCGGGAGGAACTGAGGCTGATAATTTGGCTTTGAGAGCTGCAGTAAGAGATTTGGGATGTATGAGAATTGTGACTTCTGCGGCTGAGCACAGCGCTGTTATTGCTAGTGCGGAGAAGATGGCGGAATTGTTCGGAGTGGAAATAGTTCACGTAGCTCATCACCATGATGGTACAGTTGATTGTGAGAATTTGCGTTCTATTTTGGCCACAGGCCCTCTAACTCTTGTGAGTCTAATGCATGCAAATAATGAGGTGGGTGTGATTCAGCCGCTAGATAAAATTTCACAGGCTTGTAAGGAGGTAGGCGCCTATTTTCATAGTGATACAGTCCAAACCATGGCTCACTACCACTTTCAACTCGACGCTCTTCAAATTGATTTTCTTACATGTTCAGCCCATAAATTCCATGGTCCCAAAGGAACAGGGTTTTTATATACGCACCCAAGAAATAAGATTAAAAGCCAAATTGTCGGTGGTGGGCAAGAACGAGGATTGAGGAGTGGCACAGAGAACCTTCACGGAATTGTAGGGTTAGGAGCCGCGTTAAAACTTTCTTATGATGGACTCGACAAGCACTCAACGCACATTCGTTCTATTAAAAAGCGTATGGTTGACGGCCTTATGAACATCGATTCGGACATTGTTTTCAATGCAGAAAGTGATAAGGAGAGTCGCCTTTATACAGTTCTAAGCGTAAAATTCCCGCCCCATCCTAATAGCGGTATGGCTTTATTCTTGCTCGACCTCGAAGGGGTCGCTTGCTCGGGCGGAAGTGCGTGCTCAAGTGGTGCAACTACGGGCTCACATGTCCTGAACGCCCTTGGCTACCACGACCCCAATCGAGCTAGCCTAAGATTTTCGTTCTCTCGATACACAACGAACGAAGATATCGATTACGCTTTAGGAGCGATATCACGAGTCTTTGCGCTAGTAGAATCGTAAATGTCTGTAAATCGCCTTTTCTCGTCAATTATTCGCCGCCGAATGGTGGAGATAGATTGGGTTATGAAAAGGCCAGTCGAATCTCAAAGGGCTGTATTTAGTGAGTTATTTCACGGTCTTCAACGAACTAAGTATGGACAAGAACACGGATTATATAAAGATGTGAGGTCATTGGGTATACGGGACTTTAAAGCTCAAATTCCCATAAGAACTTATGACGAAATAAAACCATGGATTTCAAGGTCTATTGAAGGGGAGTCTGACGTTCTTTGGCCTGGTAGTGTTGAATGGTTTGCAAAAACATCAGGCACTACATCAGATCGTTCAAAGTTATTGCCTGTCACAAAAGATTCGCTCAGGACAGGACATTACAAAGGAGGAAGAGATCTATTAGCTATGTTTTGTGAGCAAAGACCTAAAGCTAAATTGTACTCTGGAAAGCATCTAATAATAGGAGGGAGTGCTAAGTTGAGTTCAAATTCTCAGGGTGCGTTGATGGGAGATCTCTCTGCAATAATAATCCGTAATCTACCTTCTTGGGTGGAGATGCGGAGAACTCCTAGTCGAGAGATTACCATGCTCGAAAATTGGGAAGATAAAATCGAGCTAATGGCCGAGAGTGTTATTAAAGAGGATGTTCGAATATTGGCCGGAATTCCCAGTTGGATGCTGGTTGTTTCTAACAAAGTACTTGAAATAACAGGAGCATCTAGTTTAGACGAGGTTTGGCCTAACCTTCAATTATACATGCACGGCGGTGTGGGGTTTGCTCCATATAAACAAGAGTTTAATAGATTAATTAAATCTCCAGATATCAATTATATGGAGACTTACAACGCCTCGGAAGGTTTTTTCGCTATTCAGGACTCACTTGAGCGCGATGATATGGCTTTACTTCTAGATCACGGTGTTTTCTATGAGTTTCTACCAATTTCTGAAATAAATAGCAAGCACCCCAGAACCTTAGATATACGTGAACTTGAGATAGGGGAGGAATATGGTTTGGTTATTTCAACAAATGCAGGGCTCTGGAGGTATCTACTCGGTGACGTGATTAGATTAACAAGCAGAGATCCCTATAGGCTACAAGTGGCAGGGAGATTGTCTTCTTATCTAAATATTGTTGGAGAGGAATTGATGGTTGATCAAGTCGAGAGAGCTATTTCTCTTGCTGCTCAGAAGTTAGAAGTTTCTATTAAGGAATTCACAGGAGCACCTAGATTAGCATCTGACGGACACCCAATTGGTCATACTTGGGCTATAGAATTTTCAAAAACGTCTAAAAACAAAATTTGTGCATTAGATCAATTTGCTGAAGTATTTGATTTTGAATTAAAAAAAGTGAATTCAGATTATGATGCCAAAAGATCTTCGGACTTAGTTCTTAAAATGCCTGAAATTCAAGAAATTGAGGCAGGAGTTTTCGAGTTTTGGCTTAAAGAAAACAATAAATTAGGAGGCCAACACAAAATACCGAGGCTTTCAAATTCAAGACTCTTTATCGATGAAATATTAAGAGTTATCCCCAATCGATAGACAATGCTTGTTATGGGCGGAAAAAGTTGCTAATTTCCCACCTCATTAAGAACTTTACTTTATACATATGCATTTAGCTGTTGCAGGAAATATCGGGTCGGGCAAGACCACATTAACCACGCTTTTAGCGAAGCACTATAAGTACACTCCTCATTACGAAAGTGTAGATGATAATCCATACTTAAACGATTTTTATAAGGATATGCAACGTTGGTCATTCAACTTGCAGGTGTACTTCCTCAATTCCAGATTTGAGCAGCTTATCTCTTTAAAAGACAAGGGAAAGCCGATGATTCAAGATAGAACTATATACGAAGACGCTCATATTTTCGCACCTAACCTTGCGGCGATGGGTCTTATGACTCAGCGAGATTTCGAAAATTATCTTCACCTATTTGAGTTAATGGAGACCTTTGTCACTCCACCAGATCTTTTAATCTATTTAAGAGCTTCTGTGCCTAAGCTGGTTGCTCAAATCCAAAAGAGAGGCCGTGATTACGAAGAAGCTATTCGTTTGGATTATTTAAATCGCCTTAATGAGAGGTATGAAGCTTGGATCTCTACATACTCAAAAGGGAATCTATTAATTATAGATGTAGAGGATATTGACTTTGCTGATAGTAAAGAAGACTTAAGTAAGATTATAGAGTCGATAGACGCTAAAATTCACGGATTATTTGAGACAGTGAAGTAGGGGTTATAATTTCATTACTTTAGTTAGAGCATGAAAAAAGCCACGCAATTGCGTGGCTTTTTTACGTCTCTTAAGTATTTCTACGTATGATTACATAGCTACAAACTCAAATTTGAGAAATACATTATCATTAATAGTTCTGTCTCCAAGATCGTCAAAGAATGAGCCTGAACCATATTTCAAGTCATGCTTCGTTCTGTCCATAAAGAACTCACCTGAGAGCTTATATCCCTTCCCGGTTTCTCCGATTTTAACCTCTTCAACAGAGAATGGAATCAAATAATCAACCTCAACGCCGTGTAGGTCAAGAGTGGTTGAGATTTGCAGATTTCCATTCGCATCTTTAGAAGATTCGTTTATTATCAAGCGTGCAGTAGGGTACTTTGCAACATCAAAAAAGTCAGCAGACCTTAAGTGATTGTCGAACTTGCCCTTGTACTCACCTTCAATGTCGGTTGATTCAAAGCCTTTCATGTCAAAAGAAACGACTCCTCTAGAAACAGCTCCGTTCTCAACTTTAAATTTCCCTAAGGTTGCAGGAATAATTCCTGTGTGTCCTTCTCCGGTTATCTTTTTTGCAGTCCAAACTATAGATGGTGTC
>DQRJ01000166.1 GCA_015663855.1 Flavobacteriales bacterium | reverse complement strand
GATCTTTTATTTTATGTGTAGCCTTGGGGTGTTAAACATCAAGATGAATGAGACAGAAGACCGTCGTGTCATTCTTGATGCATAATGTCAGAAATTGAGTAGGGGAGTTGCTGAATTTATCAAGCTGTCAAAAAATCGTGATACAATAGAACTGAAAAAATTATGAGAAAGTGAAGAAAAACCGCTATCGCTTTGAGAACACGATTTAATTAAAAAAGCTCTAGTTCACTGCATTTAAGTAAGAGACACCTCCTAAATGAGATTAACATTATATTGTTGTTGAGAGATTCAGAATAATGAGTATTTTCGTAACAACAAATATTTGAAAATATGTCAGATTGGACCAAAACAGATTTCATGGCTTACTTGTTGTTTTACGCGGCTAAAACAGATTTGAAAGTAACGGAAGATGAGTTAGCGAATATTTCAGAAAACGTTGATGCAGAAACTGTTTCTTCTATAGAGAAAGAAATTAACGCGGATAATGACATTGAAAGAATAGATAAGATAAATTCTTACGTGAAAGAAAACAAATGCTCGGAAGAAGAGATTGATAACCTTCTTGAAGAGATCAAGAAAATTTATGAAGCGGATGGAAAGTTTGATAGACTTGAAAGGATGACTTTCAGCTTTCTGAGAAAAACTTTGTGAGGTTAAGTTCAACTTGTATGATTATTAAAAGAATATTTGTTTTATCAATTTTTTATATTCTCAGTATATTTGGTAAGTTCAATAATTTTTATTCTCAAAACGTAGATAGTTTAATCACGGTGACTAGTGGTTTAGACCTATCATCTGAGAAAGCACATAACCTTCTTGAAATTGCGACCCTTTTTGAAATTAAGAGTGATTATCTCTTAGCAATTGATTACTCAACTAAATCAGCAATTGCTTTTGAGGAAATCGATGATGTAAATGGTATGGCACTTGCTTTTTTAGCTAAAGGAATTAGTTTAACTCGGCTTAATAAATTCGATAATGCAAATCGCAGTATTCAAAATGCGTTTGACTTATTTGTCAAAACGAATAACAATTTCGGTGTAGCTAAAACTCAATTAGCATTATCTTCTGTTTATTTATGGGATAATAGGTCTATTGAAAACAATCTAAAGGCAAAAGAATTATTATTTGAAGCTTCAATATATTTTTCTGATAATTTAGAATATACTTATCTGGCTAAAGCCTATTTTAATTTCGGTTTGCTTTATGATAATGAAGGAGATGTGGTTAAAGTGTTACATTATTATTATAAAGCAATTGAGCTATATCGAAATACAGAGTTAGTAGAGCAAAATAATGCAAACTTAAATTTTTTAGCAGCGGCTTACGCAAATAGTGGATTGGCATATATGTTAGCCGCCGAGTATGACTTAGCAATTGATTATTTCTTAAAAGCTATAGATTATTTACCTGAGCTTTCAAATCAATCTAATAGAGTGATTATGCTAAATAATCTCAGTTATATGTATTTAAAATTACATAGGTGGAATGAGTGTTTAGACATTTGTTATCAGAGTATGAGTGTAGCCACTAAGATTGATAATCCATTTAGAAAAATTGATGCAAGTCTGTGTTTGGGGCGTTATCATTTGAAGCATGGCGATTTAGATTCAGCTTTCTATTTTATCAAAGCTGCAGATAAGTTGCAGTTAATTTATGATAATATGGAGTCGGACTTCAGTCTTAAAGGTGAATATTACTTGAAAACAGGTGATTTGGATAAAGCAGAGCAACGATTTTTAAAAATAGTTAACGGTGAACTGCAGAGCTGGTATCAAGATAACTTGTTGAATGCATGGAATGGTTTGGCTCAAGTTTATAAGCTTAAAAAAGATTATGTAAGATATATTCATGCCCTAGAGAAAGCAAAAGCAAATGAGGATAGTTTGTATTTAATCACTCATATCCCTCCAGTTAGTTTATCGGAGACGAAACATGAACAAGCTCTTAGTTTAAAAGAAAAGCTTCGCCATGAAGAGGCTGCAGCAGTTAAGTTAAAAGAACGAAATTTTCTTCAGTATTCAGGAGCTCTTTCTCTGATTATAGTTTTATTTATATTAATGTCATTTACGATCAGAATGAATTTACCAGCAATCGTAATAAAGGGTGGGATTTTCTTAACTGTCCTTACTTTGTTTGAATTTACTCTTGTTTACTTTGATCCTAAGATTGAAATACTAACTAACAGTGAGCCAGTATTGAAGCTGTTAGTCAACGTGTGTATTGCTGCACTAATATTCCCATTGCATAATTTTATTGAGCATAAAATGTATGCTTCAAATAAAAAGAAGTAGGATTGTCAATGTGTTAAAGAAAAGGTGTTGGATGATTTGTCCACTATCTACTCCACTAATTAACCGTATTTCCGTCAGCAGAGTTATCAAAGAAAGTGTTACCAGCATCGCCAACTACAGAAGATTGCTCTCCCGAAGCGGTGTTCAAAAACCCCCCCGAAGCGGAAGAATAATTACCCGAAGCGGTGTTATATAGTCCACCCAAGACGAAAGATCCTAGCCCCGAAGCGGTGTTAAAATACCCCCCCGAAACGGAAGAATAATTACCCGAAGCGGTGTTTTGCCAACCACCCGAGACGGAAGAATTATAAGCCGAAGCGGTGTTATTTCGCCCCCCCGAGACGGAAGAATAAGCTCCTTCTATTGAGTTGTCTATACCCAAAACAATGCCTCCATATGAAGAATAAGTGTGATTCTTTCCTACTACAAGGTTGTGAGAGCCTGATTTAACATCGCCATTGTCTTCATTGTAGCCAATAATGATGTTCCCTGTGCCATTTACACCTACGTCTGTCATACCATCTCCATTAACTACTTGAAGGTTGGCGCCAGAAATCAATACCGTTTGGTCTGTGACTGAAATATATTGTTGGAGCTGTTCAATGTATACCTGTTGTAATGTAAGTGTGGATTGAAGTTGAGTGATAACTTCAGTCAAAGCAACTCCATCAATTTGAATCTCTGCAGGTGTGAATACTGAACCGAAAACAGCAAGGGTTTCAAGCATATCTGCCGAAGCTACAAATGCATTTCCATCAGAGTCTGGGTTATAAGGATAAGTAATAATCTCTTGAGCAGATAAAGATGTGAATAGGCCAATTAAGACAAGGGGAAAGAAATATCTCATAGTATTAGTTTTTAGACATATAAGATACGAATATTATTTTATGTGTATCCAACAGGAGTGCCCGAGTAAGTAAGGCTTATTCAGGATTGTTAAAAGAGTGTGGAAAAAAGGTGCCCTAAAACGACCGATTTTACTGGTGTTTTAGAGGATTTGGAGACTCAAAAAATGCTTTGCCCAACAAGGGTTACTTTTTGTTTCATAAAGTATTGATTTTAAATGTTTTGTGGGAATTAGGTTTAAAACAAAACAAATGAAATTGGCCCCATTTTTGGCCCCGCCATACAAATGCCTGCCGTCCGAGACTTCGTCGTTAACTTTGGTTAAGGCATCTAATCGAAGATTCTAAAAACGGGGCTTTCTTTATTAGTATTTTTAATTCTGACGCACTAAGATTATCATACTTAATTGGAGTATTATGCTTAACGACTTTATTTTTTTCAAGTAAGGATTTTGATGTTGGATAAATACGTAAAAACTCAAAAATTTTGATTTAGAAATCAATTCGGTAAAAGAAAATAGGCAAGAACCCGAGCTGATATTCCTCACGTACAGGACTATAATTAGGATCATTAATATCCATTTCATCTGGAGCATACGTCAACTTTAGAATGTTCTCTGTACCGAGAATATTTACGAAATCTATGCCTAGCTCATGTGTTGTCTCTGGGCGATTCCACGTTAAGTTTGTTTTTAAATCTAAGCGGAAATAGTCATCAAATTGAATAGTATTTCTGTCTTGATCTATATATATAATTTCTCTTTGCACAAGGCTAGCCTCATCATCTACAGGACCGTACCATCTACCACCAGCCATTGTAGCCTTAAGGCCGGTTACTAAGCCTATATTCGAACTCAGTTTCCACTCCTTACTTGCAAGGAAATTCCAGGCATATTTCCCATTGAAATCTGTATTTCTACTAATACCGTCAGCACCCTCGTATTTCGCGTCAAAAACACTAGCTGTAAAAAGAACAAACCAACCCTCTCGGAATGCCCTTGAAAGAGTCATTTCCAGGCCTATATTTCTCCCTTCGCCACCATTTACAAGAGTGTCGGGGAACAAGCGCGAGAATCCACCTCCAGCGTTAATGAGCGAATAGCTACCATTGTTTGCCCCCCAAACAGTAGAGATGTCAGCAATTGGAATTTCAAATAAATATTGGTGATATGCTTCAAGCTTTAGTGTCCACAAATCAGATAGCTGGCTTGTTAACCCTATTACGTTATGCAAACTGCGTGTGAAGCCGAGTTTTTGATTTGGCATGTTAAGATTTCCTGTCTCTTCTGTAGCGGTGGCGGCAGCATAGATATAAGAAGATTGTGCTTGGCTATGAAGCCCTGATCCTGCCGACCAAACCGTTCCACCTGATGACACCCACTTTATTCCAAGCCTAGGTTCAAACCAAGATACGGCTCCGCTTCTTGTATCCATCATGGAGTGTACACCTGCGGTCCACGTTAAAGCTTCGCTAGGACGGCGCTTAAATTGAAAGAATGGCTGAATCAATACGCCATTCATATCAGCATCCCATCTTCGTCCCCACGCTCCAAGACTGTCAGCATCACTTGTGAAAGCACGAATGCTGTCTTGAAACGACCACATCATAGCATCAGCGTTTAACCCCATTCGCAATGTCGCGGTTCCTTTTGAAGTCTCAAGTTTACGATTTGCATGGACGGCTAAAGCCACACGATCCTTCACAAATCCATATGTCATTAGAGGGCTTGTATTCACGTTAGTATACAAAGTGTCACTTTCAGTGATTAGTAAATCGCGTGTCACGTAATCGTGATTACTGTCCTGCCGATCACGACTGATAGCTAATGTCGACTTAATAAATGATTTA
Organism: Flavobacteriales bacterium; assembly: GCA_015663855.1. GTDB lineage: Bacteria > Bacteroidota > Bacteroidia > Flavobacteriales_D > Sanyastnellaceae > UBA974. The sequence goes on along the minus strand of DQRJ01000166.1, from coordinate 13,619 downwards.
TTGTTGAGGGGCTTTGTGTAAGTAAGTCCCACAATGCCTATGCCTGTGCGGAAGTACTGATCTCTATCGTTGTCGCCGTATATGTTTCGCTCGGGTGCTTCTTGTTCAGAGATGATAATGTCAACACTGCTATTTCCGCCAATTCCCCATAATGAAAGTGATCCTCCACCATTAATAGGAGTAAATAATTTAAAGCTACCGTCTTGGTATTTAGGTACAGCACTTGTGCCGATATCTATTCCTACAGCCGAAAAAATAGAGGCCGTGGAGTATCGGTAATTAATTAAAAAGCTAGATCTCTTGTCTCTGTTTATAGGCCCTTCGGCTAGTACTTCGGTTCCTAGAAATCCGAGTTGAGCACTCCCATGCCAGTGATCTTGGTTTCCGTTCCTTAGTTTTAAATCAAACACCGCAGCAGTGCTATTTCCGAATTCAGCGGGAAATGCTGCTGTGAAGAAATCCGAATTAGCCAAAGTTTTGTTATTAACGATAGCCACTGGACCTCCGCCAGTTCCAGGTACTGAAAAGTGGTTTGGGTTAGGTAAATCAACCCCTTCAATTCGCCATAAGACACCGCTAGGGCTATTGCCACGAACAACGATATCGTTCCTTGAATCATCGGCTCCTTGAACGCCAGCGAAGTTGCTTGCCATACGTGCCGGGTCTCCACGAGACCCTGCATATCTATCGGTTTCCTCCACAGTAAAGGCACGTGCACTAACTGTAGCCATTTCATTCATAACCTCTCCAGCCTTTGTCGCAGTTACTTCTGCCGCTTCAATAGCCACAACGCTCTCTATCATTTTAATTTCAAGAACCACAGGTCTTCCGCTAACGACGACTATCCCATCGAATGTTCGGGATTCATATCCCATGAAACTTACCTGTACGATGTGCCTTCCAACAGGAACGTTTGAAAATGAGAATCGGCCATCCAAATCAGTAGGAGTCACGAACCCCTCGAGTGTGGAGATTTTAACGTAAGCTCCAGGAAGAGGGTATCTTGCTTCAGCATCTAAAACCGTCCCCGAGATGGATGACTCTTGAGCTGATAAGTTAACTGAAAGCAGAAATAATAAACCTAAGAAAAGTAGGTTTTCGGGCGATAAAATTCGTGTCATGGTTAAGAAAATTGATCAGTATCACTAGTATATTAAGTCAAATATAATGAATAAACCATTGTATAAATATCAATCAGTTGTTGTATACATTATCGGGCTTGATAGTAATTACTCTCAGATGCAGATTGGGGGAGGTATTGTGAAGTTCACGGTTAATTTACTACCTCACAATACGTCAATTCGACAATAGGCCCCACCATGCAGATACTTACCGCAGCGATCTCTTCGTAGTCTACACAAAGTCTCATACCCTCCTCGGGGATAACACCACATTCCGTCAGGTTGTACGCCTCTAGAACATCGTCTTCGGTTAGCAATACTAAGCCACAGCCGTCAAGACCTGTGTAATCTACAACCGTCACAAGAGTATGGTTCTCACAGCATACTTCGCCAGGTTCGTAACAGCTATTAAAGGTGAAACTCAAGCAAACTAGGAGCGATACCGCGAATAAACTTTTCATATTAATAAAACGCATTTTATATAGATTTATTTAGGGTGTATACAAGCTTCTTTTTCACATCTTAAGAGTTCTAGTGTTGATTTCTCAACTGTGCTTGTGGTTAGCATATAAATCTCTCAATAGAGAATTTTATAGAAAAGCGAAAGCGAATCCATGTCTTTTGAGTCTAGGGAGCTGATCTCTATGATCTCATTTTCGGAATACACTCGGCGTAATTACTCCCATTCGTTGTTTAAGCCCCTTTGCTCAACTCAAGAGATGATTAAATGAGCATGCTCGTCTTTTGCTAGCTTGAAGCAAACTTGCCGCCAAGCAGGCCTAGTAATGTCCACGGAACTACAGCGTCTAATAAATGTGCATATATTCCAGGTGATTTAAACCAAATATATCCATTGTAGTATTCCATCATAAACGCAATAAGCCCAATGCTCACACATATTATTATTGCTTGTCTATAATTCAGTGCTTTTATTTGGTTAAGGATCAAGAATAAGATTGCTGCGACTAGTAAATTCATCGAGAATCCATGGAATAGGTTCATACCCATTGTCATTTCTGATTTCTCAATGTAATTAAGAACGGCCCACGGCTTGCCCTCAAAATCGGCTTCCCATTCTGCCCATTGAGCTTCCTGCCCCTTCGAAGCGTCTCCCTGTCCTAGTGCGTACATTCCTGGTTCAATGCCTGTCTCTGCAATCACAGATAGTAGTTCTGATTCTAAGGGTGTGTAACTCTGCTCATCGATGTGGAAGTTTATTCCCGCCCATGAAATAAAGCTCCAAATAAATAAGATTACACCGCCAATCAAGGTGAATAGAATGTGATTTTTCATAGTATGTTACTTTGCGATTTGGGTCAAGTTAATGATTTCGCACGAAACTGCAAAGTGATAGCTTTCCCTTGATGGAAGGGACCTTCGTCTAGGGTTTGTATTGTTTTTATTATAGATAGTATTTCAAATTCTGAGAAATCATCTCTAATGGTCTCCTCATCGAATAGCATATCTAATTTCTTCGGCCCTCCCGATCCTAAACCTAGCTGATCTTTGTGGAATCCTTCAATAATAAGTGTGCCCCCTGGAGTAAGCCAGTTCTTAACTCGGTTATGGAATGTGAGCCTCATTTCTAAAGGCATGTGCGCGAATATGAGTGCGACGACATCGAATTTCCGTTCGGGCTTGAATTCGAATGCATCTGCTAATTTCGAATCGATCTCTACTCCGGCCTCCGATGCCCATCGATTCGACTTCTCTACTCCGACCGTGCTATTATCGAACGAGCATACATCCCATCCCCGCTTCGCAGCATAGACAGCGTTACGCCCTTCCCCATCACAGGGGAGAAGTAAGGACTTTCCGCCATCTGAATCGGAGTTTTCAAGCTCACCCAGTGACGTTGCGAAAAATTTATTTGGCTTACGCCCGTATGCCGCCTCGTTTTCTGCATATCTCTCGTTCCAATGTCCTTTCATTTTGTGAAAATACGCACTAAGTTTTTAGGAATGAAAAACCCCGCCAGTCCGAAGACAAGCGGGGTTTCACGAAGATTGTTTGGTCTAAAGCAATGCCTTAGTTAACGTCCCACCATAGGTTAGAATGCTGATCGTCAACTCCACCGTTAGAAGCAACGCCTGCAGACCAAGCTGCATTGTTAAGCGTTTGCTCATCAAGAGGGTACATCATACGAGTAGGGATACCGTCTCCACCGTCCAACTGGCCATCGGCACAAGCATTAAGTGTAGGAGCATCTAAACGACGTAACTCAGCCCAAGCCTCATGGCCTTGCATATATAATGCAACCCACTTAGCAGTTCCGATAGAAGTCTTCCAATCAGTAGCGTCGTAAGTGTTAGCAGTAGCGAAATCTGCAGCAGCAGTCTCATCAACTCCCCAGAAAGCCATGTTTGCAGCAACACCAGAAGCATAGTAGTCTGCGTCAGTACCACCCATAGACCAGCCACGAGCAGCTCCCTCAGCAAGAAGGAAGTTTACTTGAGCAGCGTCCATATAAATTCCAGGGAAGTCAGCGGCAAGAACCGTTGCGCCTAGTTGACTTACAGACTCGTCTGTAGTCAAAGCAGCATTAGTTTCATCCAAACCGTAAACCTCGCCTATGAATACTCCATCAGAATTTGCAGAGTAGTAAATAGACATACGTGGGTCGTTCGTAGCAGTCATATGATCAATCATAGTATTTGAAGCAGCAAAGTCAGTACGTGTCTTCGCGGACTCATTAATAGGATTGTTGTTAGGAGCACCACTTAGGTATGCAAACAAAGCGTTTCCGCCATTGTCTGTGATACATCCAGCAGCAGCAGCAGCCTCGGCAGCAGCTTGTGCAGTAGCACCGTCAACATCAGCCATACGCATAGCAACACGTAGCTTTAAGCTATTTGCAAAAGCAGCCCAAGCACTCATGTCTCCACCGTAAATCTGATCTCCTAGAGGACCCATAGCAGAGGCATCCATACCACTAATAGATGCGTTAAGCATACTTAACAAGCTTGCATAAACACTAGATTGACTATCGTAAGCAGGAGTAGTATTATCAGAACCTTGTAATGCATCTGTCATCGGAATAGCTCCGAATGCATCAGTTAACTGTTGATAAACCCAAACCTGTAGAATAGTAGCTACTGCTATCTGATTCTCGTTAGCACCGAAACCAGCAACATCCTCCGGAGAGTTTGTGTTTTGGTCTATGATGTTCTGAAGATTCTCAAGAGCACCCGCATAGTAAGAACTCCAAGCAGCGTTTCCTGTTTCAGTTCTGAACTGGTAACGGCTCTCGTTAGAGTACTGATTAGAACTCCAGTATTGAGACATCTGTATTGCACGGCGACTACCCCAGAAACTGTTGTAGTTGCGGTCCATTATAGATTTCTGAGCATTTGTTAAAAGGAAACCGGTAGAAACCGAAGTAGGTTCGTTAGGGTTCGTATTGAGATCACCGAAGTCTTTAGTACATCCAGTGATGCTGATGGCGCCAATTAAGCCCATCAGGATGAAGATATTTTTATTCATTTTCATAATAATTGATGGATTTAAATTATAGTGTCAACTTGAGATTGAAACCGATAGTGCGCTCAGCTGGAAGCTGACCACCCTCGAATCCTTGGATGTTTGAAGCAGAAGTAGTCACCTCTGGATCAATGTGCGGAGCGTTGCTGCTAAGGATAGCTAGGTTACGTCCGTAAACTCCTAAACTAATGTTGTAGAAAGGAAGATCACCCAGTAGGTCAGCAGGAAGGTCGTAATCAAGACGCAGCTCACGAAGCTTAACAAAAGAAGCATCGTATTGGTCAGCAGCATGAATTATGTATCCTTGGTTGTAGAAGAAGTGAGCTCCAGCAGAAATGTTCGCTGAGTTAGCTTCTCCAGTACTTACCCACTCCCCTTCAGCGTTCTGCTCAGCTAGCATACCATCAACTACGATACCATCCTCACGGATGTTGTTCTCAATAGTTTCAGCTAAAGTACCCGAGTACTTACCCCACTGATTAGAGTAACTATGTAGAGATCCACCTTTCTGGAAGTCGATCAATGCGCTAAAGCTTACGTTTCCGAAAGTGAAAGCGTTGTATAAACCACCAGTGTGGTCAGGAAGGATAGAGCCGATAGGAACAACCTCGTCTGTGCTTAAGTAATATCCGTCTGCATCAACAAGTTTGTTTCCATCATCATCGTATAAGAAATCATATCCGTAGAAAGTACCAAGTGGCTGTCCAGGACGTGCCTCAAGAGTAACTCCGAATAGAGATGTGTAACGAATGTTTTCAACTCCATCAGCTAATTCAATAAGTTCGTTTCTGTTTTTCGCAACGTTTAAGCTAATATCCCAACGGAAGTTGTCTGTCATAACCGGAGTTGCGCTAAGAGCTAACTCAACACCTCTGTTATTCGTCTTTCCAGCGTTAAGTACTGCACTTGTGTAACCTGAAGAAGCACTTACAGGTACGTTGAAGATTAGATCCTCAGTAGTGTTGTCGTAGTAAGTCATATCCAAACGTAAACGATCCATGAAGAAGTTCATTTCAATACCAGCCTCGAAGCTAGTTGTCTTCTCAGGACGTAGGTTAGGATTGTTCTGTGCGTTAGGTACGTATGAAGAACCGCTAGAACCGTAGTTAGGGTCTACTCCATAAGTAAGCCCAGTCTCGTATGGGTCAGTGTCGTTACCAACTTGAGCCCATCCTAAACGTAACTTTCCGAAGCTTACTACGTCAGACTCCATAGCTTCGCTAAAGATGTAAGATGCAGTAGCAGAAGGGTAGAAGTAACTGTTGTTCTCGTCTGGAAGAGTAGAACTGATATCGTTACGACCTGTAATGTCTACATATATAGTACTGTTGTAACCGAAGCTCATAGATCCAAGAACAGAATTAACCTGCTTGTGACTTTCGTAGTCGCTTACCTGATATCCATCAACACCGTTAGTCACAGTGTAGAGGCCAGGAGTATTTAAACCACCCAAAGTGTAAGCCCCTAAACGGTTATAGTCACGAGTTCTTTTGTTTACACCAACAAAACCTGTCATGCTTAGCTCGTCACTTAATTCTCTATTGAAGTTTAAGTAAAGATCTAAGTTATTCTCCTGTAATTGACGTGTGTACTCAGAGTATTTAGACTCGTTAACACCACCTACAGCGATACGCTCTTGACGACGATCTGTGTAGAAATCAGTCATTGCACGAGCAGTAACACTTAAATTCTCGTTAATGGTGTAGTTCATGCTAACGTTTCCGTAAACACGGTCACGTTGGTCATCTTGTACATTCATGTAACGCTCCCAGAATGGGTTATCCCAGTAGTGAGGAGCTCCGTCAGAAGCACTATTACGGTTCCAAGTACGTTGAGTCCCGTCAGCATTCATGTAGTCGCGAAGTCTATCCATACTAAGCTGACGTTGTCCCCACTGTGTGAATTGGCTCATAATAGAAGAACCGTATCCAGTTTGTGGACGACCTTTACCTACGCTTTGTACGTAGTTAACGTTAGCGCTAGCAGTTAGCTTATCACTCACGTCAGCAGAACCAGAGAAAGAAAGAGTGTTTCGGTTCAATGAAGAATTCTCGTAAACACCAGTCTGATCTCGCTTTGTGTAAGAAAGACGGAAAGAACTCTCGTCAGTAGCACCTGTAACAGCGAAGCTATTTGTGTATGTAACTCCTGTCTGGAAGTACTCATCTACATCACTGTCCGTAGGATTCCATCCACGAACTTCACCGAAGTTCTCGTTTCCTTCATCCCATGAATCCCAGTGGCGAACATCTTGTCCGAGAAGCTCAGCTCCCCATGATCCGTCATATCCATAGTCTGGAATGAAAGCTCCATCTACAGTGTCGATCCAAGCTGTTCCAGCACCACCGCCGTAACGATTTTGGAAATCAGGAAGAATGTATACATTGTTAAATGCAACGCCTGAGTGTACAGATATACCCAGTCCGCGCCTACCAGAAGCTTGGTAACCTTTACCAGACTTAGTAGTGATTACGATAGCACCGTTAGACGCACGTGATCCGTAAAGAGCGGCAGCAGCAGCACCTTTAAGAATTGTGACAGACTCGATGTCGTCTGGGTTGATGTCTTGGATAGCGTTACCGTAGTCGTAACCTCCAACAGAACGCTGGGTGTTAGTAGACGAATAATCGCTGTTGTCCATAGGAACTCCATTCACTACGAATAGTGGCTGGTTATCTCCAGTGATAGAGCTTGCTCCACGAAGAAGAATCTTCGAGGAAGAACCGATAGAAGTTCCAGAAGTAACCTGAACACCGGCCACTTTACCTGAAAGTGAACGAACGATGTTGTCAGTTTTAGCTCCTGAAAAAGCGTCTGCTCCGAGCTCTTGAACTGAGTATCCGAGAGCTTTCTTCTCACGAGACACACCAAGAGCGGTTACAACAACCTCATCGAGCTCAACTCCCCTCTCGAGTGCTACATTAACTGTAGAGTTCCCGTTAAGTGCTACACGTAAAGTAGTGTAACCAATGAAGCTGAAGGTTAAAGCGTCTGTGGCTGGGTTCGCTGTGACAGAATAAGTTCCGTCAAGGCCCGTGTAGACACCTTGGCCTGACCCGTCAACAATGACGCCCACACCTGGCATACCCTCGCCGGAGGCTTTGTCAGTAACCGTGCCGGATACTGAAGATTGAGACCAAGCCGTTGCTGAGAACAGCAAGGTCATAAATACTAGCATTTTTGCTTTCATAAAGTAATAAATTAGTTTAACAAATTGATAATGTCTATGTAACACTATTTAACGTTTTGCTATATTAGTAGTTAAATCCTACTGTTTTGGTGCTTTAGGTTATGTTTTTTTATATATGTATATGTTTATAAGTGTAGTTTTGGCACATTATGCGAGTTTTATAATTTGTGAACAATGAAAATTGAAGCTACAAGCCCTGAGGATTATTTGTCAAAAATCCCATCGGATAGATTTACGCCAATGTCGGGGCTGAGGCATGCGATATTATCCAATTTGCCAGATGGATTCAATGAGGAAATGAGTTATGGAATGTTAGGGTATGTGGTGCCACATTCGCTGTATCCAGCAGGTTATCACTGTAATACGAAGTTGCCTTTACCATTTATTAATTTGGCTTCTCAGAAAAATTTTATTGCGCTTTACCATATGGGTATTTATTCCAAACCGGAACTTTTAGATTGGTTTGTAAGCGAATGGAAGCTTCGCGATCTAGGAAAATTGGATATGGGAAAAAGTTGCGTACGGTTTAAAAAAATGGATAAAATTCCATTCGATTTAATTGGGGAACTTGTTAGTAAAATGACAGTTCAGGAGTGGATTGACGTCTACGAATCGGCATATAAGAAGTGATTTTAGTGCTTTTTTGCGAGTTTCTTTTAGACTTATTAGCACGACTAAGCACGATTTCTGCGCTTAAAAGCACACCTCCCCGAACAAAGCAAGGAAAATCAGGATGTCATCGGCGGCAACTGAGCCGTTAGCATTTAGGTCGTAATTGCAATTACTAGAGCACCCGAATTCTGAGAGTAGGTCTAAGAAATCGTTAGTCTCGACAGTCCCGTTTCCGTTGAAGTCTGCAAAACACGTACAGCTGGTTGCAGAAGGTGTATACGGGATTTTTAACGTGGTAACGCTAAATAATGGAGTGTTTAAAGTATAAGTGCCGGCGATTGATGATGTGATTCCTGTATTAATAGAGTAAGAATCTCCTGTAATGTCGCCTGATAATATTTCGAAAGTAGCATCGCTACCTATTCTGTCACACGGAAGTTGGAATTCTATAATATGGTTAGAAGCATCATCATTATTTAGAATGAGAAACTCTACGGTGTTATTAGCGATATCGTCATGTGCGTAAATCTTAAGAGCTTCCGCTTCATAAGATTCTAATGCTCCTGTGGGGTTGCCATCTGTGTCAAGCACTTGATTATATAGAGTTAATATTGGGTTGTTTTCAATTATTATATCTGACGAAACCATCATTTGGTCTCCTATAACATCTTGAACTAAACGAGTAGCCTCTGACTGAGGGGTGGATTCTAGAGTGCCATTATGATGCCACATATGTATAAGGTTATTTCCTGAGGCAACTCCAGCAAAGTGGTTAGATAAACGTATATCTAATTCTCCGTTCGCCTGAGCTTGTTGGAACTGACTGTAGAAATTAGCGGTGTAAAGCCCACCTAGAATACCGCTGTATGCTGGGTTACAGCCACCATCTCCGCAAAGTCGTATATTCCATTCTGTGAGAGCAAGCCCTATTTCTGGAATGCCCAAGGTTGCGCAAATCCCGTCTAATTCCGTTTCGCTAGGGATAAAATCGTCTGATATTTTATCATCTACGAGATGAATAATTTCTGATGCATAGCCATTATTTAGAGCAATGTCGGTTCCCTTGTTGTACGGATGTTCAATTAGGAAGTCTGGTGGACTAGCTGTGAGTGAGTCCTCGAAACCTGGTACGTTACCTAGTAAGTTTTGTCTAAAATCGATACAATATCCAATTTCAATTGAAGGGTCGGCCGCTTTCATGGCGTCTCTTATTGCGAAAGCACCCTCGTGATGGGTGTCGTACTCAACTAAGATGAGTTGATTTTCTAAAAGCGGTATGTTAGGGGTTACGGTTACGGTTTTTCCATCGGCGCTTACACTGTATTCGGAAGGAGAAAGTAGGTTAGCGGGTTCTGTAACTATGTCGTATAAATCTTGTTGAATTGCTTCGCACGGTTGGTCTGTCGAGCTGTCGCAGTACGCGTCTTCATCTTCTAATCCTATGCTTATTGTTGTGTCGCTTATAAACCAAACTACAACGCTGCCGGCCGTTATAGGTCCGAATGTAACATCAATGACAGCTTCAGAGTTAAGTTCTTCGGGGCCGGTTACTCTGTGTGTTGTGCCAAGCATGGAGTTAAATACGGTCATTCCATCTCCATATCGAGGAACCCAACCTCTTCGAGAAATATCGCCTCCGTAATAATGAAGGTAGTCAGTTGTTGTTCGCGGCATATATAAGCGAGGATCTTCAGTTCTGTAACGAATCTGCTGTCCAAAACCACCAGCTACCCACGAAACATGCCATGTCCATTTTGCCGCTAGTTCATTTCCAAGCTCCCAGTATTTTACTCCTACGGGGGCGGTGACGCCGAAGTAAGTTAGTCTTAGATCTTCGTATGTTTGAGCAGGGTCGTTGAGAATATGAACGAGTTCTGCGGCTTCTGCGGGAGTTGTGGTTCCGTAGTTTATTACGTAGTTAATCTCGGCGCCTACTTCATTAGCAAGCTGTATGGTGTTTTTAAGGTTGAGATTAGTGGAGTCGTTTAATTCGAGTTGCCAGTCGTAGCTATTTGCAAAGGTGCCTCCGGGAAACCTCATGGTTCCGGGATTTATGGCTTTAAATTCGTTGATGAACGCAGTGTTATACACTAAGTCGTAGGAGGTGTTTGCGGTTTGGTTTACACCTTTAAGAGAAGCAGGGACATCGTGAGGAATGGGATAATTTGCTAATGAAACTTGAGTAGCAGTTGAGGTTTGGGCACTTGTGTTAAGTGAAAAAAAACACGCAGTAATTAATGCGATTATACAAATTGGTGAAAGTTGTTTCATGGCTTATAGGTTTTGTGTAACTTTCCTGTCCGCATATGTAAGACGTGAATATATCCGAGAGGGTTGCTTTTCTCTATTTCGTGAATGTTGCGTAAATCCCTTTAAATGAGTCGAAAAGTTAAATTAAAATGGTGCCCTGCGGGTGATGTAGCATTCGATGCGGTAGCCTTCTTTGACGAGGGAGTGCAGGCGGGTTTCCCTTCGCCGGCGGAAGATCATCTCGACTTAGACCTCGACTTGAGCTCGTATTTGATTCAGCACCCTTCTGCGACTTTTTGCTGTCGTGTCGAAGGTGATTCTATGGTGGGAGCGGGGATTCAAAGTGGAGATGTGATAATGATTGATAGGTCGCTTACGCCTGGTAAGGGCAGTATCGTGTTAGCGATTTTAGATGGAGAGTTTACTGTGAAGAGGGTAGATATCGTTGATGATACGTTGTTTTTAATTCCTGAAAATCCTAGGCTGAAGCCGATAGAGGTGGGAGAGGAGTCGAGTTTTCAGGTTTGGGGTGTGGTGACTTTCGTGATACATAAGGTATGAGTTGCGAAAAATCCATAATAGCTCTCGTCGATTGTAATAATTTCTTCGCATCATGTGAACGAGTTTTTAGGCCAAACCTCGTTTCCAAGCCCGTTGTCGTTCTTTCGAATAACGATGGGTGTGTGATTGCGAGAAGTAATGAAGCGAAGGCTTTAGGGATTAAGATGGGGGCTCCCGCTTTTAAGAACGAGAAGTTGTTTGAACGAAATGGAGTGAATGTGTTTTCTTCGAATTTCGCTTTGTACGGAGATATGTCGAAGAGGGTGATGGATACGATAAGGCCAGAGGTCGATGATATGGAGGTGTATTCTATTGACGAGGCGTTTCTGGTTTTTGAAGGGCCGGCTGCCGAAGAAAGGGCTCGAGCTCTTCGTGTAAAGGTCGAGCAGTGGACGGGAATCCCTGTTTCTATCGGTCTCGCTCCGACGAAAACTCTTGCGAAAATCGCGACTCGTATAGCTAAGAAGATGCCGGAGATGAATGGCGTTTTCGTTTTAAGCTCGCCCGCCGATATCGCTCGGGCGCTTCAGCGATGTCCAGTCGAGGATATTTGGGGTGTAGGTAGTCGTTCTGCGTCGAAACTACAGTCCTACGGAATTACGAACGCGCTGAAGCTCTCCCTCGCCGATTCCGGTTGGGTACGCCGTAACCTTAGCGTTACCGGCGTTAGATTACAAAAAGAGCTACAAGGCACGGTTTGTTCTACAGTAAACGACCACGCGCCCCGCAAGAAAAATATCAGAACGGCACGATCCTTCGGGAAGGAAGTAACGAGTCTAGCTGGGCTTAAAGAATCCGTGGGAACTTTCGCAGTCAATTGCGCGAGGAAACTCAGGAGAGAGGGCAGTTGCTGTTCCGCCGTGACGGTGTTTGTGAATACGAACCCATTTAAACCACAAGCCACTCAGTATAACGCGGCGCGAACCATTAAGCTCGAAGTTCCCACTAACGACAACCTCGAAATTGTCGATGCGGCCATTCGTGCTTTGCGTGAAATATATCGAGCGGACTGTACGTATAAAAAGGCAGGCGTTCTCGTGGGCGATATCGTTCCGTCCGAGCAAGTTCAGCTCGGGCTTTTCGATTCTGTCGATAGAACTAAGCGTGGTACTTTAATGAAGAGCGTCGATTCCATCAACGATAAGATGGGGCGAGATAAAGTACGTCTCGCCGTTCAGGGCTTCGATAGAAAATGGCGACTACGCCAGGAACGACTTTCCCCGTGCTACACGACCCGGTTTTCAGAAATTCTCACCGTGAGAGTTTAGGGAGGGGGGTTTAAGAACGACCTTTGCGATATGGAAACGAGGATAAATAAGTTCTTAAGCGAAGTGGGTTACTGTTCGAGAAGAGCGGCTGATAAACTTATCGATGAGGGGAGGATTACTTTAAACGGAGTAGTGCCTGAGATGGGGACGAAAGTGCAGGCAGGAGATGAGGTAAGAGTGGACGGAAAGTTAGTGGGGGAAGGGAAAAGAGATGATTTGGTCTATCTGGCATTTCATAAACCTGTGGGTGTGGTTTGTACGACGGATCAGAGGCGCGAGGAGGATAATATTATTGATTACATCGGTTATCCTACGAGGATTTTTCCGATTGGAAGGCTTGATAAACCTAGTGAAGGACTGATTTTTCTCACGAATGATGGTGATATCGTGAACAAGATTCTCAGGGCGAAAAACCATCACGAGAAGGAATATATCGTGACTGTCGATAGGATTATTCTCGGAAACTTCATCAGGGATATGGGGAATGGCGTACCGATTTTGGATACGGTTACGAATCCTTGTTTTGTAGAACAAACCGGTGATCGGGAGTTCCGTATCATCCTCACTCAGGGTCTCAACCGACAAATCCGTCGTATGTGCGAGTATTTCGGGTATCGAGTGGGCAGACTGAAGCGTGTGCGAATTATGAATATGTATCTCGATATGCCGGTGGGGACTTGGCGCGATTTCAAGAAAGAAGAGCTAGAGGAGATGTATAGAATGATAGGCGATTCGTCCAAGACAATCTGATGGGACTGGGGCAAGTCGTACAGGATGTTAATGCTGAGACCATTCTCGATTACGCCTCGGGGCTTCCTGGAGTAACCCAGGGCTTCCCATTTGACGAAAGCACTCTAGTTTTTAAGGTAGGTACTGATGATAAGAGGAAGATGTTTGCACTGCTTAACGTCGAAGATTTTAAGTTCGTAAACCTCAAATGCGATCCAGAGAGATCGGTTGAATTGCGAGGAGAGTTCGAGGGAGTAAAACCGGCTTGGCATATGAATAAAACGCACTGGAATTCGGTGTTGCCAGATCCAATTGCGGACGTCCCCGCGAAAGTGTTTTGGGAGCTTCTATTGCACAGCTACGAACTTGTCAGAGATTCGTTGCCGGTTAAGGTGAAGTCGAATCTTT
>DQRJ01000153.1 GCA_015663855.1 Flavobacteriales bacterium | reverse complement strand
TCTAAATCTAGCAACGGTGATGATGTCCGAGTTATTTCGGGTAGTCCTTTAACAGGAGACCAAATATCGAACGATGGTTATCTCGGTGCGTACCACACGGCGATTGCACTTCTTGCTGAAGGACACGAGCCTAAGTTTCTACTTACTCAGGGTTGGTTAGGGCTTGGCTTAAAACGCTTCTCTCTATCTCATTCCTTCCCTACCTGGATGATGCCTAAATCTAAAGAATGGGACCTCGATACGAATATGGGGGGAGAGGAAAGAGCGTTTGTGGTTACAGGCGAATACGAAAAGGTATTCCCTATGGATATCTACCCTGTACATCTCGTGAAGTCTATTATGGTTAATGATATTGATTCTATGGAAAAGCTGGGTATTTACGAAGTCGCCCCTGAGGATTTCGCACTTTGCGAGTATGGCTGTACTTCAAAAATCGGAGTCCAACAAATTGTACGTGAAGGATTAGATAACCTAAGAAACGAACTCGGTTAAGATCATGAAAGCTCTTCATAAACTCATTAGTTCCGTAAAACCTCACTTTGAAGAGGGAGGAAAATTGTCCAAGTTTTGGGTGGTGTTCGATTCTCTCGAAACATTCACTTTTACTCCAGGACATGTAACCATGCAAGGTTCACATATTCGCGACGGGATTGACCTCAAGCGTACGATGTTCTTTGTAATCGTATCGTTAATCCCAGCGTTATTGTTCGGGACTTGGAACTTAGGTGATCAGTACTACGCTAGTCTAGGTCAAGAAGCAGATTTGGTTGCTAAGATGCTTATCGGTGCGGCAAAAGTCGTTCCCTTAATATTCGTTAGTTATGGCGTGGGGCTCGGTATCGAATTCATCTTTGCTGCGAAGCGTGGGCACGGTATTAACGAGGGATTCCTCGTTTCGGGAATGTTAATTCCTCTTATCATGCCAGTTGACGTTCCTCTTTGGATGGTTGCAGTAGCGGTTGCTTTCGCTGTTATCATAGGAAAGGAAGTTTTCGGAGGTACAGGAATGAACATCGTAAACGTTGCTCTTACATCCCGTGCTTTCTTATTCTTCGCTTACCCGAAGCAAATGTCTGGTGAAATATGGATTCACGATGTTGCAGCAAGTAAAGGTGCTAACCTTCTAGTTGATGGTCACACTGGGGCAACGGCTCTCGGTCATTTAGCGGGAACAGTAGGTAAGGTTGCCGAAACTCCTGCCGTTCAAAATGTAATGGCTTTGTTCGCTGACGGAGGGATGTTCTCACTGCATAATTGTATAATTGGTACGATTCCTGGATCTATCGGTGAGACTTCGGTTATTGCAATTCTAATTGGAGCGGTTGTGCTAATTACAACGGGTATAGGTAGCTTGCGCATCATGGCGTCTTTCTTAGCGGGTGGACTTGTTATGGGATTCCTCTTTAACTTGATGGGAATGAACGCGTTTATGGCCATTGATCCTTTACACCAAATCGTGATTGGTGGTTTCATGTTTGGTATGGTCTTTATGGCTACCGATCCTGTCACGGCAGCATCAACTAACACTGGAAAATATATCTACGGATTTTTAGGCGGTCTTTTCTCAATTATGATAAGGGTGTTTAACCCAGCTTATCCTGAGGGAGTCATGATGGCAATTCTATTTATGAATGTAATGGCGCCTCTAATTGACCACTACGTTCTTCAGTCAAACATTAACCGCCGTCAAAAGCGTCTTCAGAATATTTGATATGGCTATAAATAAAAACAGCACGGGCTACACGTTCATATTCTCTATCTTAATGGTAGTTATTGTGGGTGTAGCACTAGCGTTTACATCTCTTACGCTTAAACCACTTCAAAAGAAGAACGCTGCCGATAAGCAGATGATCGATATTTTAGGAGCTATCCAGGTTATCACAACCAGAACAAATGCTAAGGTCGACTTCCCAATTTACGTTGTCGAAAGAGTTTCTTTAGATAGCGAGGGTAACGTAGTTGATTCAAAAACGGGTGACATTTCTGCTACTGATGCTACAGACCCATTTAACCTTAATGTTAAGAAAGATTACAGGTCGAAGAAACCCGCTTCAGAGCTGATTTTCCCTCTTTATATCTGTGAAAAGGGAGGAGATAAGATTTACGTAATCCCCGTAGTAGGTTCTGGGCTTTGGGGTCCTATTTGGGGTTACATCGCGATTGAAAGCGATATGCACACTATTTACGGAGCTAAGTTTGATCACAAAACAGAGACTCCGGGTCTAGGTGCTGAGATTAGGGAAGACTTCTTTACCGACAAGTTTAGGGGCAAAACCTTAAATGAGGTAAATCCTTTCTTCAACGTCTTGAAGGGAGGAAGTAACACAGACACTCACAGTGTCGATGGAATTACTGGAGGAACTATTACTTCAAAAGGAGTTGAGGAAATGGTTAATCGCACTCTTGCGATTTACTTACGTTACTTCGAAAAGCAAACGAACACAAGCGCAAAGTAATGAGCACTGAAAATTCAACAGCCACTTCAGCTACTTCGAAGAGGGAGTCGTTATTTAGCAAGAAGAATAAAAGGCTTCTCAAGGATCCCTTAGGAGATTCTAACCCGATTACAATACAGGTACTTGGTATCTGTTCAGCACTTGCGATTACCGTTCAATTACAACAGGCCGTAATTATGAGCTTGTCTGTTCTTTTCGTTATGATAGGAGGAAACCTAATCGTTTCTATGCTTCGTAACTTAATTCCAGATAGAATTAGAATTATCGTTCAGCTTGTAATCATTGCATCACTCGTAATTATTGTAGACGAAGTTCTGAAGGCATACTTGCCAGATGTTAGTGAAAAGCTTTCTGTATTTGTAGGATTAATTATTACGAACTGTATCATCATGGGCCGTTTAGAGGCGTTCGCTCTAGCTAATAAGCCTGGGCCGTCTGTACTTGACGCTATAGGAAATGGTTTGGGATACGCTTGGATTCTTCTTGCGGTATCAGTAGTTCGGGAGATTTTCGGTTCGGGAGCTATTTCTATGCCTGGAATGGGGCAGGTAAAATTTCTTCCTGAAGGATGGTTCATTTCTGCGGGAGGTTTCTACGAAAACAATAACTTAATGATTCTACCACCTATGGCTCTAGTAGTTGTAGGAGTTATCATTTGGATTCAACGTTCACGCAATAAAGCCCTAATCGAATCATAATGGAATATTTAAGCATTTTCGTAAAGGGTATCTTCGTTGAGAACATGATTTTCGCCTACTTCTTAGGCATGTGTTCTTACCTCGCGGTATCTAAAACGGTAAAGACAGCAAACGGCCTAGGCCTCGCAGTTATTTTCGTTCTGGGAATCACAGTTCCGATTAACTACTTACTTGAGAACTACGTTCTGAAGGAGGGAGCTTTAGCTTGGTTATCCCCTTCTTTTTCTGAGGTAGAGTTAAGCTTCCTAAGCTTCATCATGTTTATCGCAGTTATTGCTTCTATGGTTCAGCTTGTAGAGATGATTGTCGAAAAATTCGCACCAGCACTCTACGGAGCGCTAGGGATTTTCCTTCCTCTTATCGCTGTTAACTGTTCGATTTTAGGTGGTGCTCTATTTATGCAGGAGCGCCAATACCCTACGATTGCAGAAGCAACGGTGTTTGGCCTAGGTAGTGGTGTGGGATGGTGGTTAGCTATTGTTGCTATTGCTGCTATACGTGAGAAGATTCGCTATTCAAACGTTCCAGCACCACTTCGAGGCCTAGGAATTACTTATATTATTACAGGTCTCATGGGAATTGCATTCATGAGCTTTATGGGAATTGAAATCTGATAGATTATCATGACTACAACTATT
>DQRJ01000065.1 GCA_015663855.1 Flavobacteriales bacterium | reverse complement strand
ATATTTTCCTGTTCTTGACACACAGATTTCTGCTCGCGTTGAGCACTTAACTGCGGATCGTCAAATATCCATTTAAATGCTGAAACGTTTTCTTAACCGTTGATTAAAAAAGGAGGATATATGGAGAATGTAGATAGTGGTTGGGAGAAAAAGGAATGGGTGTGTGAAGGCACATATTGGTTGGATCCGACCTCCCCATCTTATGAAAAAGGCTGTGGCTGGAAAGGTCTTGGCTCCGAATGTCGGCACGGTGATTATTGTGATTCCTTTGTGGAGATGGTCTGCCCAAGTTGCGAGTTTCGTATTGTCGACGTGGAGTTCCCATTGGTAGGATCAGGAACGGTGACATATACCTGGGGGAAGTACGGGTCCAAGTAGCTGCAGAACCCGCCATTTTGTAGCCATCATCTTTTCAGCGTGGAGCTCCCATTGGTAGTATCAAAACGGAGCCACTAAAAGGGGAAATCAGGAACATGGACCTCGAATCCTCTTCCTCCTCCACCCCCACCTCGACCCCTGACACTAGAGGAACGTCGCCGCGAGGCGGAGATGGACAGAGCGTTTTTCGAAATGATAGCCAACTTGGCGCTGTAAGAGAAAGGAGACTTTAGTATGTTTGACATCACGCATTATTTTGATTGGGAAAATGTTCCTGCCGTTGTTGGAGATGTAAGTGAAACCCATTTTTCTGGGTTTTATTTAGACGTTGACGACAATACATGGAATAAAGCTAAACCCGTAACTATCCTTGAGCTTTTTAGAGTTGCTGAAGAACTTAATAAAAACGATTTTGAAGCAACCTTTGGTGTTATAGGGAAAGACCTTCCACCATTACCTGAGTGGACGGGGACATTTGGTGATATAGGGGAGCTTCCACCATTATCTAAGCCGTCCTAGATATATGTTCTGTTGTCTTCTTTGCGTTCAATTATCCCGCCTCGGTTCATCTTTACGTTGCTGGTTGAGCCTAAATCTTTCTTGGGTTTAGTTATAATTGAATCAACAAGGGCAATCAGGTAGCAATTGACGAGGAAAAGCGTAATGGTAGATAAGAGAATAATAAAAGCGGCATATTTTGCTTCTGTAAAGCACAGGGAGCAACGTAGGAAAGATACCGAAAAAACCCCATATATCAATCACCCTCTAGCTTTAGCGAATGTATTAGCTGTTGAGTGCGGCGTTGATGATGTAGAGGTAATTTGCGGGGCATTACTCCACGACACAATTGAAGACACTGACACTACAGAGGAGGAACTTTTAGAAGCGTTTGGTGAACAGATAACTCGCATTGTACTTGAGGTAACTGATGACAAGACTCTCGATTGGGTTGCACGAAAGGAAGCGCAAGTTCGTCATGCGCCTCATACCTCAGATCAGGCAAAGCTCATTAAATTGGCGGATAAAATAAGTAATCTACGTGATATTGTGGCTTCTCCACCTTCAGATTGGTCGCTCGAGCGGAAACGGGAATATTTTGATTGGGCGGCTAGGGTTGTGGATGGTGTAAGGGGCGTACATCCTGAGTTAGAGGCTTTGTTTGATAAGATTTATTCGGAGAGGCCATAGCAGATTATCCTGCGAACTTAGCGAATTGCTTTGCAAGCTTTCCCAATTCCTTGTATTCCGGCACGTACCTGTACCTGAGGTTATTACGGTCTTCGAGTAAAAATTGAGCCAGCTTCAACCTGACATGCCTGGATAACGAAACGTCATCGGGTTTGTCCTCAAGCATGCAGCAGTAAAACCAATCCCGCCAGTCACCGTATCCATCTTCTTCAGACATCTCTTCGATCAATAGCCAGTACTCCTGTTCCAGTGCGAGTGACGTCTTGCCAGAGTCGAGTGAGAGGTGTCTGGTTTTCATCTTTTCTTTAAACATGAATTACTCCCAATTAAGGTATGACACGTTAAACCAAGAGGAAATAATAGGATGGCTGCTAAGGCACGTGTTCTCTGGCTTACAGGCTGTATAGTTTAACACGTAATACGTTTTAATAGGCTCTGAGGCGTTATAGGCCTCCCGACTAGGCTCTTTCTTTTGCGCGCGCGCGATCCTACTCGGAGTTAGTCAAATTGCCAGTCAGTTGACCCCACCCCCCGGGGTACACCCCCTTGCACAAGGATGGTTCCATCTGCACCCTATACATACTATTGTGGACGAACGGTTAGGTATTTTTGAGAGTTACTATGAAACCCCTCCTCAACACAACCCTCCTCTTTCTTCTGGTTATTGGATTCTCAGGAGGTGCTAGTGGGCAGGATTTTAAAGAAACTAAGCGATTAGCAGAACAAGGAGATGCAGACGCCCAGTTCAATCTGGGAATAATGTACACCAATGGACGTGGTGCTCCAGAGAATGATGTTGAAGCAGTTAGGTGGTTTCGGTTAGCAGCGGAGCAAGGATATGCACGAGCCCAGTTCCGACAAGGGAATGCGACTGATTTGCCCTCTGGTGCAGGGAAACATCGAATTGAGAAGCTAGCCCTTGACGACGATGGCTCTCATTTAACATACAGCTACAAACTGGAAGATCCCGAATACCTGGCGACGCCAGTAACTGATGAAATCGAGTGGGCATATAGACCAGATTTCGAATATTCAGAACTGCCTTATGATCTGGAAATTGCTCGACGATTTACTCAATAACCGATTCACTGAATATAACTCAAAGTGGATTTATTGTAAATTTTGAACCTTGAATACAGCCAGGTGTAAATCGTCTGGTTAATTTATTGCACCATGACAATGTTTGTATCGCCTACCTGAACCACAAGGGCAAAGAGCGTTGCGCGGCGTATTTTTAAAAATATTGCCGGGGTTTCTCTGTTTTGAAATACTACTAGATGACGTCGCCAAGTCTCCTGCAGGAATGGTGATATTCGGAACCCAATCCAGAATCAAGTGAACCCTCTCTTCGTCGCTATGATTCACCACCCGATGATAAGTTGCGTTGTTGATTTCCCAGATTTCACCGACCTGCATTCGTTTTTCTTCCCCGCCTACTAGAAACGTCACCTGGTCGTTGGTTCTAATGGGAACATGTATTCGATGGCAGTTGATTAATGTATACAGCTTGTCTTTGTGCAATGGGATGCGTTGATGCGCCTTTAGCATTGTGAAGATTAAACGCACAACGAAACCATCCGTTTGATAGAATTTCGAAACAAGATCGATCATGATAGTAGCTTGTGCTAATAACCCCAGTTATTCTAAGGACGATACGGAAGAGAAACGGCTACAAAAGTTTGAATCATGGCTTGAGTCTCTTGATCAAAAGAAGAAAATCAGTGGTACTTTTCTCTTTGCTCGTAAAGGTGAAGTTATCTATACCAATGCCTTTGGGAACGTTCATCCTGAAAAATCAACTAAAATAACAACTCACTCATCATTTAATCTCGCTTCAGTGTCTAAACAATTCACTGGGATGGGGATTATGCTTTTAGAAAGTCAAGGTAAACTGAAAATTGACGATAAGATACAACACTATTTACCTCAGTTTATCTATCCACATATAACAATTCGTCAGCTGTTAAACCATACCTCCGGTGTTACAGAATATATGGTACTTGCAGAAAAATATTGGGATAAAAGTAAGACGTTTACTAATGAAGACATGCTCGATCTATTCACCCAACATAAACCAAAACTAAACTTCACACCGGGAGATAAGTTTCAATATAGTAATACGGGATATGTAACACTATCTGCGATTATTGAGAAGGTTTCAGGTGGTTCTTTTGCTGATTACCTAGACGAGAATATCTTCAGTAAATTAGATATGAATCATACACAAGTGATAAATCTATTATCAGAAGGGGATATATTAGAAACACGAGTATATGGACAACATGGTGGTACATTAAATGATTTGGTGTATCTAGATGGTGTTACTGGAGATGGTGCAGTATATTCCTCTGTACATGATTTGATGCGCTGGCATAAAGCACTGCTCAATAACGAACTCCTTTCGAAAGAAGAGCAAGAGGAAGCATTCAAACCAGCAGTACTAAACGATGGTTCAAAGTCTTACTATGGCTTTGGGTGGGAATTAGATAAAAAACACCCATCCATAATCTCCCATTCCGGTGGATGGCTAGGCTTTCGTACTCATATTATTTGCTACCTTGGAAAAGATGAGGTTCTTGTTATTCTCACTAATGACACTAAAGGGGTTGGCTTGGGGAATTTAGTTTCTAGTTTTAGTAAGGTTTTCAATCCTTAGTGTGTAGTAATCTGTGTAGTTCGCATTCCCAAACTCAATAATATCAATAACTTAAAAAATTAGATTTAGAAAGTTGAAGTCCTGAAACCCAGTTTTTATAAGGGTTTCAGAGCATACCCTCATTCCCAATTAAGGTATGACACGTTAAACCAAGAGGAAATAATAGGATGGCTGCTAAGGCACGTGTTCTCTGGCTTACAGGCTGT
>DQRJ01000027.1 GCA_015663855.1 Flavobacteriales bacterium | reverse complement strand
GAGGATGTGGTTTTCGGGATAGATTC
Organism: Flavobacteriales bacterium; assembly: GCA_015663855.1. Classification (GTDB taxonomy): domain Bacteria; phylum Bacteroidota; class Bacteroidia; order Flavobacteriales_D; family Sanyastnellaceae; genus UBA974. Next base: position 3,733 of record DQRJ01000027.1, on the reverse strand, counting down.
AAACTACATTTATTTGCAACGGGATGGGGAGCATTTACGTGCTTTTCGCAATTCTAACGCATCTCTGCCGGGAGAGACTGAGACCGTTGCGATTATGGCTGTTTACGATGAAGCGTGGGAAGGGATAGGGCGAATTCAACACGTGAGTATAGATTCTGATCGAGGGCTTGCTGTAATTTCTGCTCGCCCATATCCCGGAGCTAACGATTACGACCTTTTTATTAGCTCTAGTGTAGAGCCTTCTCGACTTCAATCAAAATCTTCCGGTTCAGAATCTGCGCCTAGAAAGTGGTCTAGATTGTTCCCACTTTCGTCCTTAAACACTGATGACAATGAGGTCTTTCCTCAGTTCGTAGAAGGCGGGCTTTATTACGCCTCTAATGGCTCGTTTGGCACGAGTAAGTCATCTCCAACTAAAGATTTCGATATCTTTTTTGCATCAAGAGATTTGCAATGGCAAAGCGCAGTGCAGTTATCGTCGCCTTTCAATTCGAGTTTTGACGATCTTTCTGTTGTCGTTATTAACGAGGACGAGATGTACGTAAGTTCTAATAGACAGGGTAATTTAGATGTGTTTCTAATAAACCGTCCTAAACTCGAACCCCTCGCTTCAGGCTTTAAACTCACGATTACCTACGATAATATGCCAGTCGATGGAATTCTCGTCAGATGGGTAGACCTTTCGGGAATACATTATGGAGCTCCGGTATTTGAATCCTCAACCGATATGAATGGCGAAATCTTCCTAGATGGCCTTCCCTCGAGTAAAACTCTCTCCCTTCGAGTGGGCACTCCTACTGCGCCTCCGAAAAAAGGCTCTGTAATCAGAATCTACAATCCCGATGGTGTTCTAGTTCGAGAATACTCGATTAACAGGGCGGGAATTTTTACTGCCGACTTCCTCCCTTTGGACGAAATCCGTGGTTTGCAATTCCTTCATGGCGATGACTTGAGCGCACTTCCATCTCGATCTCCCGCATTAATATCGCTACATTTCGATGTCGATTCAATCATCCCTAATAAAGAATCGCGCGAACTTCTTGCTGTGTGGTGGACATCGAACTCCCGATCTATTTTGAACGCACTAATTTCGACACCCCTCGTAATTGAAGGGCACGCCGATATGACGGGAGCGAGTTTGAAAAATGATGTGTTGAGCGAGCTAAGAGCGGTTTGGTTTAAAGAATGGTTAGTAGCGAAAGGCGTTTCATCAGCTATGTTGAGTACACGGGGGATGGGAGCCAGATTTCCAATGATATTGTGCCCGGTGAACTCGCCAGAAAACTCTACCGACTGCCCGCCAGAAGTCCACGCCGCTAACCGTCGAGTTGAGTTGAGGTGGAAAGTGGGACTGAAGAGGTGGAAAGTGAGAATGAATTGAACTTACAATAAAAGAATCACTATTTTTGCACTATGCTAATAACAGTAATGCGTTCGAAAATACACCGTCTTACAGTAACGGAGGCGGATTTGAATTACGTAGGGAGTGTCACTTTAGATGAGGATTTGCTCGATGCGGCAGGCATTGTGGAGGGAGAGAAAGTCCAAATCGTGAACATTAACAACGGCGAACGAATCGAAACTTATACTATCTGCGGAGAGAGAGGATCAGGTGTGGTTTGTCTTAACGGACCCGCTGCTCGTCGCTGCCAAGCTGGAGATGTTATTATCGTTGTAGCTTACGGCATGCTTACCATAGAAGAAGCAAAATCGTTCAGCCCCACCATAGTTTTCCCAGATACAGCTACAAATAAACTAGTCTAGAATGAATCTAAAAAAAGCACTCACTCTTCTTGCCTTTTTAGCAATCGGTGTCATACTTTTTGTGAAACTTATGGACATGGTTGAAGATAAAGCAGAGCTTTTTGACTACATGTCTTCAGCCCCTTGGTGGGCTGTCGCGTTGACGTTTACAATGGGATTTCTTGCAATTGTAAGTCGTGGGATTAGGTGGCTTATTCTACTCGAACCTATGGGGTACAAGGCTTCGGGATTTAGGTCAGTTTGCGCTGTAGCCTTCGGTTATTTCTCGAACACTTTCGTTCCTCGTTCTGGGGAGTTAGTAAGGTGTGCCGCGCTAAACTCTACTGACGATATCCCCGTGAATAAGCTTTTCGGTACAGTGATTACCGAGCGTGTGGTGGACCTCATTATGTTATTCCTCTTCATGATCATAGCCCTCGTCACAAATTTTGACGCTGTTCTCACTCTTGTAAGCCACATCTCTCTTCCTGAAGGCACGACTCTGATGATTTTAATCTTAGGTGCTGTTGTACTTTTACTTACAGGTATTGTGTTTGTTAAGAAAAGCAAGAGAATTGCTGAGTTCGTTGCTGGGATTGGAGACGGAATAAAAAGCGTGATGACGATGAAGAATCGCACAGCTTTCATTCTTCACACATTCTTTATTTGGATCATGTACTTCCTGATGTCATACGTACTTTATTCTTCAATGAAAGGCTCAAGCGGCATAAGTATCTTCGATTCGTTATGGGTGATGGTATCGGGAGGATTCGGAATGGTTTTCCCCGCTCCTGGAGGCATAGGGTCGTATCAATGGGCTGTAACTCTAGGCTTTCAATCACTCGGTTATGATAAATTAGTGGGCGTCGCAGTAGGAAATGTGGTTTGGCTTACACAAACTGCTATGATAATATTTTCAGGCGCCTTAGGATATATTCTCCTAGCTGCCTATCGTTTCTCTTTGAAAAAGGCCAAATAACCACCACCAGCTCATGTCCCTATACTCTCTCAATACACTTCTCGAAGAAAAGAAGAAATGGGATATCGCGGGGGAGAGGGTTGTCTTTACGAATGGGGTATTCGATATTTTACATGTGGGGCATTTACACTGCCTCGAGTCCGCACTTGCTCATGGAACGCGCCTGGTAGTAGGTATCAACTCCGACTCTAGCGTTCGTCGACTCGACAAAGCTCCAAACCGTCCCATCCATACTGAGCAAGACCGAGCAAAAATCGTCTCCGCCCTAACTTGTGTAGATGCGGTCATCATTTTCGATACAGACACGCCTTTAGATCTAATCAACGATCTTTCCCCCCACGTGCTCGTAAAGGGCGGCGATTACGACCCCACCTGCACTGATCAGTCCTCCTCCACCTATATAGTCGGATCGAAAGAAGTTCGAGCAAATGGCGGTTCGGTAGAGAGCATAACTCTCCTCACAGGACATAGCACTACGGACATCTTAAAAAAGAAACTCTAGATATCTTCCTCTTCCATAAACTTCGTAGTGAAGTTTCCAGAACGAAATTTCTCATTCTTCATTAGTCGTTGGTGGAAAGGAATAGTGGTCTTTACACCTTCAATAATGTACTCGTCGAGAGCTCGCTCCATCTTTGTGATAGCCTCCTCACGGGTTTGGGCTACAACAATTAGCTTAGCAATCATACTGTCGTAGAACGGCGGGATGCGGTAACCTGCATAAGCGTGAGTATCGACACGTACTCCATGACCACCAGGCTGGTTATAATGCGTAATCGTACCTGGACAAGGAGCGAAGTTACGATCGGGATCCTCTGCGTTAATACGACATTGAATGGCGTGCATGGTAGGAAAGTGATTGCGGCCACTAATCTTCTCTCCGGCAGCTAGCTTGATTTGCTCTTTTATGAGGTCGTAGTTGATGACTTCCTCAGTAATTGTGTGCTCTACTTGAATACGAGTGTTCATCTCCATAAAGTAGAAATTACGATCTGCGTCAACAAGGAATTC
>DQRJ01000149.1 GCA_015663855.1 Flavobacteriales bacterium | reverse complement strand
TAAGTGATATCCTTCACGCACAATTTATCCCCTGCACCGATAAATTCCGAAATTTTACACCAAGCCCTAAAACTCACAAAATCCTCATTCCTCGGCCCAAACAACACCGTATTGAAGAGCCAGTCTTTCTGAACAAACAAGAACGCCCCCCCCCGAAACTATAGCTATCGCGGCGTAAAACAACCTCTTCCGAACTTCCTCCAGATGGTCTAGGAACCCCATTTCTTTTTCGTCGGGGAAGTCTTGGTCTAGTGGGCTCATTTCGAAGTTATTTGAATAATTCCCTCCTTAACTAAGTCGTGAATATGTACAATTCCCACGTAATTACCAATTTCGTCAGTTATAATGATTTGGGATATACCTTTTTCTTGAAATACTACAACAGCACCTGAAGCAAGCTCATTTCCTTCAATAGACATTGGGTTTGACGACATTATTTCGAAAGCGGTTAAATTCGTAGCGTTTCCTTTCGCGAATGCTCTCCTTAAATCACCATCGGTTATGATTCCCGATATCAAAGAGTCCTCGCCTAATACCACGGTGGCTCCGTAACGACCTTCGGTCATGGACATAAGCACGTCGTGGAGTGGTGAATCAAGCCCTACAGAAGGTTTTCTCTCGGAATCACATAGGTCGTTGAGTTTAACGGTAAGACGTTTCCCGAGAGCACCCCCTGGATGGAATTTCGCAAAGTCCTCCGCCCCGAACCCACGAGCTTCCATTAAACAAAGCGCGAGGGCATCACCTAACGCCATCTGAACGGCGGTGCTCGTCGTCGGAGCAAGGTCGAATGGACAAGCTTCTGGGTCTATCCCTGCGATTAATACGTAATCAGATTGTTTCGCGAGAGGGGAGTCCTCTATTCCAGTAACTCCCACCACTGGATGTCCTTGCTGCTTTAATAAAGGCGCGAGAGCTATTATTTCGGCACTCCGTCCGCTCTTAGAGAGGCAGAGAACGACATCACCGGTTTGGATTACACCTAAATCACCATGAACAGCGTCACCAGCATGCACAAATAGGGAAGGGGAGCCAGTAGAATTAAGGGTAGCTACTATTTTCCTCCCGACATCAGCACTTTTACCCACCCCAGTAATAATTACCCTACCTGAAGAGTTCAGGATGAGGTTAACAACATCCACAAAATTATCATCTAAGTTGGTGGCAAGACGATTAATTGCATCTGCCTCCAAACTCAAAGTTAGAATAGCTCTTTTAAGGATAGATTCCTTAGAATTGGGCGAACATGAATTATTTCTAGGCATACATATATTTAAAGTTGCAAAATAGCAGAAACGGCTTATCTTTATAGTGAGCAAATTTAACATCGATGAGCCTTATTGATGAATCGCCAATAGCCGCGTTACAAACATATTTTGGATTTAAAGAATTCAAAGGAGAGCAAGAGCTTGCAATACAAAGCGTCTTGGATGGGGATGATACGTTCGTAATTATGCCTACAGGTGGGGGTAAATCTATGTGCTATCAGCTTCCAGCATTGATGTTAGATGGCGTAGCTATTGTGGTTTCGCCCCTAATTGCCCTTATGAAAAACCAAGTGGATGCCCTAAGGGGTAATCATGAAGATCCTTCCATAACACACTATCTAAACTCGTCATTAAACAAGTCTGAAGCTGAAATGGTTCGTGCAGATGTTCTCTCAGGACGCACAAAACTTCTTTATGTAGCTCCAGAAACACTCACGAAAGAGAGTAATATTGAGTTTTTAAAGTCAGTAAAGATCAGTTTTGTAGCAGTTGATGAAGCCCATTGTATTTCAGAGTGGGGTCATGATTTCCGTCCAGAATACAGGAGAATACGTCCGATTATTAAGCAAATAGCAGACGTTCCAATCATTGCTCTTACGGCCACAGCCACTCCTAAGGTTCAACAGGATATTCAAAAAAATCTAGAAATGGTGGATGCAAATCTATTCAAATCTTCATTTAATAGAGATAATCTGTACTACGAGGTGCGACCTAAAAAAGATGCTCTTAAGCAAATAGTTCAGCATGCTCTTAATAACAAAGGAAAAAGTGGGATAATCTACTGTCTAAGTAGAAAGAAAGTTGAACAGATTGCTGAAACTTTGGCAGTAAATGGCATAAAAGTTCTGCCTTATCACGCTGGTAAAGATTCAAAAACACGTAGTCGTATTCAAGATCAATTCTTGATGCAAGATGTTGATATTATTGTTGCTACAATAGCTTTCGGAATGGGTATTGACAAGCCCGACGTGAGGTTTGTATTGCATTATGATATTCCTAAAAGCCTTGAAAGCTATTATCAAGAAACGGGTAGAGCAGGAAGAGATGGAGGCGAAGGACATTGTATTGCATTCTATAGCCATAAAGACATAGAAAAGCTTGAGAAATTTCTTCAAGGGAAACCATTAGCGGAGCAGGAAATAGGATCTCAACTTCTTCAAGAGGTAATGGCGTATGCTGAAACATCTATTTCTCGTAGAAAATTCCTACTGCATTACTTCGGAGAAGAATTCGATGAGATTAATGGCCCAGGTGCTCTGAATTGCGATAACACTCGCTATCCTAAGCAACAATATGATGGGCAAGAAGAGGTTCATACTGTAATTAGTGCGGTTTTAGAGCATAAAGAGGCACATAAAATGCAATTTATTTCAGCTCTACTTATTGGTGAACACAATAGAGAAATTGACGATTATGATGGCGAAAAGAGTGCCTTTTGGAATAGAGGAAAAGACAAAACAGACAGACATTGGAATGGTGTAATTCGCCAGGCTATAGTTATTGGTTTTTTGCAGAAGGAAATAGAGAAATATGGAGTTCTTAAATTGACGGATAAAGGTCATGACTTTGTTATGAATCCTAAGCCCGTTATGCTTGCCGAGGAGAGGAATTACAGAGATGTTGATACTGGTGATACTATGGTCCAAACTCGTCGCGGACAGGGCGGTGTTGCAGACTCTACTCTTCGGAAAATGCTTGTCACACTTAGAAAGGATTTGGCAGACAAAAAAGGATTGCCTCCTTATGTAATTTTTCAAGATATTTCATTAGATGAGATGGCGATTCACTATCCAATTAAGGAGGAGGAATTGTTGCGTATTACGGGTGTTGGAGCGGGGAAGGCGAAGAAGTTTGGTTTAATTTTTTTAGATTTAATTTCGAAGTACGTTGATGAACATGAAATAGAAAGGGCAGAGGATTTACTTGTAAGAACGTCATCGAATAAGTCGTCGAACAAGGTTGCGATTATTCAGCAAATCGATAGAAAAATGAATCTTGATGATATGGCTTCTCGCACGAACTTGACTAGAGATGAGGTTTTGAATGAAATAGAACAAATTGTTGCCGCTGGAACGAAGTTAAATATCGATCACTGTATTGAAGAGACTATGGATGAAGATTGTGTGGAAGAACTATTCGAGTTTTTCAGCGAATCAGATGACGAGGGTATTAACTCCGCCCTAGTAGAGTTTGACGAGACATACTCAGAGGCCGAATTAAGGTTAATGCGAGTTAAGTTTTTGAGCGACGTAGCGAACTAGCAACGAGTCGTTTAGGTAGTGGCGGCAGCGAATGCCATAAGCCCTGCTCCTAGTTTGAGAGAATCTTCATCTACATCGAAAGTCGGTGTGTGCAGTCCGTTATGACCTAGTTCAGAGTGAGGACTTGACGTTCCGATTCGATAAAAGCATCCTGGAATTTCATTTGCATAGAAGCTGAAATCTTCAGCGGTCATTCGTTCGGGGAGGTCGTGAACGTTTTCCTGACCTAAATAGGTAATAGCGCTCGAACGCATACGAGCTGTTAATTCAGGGTTATTGTAGACACTCGGGTAGCCAACTTTAAGATCTAATTCGCTCTTTGCTCCACGGTTTTCACATATTTGGTTGATGATATCAGTCATCTTTTTATGAGAGTCGAACCTCCATTTTTCATCTAGAGAGCGAAAAGTTCCCTGGAGATGTACAGAGTTGGGGATTACATTAGTCGCTCCTTTCCCTTCAATAAATCCGAAGGCCAAAACTGTTTTTATCGATTTATCGGGTCTTTCTGAAATCAGTTTTTCTAGAGCTAGAAGTATTTCAGAGGCGACGAGAAGTGGGTTTACTTGATCTTCCGGAAGAGCTGCATGACCTCCCTTTCCGATAATTGTCAAGTGAATTTCGTCAGCAGATGCCATATAAGTACCGGATCTCATACCGACTTGGCCGGTTGGGAGCTCAGGAAAAACGTGAGACCCGAGAATATGAGAGGGAACGGGGTTTTTAAGTGCACCTTCAGCAACCATAAGTGAAGCTCCGCCTGGAAGACGTTCTTCACCAGGTTGGAAAATTAATCTAACAGTGCCAGACCAATGCTGTTTGTGTGTTGAAAGAATGTGAGCAGCGCCTAATAGGAAGGTCGTGTGTGCGTCATGACCGCAAGCGTGCATGACACCAGAGTTGAGAGAAGCGTATGGAACATCGTTCAATTCTTTAATTGGCAGAGCGTCCATGTCTGCCCGAAGAGCCATAAATCTCGAATCGGGATTATTACTTTCTATCGTAGCAATTATTCCTGTAGTTGCGACTCCGTCGATGAACGAAATATTCATCTTTTCGAGCTCTTTCGCCACAAACTTCATAGTCTCGAACTCTACATATGAAAGCTCAGGATTTGCATGAAGATGCCTACGCCATTTCGACAATTGGGGAGCAAGTTTGTTGGCTGCGGTTTGGAATAAATCAGCAAGCATGTTGTCAGAAGAATTTCTATCCATTGCCAGGGAAATTATCTGAAAAGCTATCCGGGAACATCTCGCGAAGAGATTTCAAGGCCATCTGAATTCCGGCATAAAATAAAAGTGCGGAAAATATTAATCTAACTAAAGAGGGAGAGAGGCGTAACGACCATTTGCTGCCGAACCACGCACCGACAATAAACGTAACTGCTATTAAAGCAGAATACGTCCATTCTATAGATTGTTCGCTGTGGTAATTCATCGCTGCTAAAATTCCAATGGGCGGTAACATTAGGGCTAGACTTGTTCCTTGGGCTGTGTGTTGGTCTAAACCTAAGAAATAGATTAAAGCAGGGACGATTATCAGTCCGCCACCAATCCCTACAAATCCGCTGGCAATGCCAGCACAAATTCCTATAGCGAGTAGTATAAATAATGTGGATAGTTCCATGGTTGGCAAGATATTTAGTCAGGTCTAAAAATCAAAATTTAAGCTGAGGGAGAATATACGAGGGGTAATCCGATTATCATCTACTCCCCATCCCCAGTTTGCATTAACCCAATATCCTAACATTCTAGACCTCAAGCCCCATCCGAAGTCGTAAATAATGGGTTCTTTATTATTGTCTATTGTTACGGTAATAGGGTTGTTTTCATAAACTATACTGTTAAAAGTATTGTCTTCGGAATATGGGTGTAAGCCTGTCCAAGCAGAACCGATGTCAGCAAATCCTACGACTTGAAAATTTCGGATAAAGTCTGTCTTTGCAGGTTCAGAGAATATAGTGCTCCAAACAGGAATTCTTAATTCGACATTGCAAACGACAGCGTTACTTCCGTTCCTAGCGTTGTTAGCGAAGCCACGCATTGGGGTAATGTTAGCTTGATATGCATACGACTGTCTAGGATCTATAGGCGCCCCATAGTTATTCCCTATCGACAAACTGTAATCGCTACCTCCGAGGAGGTTCAGTAAAGATAATTCTCCTATGGACCAGTTTCCTCCTGTTCTCACTGCGATTATTGAGTTTGCATATATTTTAAAGTAGCGCCTCAAGTCGAACCCTACTGTTCCGAAGCTTTTATCAAATCCATCCAAGTAGTATTCAGCCCAAATCTTAGCTCGAGTACCCTCCCTGATATTTAAAGCGAGACTCCGGCTATTATCCTTTACCCATGCGATATTAATGCCGATTTGGTTTGCCCAAGAATTAGGGGTAGTTAAGCTGAACATCTCAGTCCCTTGGGTAACAGCTCTATCGAGCCTTAACCCAAATGAAGCCCTTAGACTCCTAACTTCATCAACGGGTAAGGTGAGACGGTACTGAGCGAAATGAGATTGTGTCTCAAGAATACTATAGGTCAAGGGGTCAATACCCGTTTTCCCTTGGCGCTGGAATGAGATCATTTTATCAATTCTTCCGTCCAAATTGAAATAGGCCAAACCTACAAGAGTGTTACTCAAATTTGCAGGAATATTAAACCCCCCAATGATGTGATAATCATCGAACAGGTCGCTTATTCTTATCTCGGTTGCATTTCCAATACCTGGATTAAACGAAGTTGTGCCGTCATAAGCCCTATAAAACTTTGAACCGAAAGCGTTGCTTACTTGACTTTGAAGTTTCTGAAGAGAAAAATTTAATCGGTAATGCACCGGTTTTAAGCGTATTGACTCTTCCGAATAAGTTCCATTGGTTTCTGGCGATGAAGTCCTCGTGTCAGAAGAGTTTTCCTTTTTTAAGTTCTTAGATTTCTCTATTCGTTTCTCAAACTCAAACGTATAATTTCGGATATCTGCCTCCGTTAATTGAAATTCTTCACTCCAATCTGGAGGGATAAACCCAGCATCTACATCTGTATTTGGGTTTGATATACCAAATACACCCGAAGATCTATCTTTCGATAGAGGCATTTTTCCGATGCTTACTCTGTATGCGTGACGCATTATCGTAGACGTGCCGTAGCAAATGCCATTCGATGTATCACACTCGAAACTACTTATGGGAATATCTAATTCAGATAGAATTCTTGTGTCGAAAAAGTGACGATAACGAATGATGGTGTCTATACTTATAATAGTACTGTCAGCCCATCCCCAGCTTGTCTCTTGCTTTCCGTTTTCATACTCAGAGAGGTAAACGAATTCGCTATTCGGTAGTGGGATAGGGTATCTCTCGTCAATTTTAGAAGTGTGTACTAGTCGTTCGAGGTACGTTATTTTCCCCTCCATGTGACATAAATAAAGATCTAACTCTTTCGGAAAAGGTATGTTTTCTCTATCCTCTCTTAATACTTCGTCTGGGCGATTAGACGAGAAAATAAT
>DQRJ01000157.1 GCA_015663855.1 Flavobacteriales bacterium | reverse complement strand
ACGTGATGAGTAAAAGAGCAAGAACTACCCAGCGAAGAGTAGAGTGGAGGTGTAAAAATCCTGTAATCATAGTATGTAGGTTTTAATTAAACAGTCTTACAATTATACAACTCCCTGGTCTAGCATTGCGTCCGCTACTTTAACGAATCCCGCGATGTTAGCCCCCTTAACGTAATCTACCGACCCATCTTCCATAGTTCCGTACTCGACACACTGCGAGTGTATGGCTTTCATAATGTTATGAAGTTTGCTATCTACTTCTTCAGCAGTCCATGAAAGACGCATATTGTTTTGGGACATTTCAAGACCAGAAGTAGCTACCCCACCTGCGTTAGATGCCTTTCCAGGAGAAAAGAGAACGCCCGCTTTCTGTAATGATTCAACCGCTTCAGGAGCGCAAGGCATGTTCGCGCCTTCGGCCACACAAACGCAGCCGTTGTCAATTAAATTCTTAGCATCAGCTTCAAGTATCTCATTCTGAGTTGCACAAGGTAAAGCTACATCACAAGTGATGTTCCATGGGCGAGACCCTTCATGGAAAGTGCTGCTAGGATACTGCTTTGCGTATTCACTGATACGTCCACGCTTTACATTCTTTAGGTCCATGATCCACTGAAGCTTATCAGTAGTAATTCCTTCTGGGTCGTGGATGAATCCTTTCGAGTCAGACACGGTAACTACTTTCGCTCCAAGATTGATGCATTTTTGTGCTGCGAATTGAGCAACGTTGCCTGATCCAGAAATTACAACTGTCTTTCCTGCGAATTTCTCTCCCTTTGTGGCGAGCATCTCCTGAGCGAAGTAAACAGTCCCGTAACCAGTAGCTTCAGTACGGATAAGTGATCCACCGAAGCTTATGCCTTTTCCCGTAAGAACTCCTACGAATTCATTATGGATACGCTTGTATTGACCGAACATGTATCCAATCTCACGTCCACCTACTCCTATATCTCCAGCAGGAACGTCAGTATTAGCTCCGATATGTCTCGAGAGCTCTGTCATAAAGCTTTGGCAGAAACGCATCACCTCATTATCACTTTTCCCCTTAGGATTGAAGTCAGCCCCTCCCTTTCCTGCACCAAGAGGAAGTGTTGTCAAAGAGTTCTTAAATATCTGTTCAAAACCAAGGAATTTCAAGATGCTCAAGTTTACACTTGGGTGAAATCTCAATCCCCCTTTATATGGCCCGATAGCTGAGTTAAACTCAACTCTATATCCTCTGTTAACCTGAATATCACCCTTATCATCAGTCCAAGCTACCCTGAACATGATAGTTCGTTCTGGCTCAACCATACGCTCAAGTACCATAGCATCAGAGTACTTAGGGTTTTTAGCGATAAAAGGAATGACGGTTTCAGCTACCTCTTGGACAGCTTGAAGGAATTCGGGTTCGTTCGCATTAGATTTGGCCACTTGAGCCATAAATGCATCAATTCTTTCCTGCATGGGATATAAGTTAAACGAGCGTTTATTCATTAATGAACGTTTGCGGCGCAAAGATAAATCAAAGTTTCTAAAATGACTTAAAGTGAGTGTGTTAAAGTGAGGCAGTTCTCCCCCCATCAACGGGTAAACTAATTCCACTAATATAGTCAGCTGCGGGTGTGCAAAGGAATGCAATCGCTCCACCAATCTCTTCAGGTTCACCAAACCTCCCCGCTGGAACAGCTCCCGCCATACTCTTCTGTATTACATCAGTTGATACACCTCCTTTCGCTGCCTTCGCCTCAATAATGTTTTGCAATCTCTCAGTATTCGTGGCCCCAGGAAGGACATTATTCACTCTTATTCCGTGTTTCCCCTCTTCGTTTGCCAGTGTTTTCGACCAATTCGCCACTGCTCCTCTAATCGTATTTGATACTCCCAAACCGTTAAGTGGCGCTTTCACCGACGTACTTATCACGTTCACAATTCGTCCATGCCCCCTCTCTCTCATTCCGGGAAGAACGGCTTGTGCTAAAACGTGATTACATAACAAGTGCTGTTCGAATGTATTAGTGAATTCCTCCACTGTCGCCTCCGAAATCGCTCCTCCCTTCGGCCCTCCAGTATTATTGATGAGGATATCAACCCCCGAGCTATCAACTAATTTCTGAGCCACCTCACTAACCTCGATGTGCTTACTAAAGTCCGCCACCACGAATCCGTGTCCCTCATGTTCTCCTATGGGCAGTCCTTCAACGGCAACCTTTAACTTATCAGCATTCCTCGCCATTAGCGTCACCCTAGCTCCTAACATAGCAAGTTCTCGCGCGGCTGCTAGCCCTATACCTTGTGACGCTCCACAAACTAAAGCGTGCTTTCCTTTTAATGATAAATTCATTGCGCAAAGATAAGCTAGCTTGCTATCACAAATCGGGTTTGGTTTACCTTTGAGATATGAAGAAGTTAGAACATCTAGGAATAGCAGTCGAGGATCTAGCGGCCGCTGAAAAAATCTTCACGGACGTTTTAGGTGTCGCTCCGTACAAAAGAGAGGAGGTGGAATCAGAGGGCGTAATCACCTCATTTTTCGAGGCTGGCGATTCTAAAGTAGAGCTCCTTCAATCTATAACTCCAGATGGACCTATCGCACGACATATCGAAAGACGAGGGCCAGGACTTCATCACGTCGCCTTCTCCGTCGATGACCTCTCGGCAGAAATCGCCAATCTCGAAGCAAAAGGATATCGATGCATAAGCGGACCTAAAGACGGCGCGGATGGAAAGCGAATAGCGTTCCTCCACCCCTCCGACACCGCTAAAGTCCTAGTCGAACTCTGTGAGGGGTAGTGAACTCATTTTCGAGATTTTTTTCGCTTCGAACTTCGGTTTTTCGCCTTCCCCCATCCCCGCATCTCCTTCCCGAAGAGCTCTTTCGCTTTTTCTGAATGTGTAGGAGCCGCACAGGACCCCTCAGCTTTTACTGGTTTAATACCAAACAAATCGATGCTCATCATAAATCTATAAGGCCGATAATCTCCCACCATCCAGGGTAATTTGGCCGACCCGTTAATTGGCGCTATTTGCAAGATGTCGGTCGCGAATTGGACTCTCACGTATCGGTTGCGCCACATCATAACGCCCGCTCCAGCGATAAATTCTAAGCTGGAAGATAATGGAGAGTAGTCATTTAAAGCGGGGCGAGTTAATGGCGGAGCGATCTCCTCTAATAGGAAATCGTACTTTACCGAAGCGCCAATGCCTAGCTCGACGAAGATATCTGGAGAGAGCGGGATAGCACGAAGTGCGGAACCGTAAATCCCTAGATTAACCGACGATGCATTTCCGGTGAGCGTGCTATCAATTACGAAAACGGGATCGTTTGGCGGAAAAGGTAATGGTGGCGGTTCGTTCGACCTTGCTCGACCTTTGAAGGTCTCGACAATCGAGCGTTTCGACCCTATGAAGGAGAGGCTGAATCTATCGGCGAGGAGCGGCTTTTTCGCGATCCAAACTCGTCCTATCCCACCCGTCAAATGAAGGCCGCCATCGGGAGTCCAAGTACCGGAATAAAGAGTGTCTACCCCTCCTGAAAATAGGTTCGCGGTAAGCCACTCCTCTTGAAAATCGGTGTGCGATCCGCCGAGCCCAGAACCGCCAAGGGAAAGAGTCCACCCAGAAGAACGGTAGTCGGTGAGGGTGGGAGAGAAGAAAGAGGTTTGGGCTGATATTTTAAGAGAAAGGAATAAAATTCCAATCATAAATGATATTTTCCAAGTCCTAAACATTCGTGTCTAGCAGTGGGATAGGACGAGCGATTTTTGAAGCGTCACCTTCGTATAGATCGAGTAGCGAAATAGCGCGAGCGACAATCTCATCAGCTGTGTTTGACCACGCACCTTCGATGTCTGGAGTCGACATGATTTCGTTCATTACGGCCTGTTGCATTTCTCCACGAGCTAGAGCGTCTTGGTATGGGATATGACTGAACGTTACTAGGGAGTACAGAGGTTTCCATCGGTCTGGGTGGGTGGACGCAATTCGGGCTTCGATCTTCTTTTGGAGTAAGAAAGTAGGGTCCGAGGTCTTGTCGCGCATAACGATGTAGTTATGTAGAGCAAGGTCTAGAATAGCGTCCCCGGCAGGTTTTCGTATGCGCGTGTATTCGTCCAAAAGAGAAAGCCAATCTTCTTCGGAAGAAGTTGACTTAGAGTCGAGGAGTTCAGAAATTAACGAGCAATCTTCGAATCCGGCGTTCATTCCCTGTCCGAAGAAAGGAACGATGGCATGAGCGGCATCTCCTACGAGTGCTACCCTGCTTTTAATATTCCAAGGGAAGCACTTTACTGTGCAGAGTGAGCTGACAGGGTTAGAGTTCCAGTCCTCGAGGAGGTTTGGTAGGTGGGGGATAGCATCTGGGAAATGTCGTTCGAAGAAGTCTAGAACGTCAGAATCGGTTTTAATGTTTTCGAATGACTCTTCTCCTTCGAATGGCGCGAAGAGTGTGCAAGTGAAGCTTCCGCCAGGGTTAGGCAGTGCCATAAACATGAACTGTCCTCTAGGCCAAATATGTAGTCCGTCTTTTGCCATTCTGAAATCGCCACTCTCATTAGGAGTCATAGCGATTTCTTTATATCCATGAGGGAGGTAATGTTGAGCAAAGTCAAATCTATCGGAATGGGTCATTTTTTCGCGAATCACGCTGAAAACGCCATCAGTTCCGAAAACTCTGTCGTGAAGAATGGCTTTTTTGTTCTTGAAATAGACTTTCACTCCCGACCCCTCTTGTACTATTTCATATCCCGTCGAAACGTGATCGAATTTCACTTCTACTAGAGGGTGAGATTCGGCGGATTCGATAAGGATTTGGTTGAGGCCGGAACGTGAGACAGAATAGATACACTGATTATCTATGCCGTAGCTTTGGAAAGTCTCGTTGCCGGAGAGGTCGTGCATTCGACGGCCCTGGACTGGCAGTGCGATCTCTCGAACTTTGTCTGCTACGCCTGCGATTTCTAGAGCTTTCCATCCCCTATCGCTTAGAGCAAGGTTTATTGACCGTCCCTCTAAAGTTTT
>DQRJ01000069.1 GCA_015663855.1 Flavobacteriales bacterium | reverse complement strand
TGTCCCAACAATGGGAGCCCTGCATTCGGGCCACGCCTCCTTGATTGAAAGGGCGGCTCAGGAATGTGATAAAGTCATAGTAAGCATTCTTGTAAACCCCACCCAATTCACAGATAAGAGTGACCTAGCCTCCTATCCCAGAACTTTAGTTGCGGATGCTAAGATTGCAGAACAAGCAGGGTGTGATGTTGTATTTGCGCCGACAGCGGAAGATTTATACGGAGGCACACCGTCTGCGGAACACATTGATTGGGGAGGAGTTACAAATGATTTCGAAGGGAAAAGCCGGCCAGGTCATTTTGATGGAGTAATTGCAGTGGTCGACAAATTATTTCAAGCCGTAAGACCAAACCGCGCTTATTTCGGCGCAAAAGACCTCCAACAAGTCGCAGTTATTCACA
The DNA here is from genome assembly GCA_015663855.1 of Flavobacteriales bacterium. GTDB lineage: Bacteria > Bacteroidota > Bacteroidia > Flavobacteriales_D > Sanyastnellaceae > UBA974. Next base: position 6,645 of record DQRJ01000069.1, on the reverse strand, counting down.
AAATGGCTCAAGAAAGACATAAAGAAGTCGAAGTTGTTGAATGCGCCTTAATTAGAGACCATAACGGGCTAGCCCTAAGCTCAAGAAACGTTAGACTATCGCAGAAAGGGTTAAAAACGGCGTTAATTTTATCTTCGGAACTAAGGAGAATAAAAGAAAAACGAATAAACGGAACGTCAATTCGACAAGCAATTATTGAATCTAGAGAATTACTAAAATCTCAGTCAGAGCTTGAGCTAGAATACATTGACGGAATAAACAACCTTACATTTTCGTCTCACGATCATGAGTCAGTTTGGACTCATGTTGTCATCGCCGCACGGGTTGAGGGAGTGCGACTTATCGACAACATCAAATTGTAGGTTGGTGGTTTAGTTGCGTTTTCGGAACTTTGTCTCAAATTAAGAATCATGGGTATAGGTGCTCCTCAACTAATTCTGATTGCCTTAGTGGTATTACTACTTTTCGGTGGTCGTAAAATTCCTGAACTTATGCGTGGCTTAGGCCAAGGCGTTAAAGAGTTCAAGGACGCAACAAATAAAGACGAAACGAAATCAGATAAGAAATCTGACGACAACAACGGTAAGTGAGTCGGGAGATTTTTTCACGAAAGGTTTTTTTAAGTTTTTTCACTTACTTCTTCGTGTCTACTATATTCGTAGACGCTCAAGGCGTAGACTCTGTTGACGTTAAAAATGACGCTCATTCGATAACCCCATTTAATTGGGAGGTTGAGTGGGGGCTTTGGTGTGACTCTCAGACGTGTGTGAGCTCGGATACTGGGCTGTGGAATATTATGGGCGAGCCGGAGCTCGAGCTTGACACGGCGATTATGAAGTCGCGGATGGCGATACTGGATTTGTCGTCGGGTCTTGATTTAAGGTGGAACCCTGTTTCGCATCGGAGAGTAGCGCTGTACGTGAGTAAGCGAAAGCGCGGGCTAGGAACGATGTTAGGGAGGGCTCCCGCATTTTTCCCGTTGTTCGAAGAGGTGCTCGCAAGGGAGGGGCTGCCGCTAGAGTTAAAGTACTTACCGATTGTAGAGAGCGCTTTGAATCCCGAGGCGAGATCGCCGGCGGGAGCGAGGGGGCTCTGGCAATTCATGTACTATACCGCTAAAGCTGAGGGTCTCCGGATAGATAGTTATGTCGATGAGAGGAAGGACCCGAGGTTGTGTACTGAGGCGGCGAGCAATCATCTGAATAAGCTGTATAGGATGTATGGCGATTGGTATCTCGCGCTTGCGGCATATAATGCTGGAGCCGGTAACGTCAATAAAGCGATTCGGAGGAGTGGAGGAAAGTCGAATTATTGGGAGGTGAGGCCTTTTTTACCGAAGGAGACGCGTAATTACGTTCCGAACTTCCTAGCGGTCGTTTATTTAATGGAGTATCATGCAGAATATGGGATAATTCCAAGGAACATTTTGCCCGGCTATATGGAGATGGATACCGTGCACGTTGAGGGTCCTCTTAGATTTGACCAAATCGCAGAGCTTACACCTCTCTCCGAAGCAGAATTAACAGTGCTGAATCCGATGTTTCGAAAGAAAATCGTTCCTGGGCCTGGCGAAAAATGGCCCCTCAGAATTCCCAACGAATTTGTCGCGATTTTCATAGAAAACGAGGCAGAAATGAGGTCGGTAAATCCTGATCTCACGCCTGAGATAAAGTACGAGCCCGAGCCAGTAGTCTACAGAGTTAAATCGGGAGATGTTCTTGGCACGATTGCTGAGAGACATGGGGTGTCGGTAAGGAAGATTAAAGAATGGAACGGTCTGAAAAGCTCGAGCATTCGTATAGGTCAACGCCTTATCATTCACGGAGACCCCACGAAACTATGAGGATAGTCAAAAAGGTAATTTCTTGCGTTGTTGGAATAGGCTTGATGGTGGCGATTTCTGGTTGTGGATCTCAAGAAGGAGCGAGGTCACCTCTTCCTAGCAAGGTGGGGCCGCAAGGGGAGGTGTTAGTGGTATGTACAGATGCGGTTTGGGCTGGAGAGATAGGGGATACCATTAGGAAAATATTGCATAAACCGTATGCAGTTCTGCCTCAAATGCATATTGAAACCTATGAGCCGATGTTCGACATCGTCCACAAAAACAGGTACGACTTCAATAAATTTTGGAAGCCCCACCGTAATATTATCGACGTTGAAATAGCGGATAGGATTGACACCCAAGACCCTACGGTGGTTTTTTATACCGAGAAGTATTCTCGTGGACAGATTTACATTGTAGGAAAAGCGAGGACGAGAGGAGAGCTTGCCGCGAAGTTCGCAGAAAGGGCAAACGAGATGGTGAGCCTGCTTCACGACGTTGAGGTGAAAAGAACGACTTATGTAACGAAGCTCTCAGTGGACGAAGTGATTCAGAGGAGCATCAACGTCGCTTGGGGGTTAGATTTATTGATTCCGAAGGGCTCGTATGGGGTAAGGGTTGATACCGCTTTTACTTGGATAGACAGACAGCTCACAAGGTTTCGAGGGAGTAATAATCACGATGTTCAAGAAGGGTTTTTCATCCACAGCGAGCCATATATTGGTCCAGAGCAATTTACGCTCGACCATATTTTAGATAGACGCGATGAAATGACCAAACGTTATGTTGCTGGTCCCACCGAAGGCAGTTATATGCAGATTGAGAGGCGAATGATTCCTTCTTATGAAGAAATCTCTTTCAAAGGAGGGTTCGCCGCCGAAGTGAGAGGACTTTGGCGCATGGAAAACGACTTTATGGGCGGCCCATACTACAGCTTAACTTTCTATGAGGAAGAAAAGGCAAGGCTAATTACCGTTGAGGGCTATGCTTATGCCCCTTACTTTGACAAGCGTCAATATATGCGTGAGGTTGAAGGAATCGTTAAGTCTGTCACGCTATTTAGCGACGATGAAGCGGGTGCTGTTGAGTGATTTCTTCCCACTAAACCAAACCGCGAAATAGTTCCCTTCTCCCCAACCTTGAAGATCGACTTCTACTTTTTCGTTGCCAAAAAGAGTTTTACAGAAAACGAGCCTTCCGCTCGAATCCCAAACCTTTAAGGCATCCGCCACGAATCCGCTATTCCCTTGCGTATGGGGATTTTCAAGCGTTATGTTCGAAGAGGCAGGAGAGGGGTAGGCGATTGCAGACGAGGATTGTATGTCGGGAGAATCGAGGTCTATCGAGAGGGCGATATTTCCGTTAGCAAAGGCGTACTGACCTTTTCTGAGAGAGGAGACCTTAAAAACTCCGTTACCGTTGCTTAACGATCCGGACTGCCATGCGTAATCGGGATATTGAACCCAGGTCGAAGATGAGTTCTGTCGCCACGCGAGGAAGGCGTCCTCTTCCCCCCCGTTAAAAAGCTCGAAGTCTAAGCCTTCTTCATTATTTCCGACATATGAAAAGCGGGCGTCGAGAGTGAGGTCTTCGGAGCCTTCGATTCCGTTTTCCCACGTCCCATCGATAGTCCAAAAGTGAGTCGAGCTTATTTCGTCAAAGTAGAAATCGAGGGGCTCGCTATCGGGAGCGGCCCAATGATGCTCGACCCGAACGAGAACGCTGTCAGAAATGATATCACAACCGAGTCTAATTTCGACCCATGGAATTGTCGAGAGCCCCGTTGTTTCACTAATCACGAATGTATTGTCGAGTCGCCCTTGATTCAGCTTTCCATCAGCGTTCAGAGCGATAAGCTCGAAGGGTTCGGGATGAAAAATCGTCGCCTCGTCGTACTCTCCTCCTACCCTTATCTGAACGAGAGTAGTATCCCAATCGGAATTCCATAGCGTTACATCGAGTGGCTCGTTATCGTGGAAATTCGAGCATGCGCGAAGTTTTTGGTTTAAATAAAGAGTCGTTTCATAAGCATTTCCCTCAGCCGACATTACAGTAAGAGTTGAATCGATGAGCCAGGTAGAAAAGCCGGGCTGATATACTTGAGCGTCGAAGAACGGATCAAGATCCATGCCCGTGACATCTTCTAATGTTGAGCGGAATAAATCGGCATCCATGTGGCTGTCGAAATGCGTGGCAATTACATCTTGGCACCCGTTTCGATACATCTCATCACCGAGATACGCCCTTAAATTGTGGTGGATTGAGGCGCCCTTGTAGTAAGTCGTTCGGCCATAAATTTGCTCGTCGGGCATTGGCGAAAGGGGGTGGAAGCCCTCGTCTTGAATATGACATTCTTCCAGAACGAATTTTTGGTTATCCTTGATTCCGTCTATGAATTCTCGGTGCCCATCCTTGAGCTCAAAGAATAGATGACTGGAGTATTCAGCAGGCCCTTCCTTCAGCCACATGTGGTTATGAACGGTCGGAGCAACAAGGTCTCCCCACCAGTGGTGTCCAAGCTCGTGAGCGTAAAGATCCCCATTTGCAAAGGAGCTTTCTCCTATCATGGATTTAGGATACGAAACGTTAGTGGGAACTTCCAGCGCCCCGTCTGTCGTGATGATGTACCCGACCCTTTCCCAAGCATAAGGTCCCCACCAAAACTCGAGTGCATCGATTGCGTATCCGAGGTCAGAGAACTTATTCGCCATTTGGTTTATGTCCTCAGGTTTTGCTGTGAGCCGGACAGGAATGTCGCCATACTCTCCCGTGTGCACGTAGTTGCTATCGACGTAATCGGCTACGGCAAAGGCTGCGCAGTGAGTCGTGATGGGGTGTTGCAAGGTGAAGCTCCGCGTGAGGGTGTCGCCGGCTTCTTGCACCTCGCCGAGGAATGTGCCTTGGAGGTGAGCTTTCCTCCCCCCCGCACTTCGGATATTCCAGGTATAGGTGGCTCTTTCAACGAAGTTGTCGAAGCATGGATGCCAAACCTTTCCGTAATTCGGAGGCATACTCGTGAGTCCAATTCCCATGTGGAATATATATCCCGCGGCGAAGTAAACACCTCCCCAATATGGGTCCTGATCGGGGTGTCCGGAATAAAAAACTTCTATCTCGTGCACGGAATTTAACGTGAAAATCGGCAATTCCTCTCCTTCGACTATTTCGCCCGGGGCCGGGATTATTAAACGCCCATTTTCGTGAGCGAAATCGGAGGTCGTTCCGTCGATATTTATTGAGTCCGTAGTTAACCCCACGAAATCGAACCAAATATCGCTCGCCCCATTTTCAATAACGGTTAGTGTAATTAACGCCCGCCCTTTTATTTGCTGTAGTGAGTAATTTGTAAGGTCGAGATCCACTTCGTAGTGCTCGATATCGAAGGTGTCGCTCCGAGAAATAGACTCCGACATATCGTAATTGTCTACGAGAAGTCTCTTTTCAACCTCACTTGAGGACTCTCCCTCTCTATGTTCGTGACCATTAAGCCCGATTCCTCGACAACCGATCGGAGCGAAAACCCGAGGGGAGGGGCTGTACTCATTGAGGTTTGGGATATAATTCTGACCAGAAAGAGCTTGTGGCACAACTAAAAGTGCGAGAAATATCAAAATAATTCCAAAAGTGTATTCAAGTCGTTGCATACCCGCAAAGTACGACTGACCTTTGCGCTATGGAAAAAAGAATTGTCGCACCGGGAAAATTTGTTGAGATTGAGTACTTACTTAGCGAATCCGAAGAAAATGGCGAAGCTGGAGAAACTCTTGAGGAATGTCCTGCAGAGGACGCTTTCGGGTTTGTTATCGGAGCTGGAGATGTTTTAGAGGCGTTCGAAAAAGCACTCATAGGAAAGAAATCTGGCGAACCTTTCGAAGTTTCAATCCCTTGCATGGACGCTTACGGGCAGACATCTGAAGATGCGATCGTGATGATTCCTAAGGACGTTTTCCAAGTGAACGGCAAGTTCGACGAGGAGAATGTTCAGGTGGGTGAGGCGCTACCGATGAATGATGAGGACGGCAATGAGGTTTTCGGTATCGTTGTGGATATTACAGATTCGGAAGTCCAAATGGATTTCAATCATCCTTTCGCCGACCTCGACCTACAGTTTTCAGGTCGAATTTGCGACATTAGAGACGAGGCCTAAACGTTCCTATTATCGACCCGCGCGAGGTAACCAATGAGGCGTAACTTCGCAGCATGGAACGCACGGAAATTCAGGAATTAGGAGAGTTCGCTTTAATAAGCAGACTCACGAAAGACTTAAAGAATAACTCGCCTTCGACACTTCTCGGAGTAGGCGATGATGCCGCCGTAATTGACCCCATGGGCAAGCGCGTTGTAGTAACGACTGACATGTTAGTTGAGGGGGTGCATTTCGACCTGAGTTACGTGCCGTTAAAGCATTTGGGCTATAAATCCGTGATTGCAAACCTGAGTGATGTTTGCGCAATGAATGCCAAACCCACCCAAATCGTCATCGGTCTAGGAATCTCGAATCGTTTTTCTGTCGAAGCTATTGAGGAACTGTACGGAGGAATTAAAACGGCGTGCGAGCTTTATGAAGTCGACCTCGTGGGGGGCGACACTACTACGAGCCCTTCAGGCCTTACGATTTCTATCACGGCTATCGGATTAGTCGATGCCGATTCCATAGTAACACGAGGGGGAGCGAAAGCAGGGGATTTACTAGTTGTAACAGGCGATTTAGGCTCGGCCTACATGGGTTTACAAGTTCTAGAACGCGAGAAAGAAGTTTTCAAGGAAGCTCCCACGGCACAGCCCGAGCTTAAGGATCATAGCTACATCCTAGAGCGACAATT
>DQRJ01000045.1 GCA_015663855.1 Flavobacteriales bacterium | reverse complement strand
GATGCTGCTAACGAAATTTGCCTTTTAAAACAAACCGAAAAGGGCCCTCGTCTTGCTAGAGTGACTAGCTTACAAGAGGCGTTCTAGGGGGACTAAGTATTATTATCCGTTAAGCCTCAAGCCCGCTAGAATCGAACTTACGAGGCTTGGACCACGGTAGATAAATCCGCTAAAAACCTGTACAATCGAGGCGCCTGCGTCGATTTTTTCTTGGGCGGATTCGAGGGAGTCTATACCTCCAACCCCGATTATAGGGAAGGCGCCGCCGGACTTTTTATGTAGGTACGAAATAACTTCTGTGGAGCGAGATCGTACTGGGGCTCCAGATATTCCGCCCGAACCGAGGCTATCTACATTCAACGTTTTTAAGTTATCACGAGAAATGGTCGTGTTCGTTGCAATCACCCCATCGACCTTCTCTTTTATAATAATCTCGACGACATCGTCGAGCTGAGAGTTTGTCATATCTGGGGCAATCTTAAGAAATATTGGTCGAGGTTTTAACAATTCGTTATTTCGTGTAACAACGGCCCGAAGCAAAGCAGCTAAGGGCTCTCGACCTTGTAACTCTCTAAGTCCTGGTGTATTAGGAGAACTCACATTTACAACGAAGTAGTCAACGTAAGGATGGAGAGCATCAAAACATGCCAAATAATCAGAGGCTGCGTTTTCGTTAGTTGTAAGCTTATTACGTCCAATATTCCCTCCGACGATAAGTCCAGGTGGCCTGTTCTTAAGTCTTGATACTGCATCACCTACACCTCCATTATTAAATCCCATTCTATTTAATAACGCTTCATCTTTTTTAAGACGAAATAATCTAGGTTGCGGATTGCCGGGCTGAGCAACGGGGGTCAAAGTACCAATTTCAACAGATCCGAAACCAAGGAATTGAAGCTCATTTAAAAATCTCGCGTCCTTATCAAAGCCAGCAGCCATTCCTATAGCGTTAGGAAATTTTAAACCGCAAATGATTACCGGTTGCGCCTCGACCTCTAACTTAAAGCATTGCTTTAACACCCACCCCATAACAGGAATGCTAATTGCGATTTTCAACATTGCCATCGAAAAGTAATGAGCTTTCTCCGGAGACATCAAGAATAACAGGTGCTTCAGGACTTTTCTATACATGTTGCAAATGTAAGAAGACGTGCTTCAACTATGTTAAATTGTGGATAACCCTGTTAATATAGACCCTATATTAAACTTACAAGCATCAATCGCTGTCAGTTAACTTTGATTCCCATAGTATGAAGAACTTTGGACTACTCAACTGGCTTGCAAAGCGAAAGCTCACCGATGAAAAGGTGGCTAATATCTTTGTGAACTCTACTTTTGAATCAGTAGAGAAGGGTTGGCCTGAAGTATCTGCACTTTTAAATGCATCTACAGAGTTCGAAAAAGACCCTGGTCTAAATGAAAACGATTATGGCAGATTCTTAATGATCGTAGTCGCTGCAAACCTCAGTTTAGTGCCAAACCACTTCGACCCTGGAGTAGACCGAGCGATTATCAAAAGATGTTGCGCTAAGTTTGGGCTTGCCCTAGGTGTTCCTAAAGAGGATTTCGCTTTGAAAGTTAAGCAGTACCGAATATTTATGAAAAAGATAAATCACCCCTCAAACAACACTCTAACTGCTATGACAAGGGCTGTTTTCTACAAATACGGCCTAATTGAAGCTCAGAAATCTTATTTCAAGGATATGAATGTTCCTGATCCGATTATCATGAAAAACCTCCGAGATGTTATGGAGAATTTCACTATGGATTGGGATGAAATCTGCGATAACTACAGAGTCACAACTACAAAAGAAGCAATAACTGAGGAGGAGGAGGAAGGTCAAGGTCTCCTTTATAGCTGACGATCTTGATCTCTAGCAATATCTTTTTCTTTCAAAGTCGCTCTCTTATCGTGCATCTTCTTGCCTTTTGCAATTCTGAATTTCAGCTTTGCATATCCAGACTTAGAAATAAACAGTAAAGTAGGCACTAGAGTAATCCCCACATTTTTTAACTTCTTGTCTAGCTTCTTTAATTCCTTCTTCTGCAACAGAAGTTTACGCTGCCTTCTAGGTGATTGGGGAGTATAACCAGCATTCTTGTAATCCTCTACATACATATTAAAAACGTAGAGTTCTTTATTGTCAAAGCGACAATAAGACTCTCCTATGCTAGCTTTTCCATTGCGGATTGATTTTATCTCAGCACCATTTAATTGAATACCCGCAGTGAACTCATCTTCTAGAAAATAAGTGAATGCCGCTTTTTTATTTTTTATCTCTATCGCCACATTGCGAAGGTAAAGGAATTACAAAGTGTTTTGCTTTGTACCGGATAGCTTTATTACGATATTACACGAATGAATAAGGAGGAGATAGATAAAGTACTGTTTAATATACCCAAAGTTGAATTACACTGTCACTTAGAGCTTGCATTTCGACAATCTACGATGAGAGAATGGGCGATAGAAGATGGTCTAGACGTGGGGTCTGATGCAGATTTTGCAAAAAAGTTCCTGATTGTGGAACCAATGGACGATCTGCCTACCGTTCTTAATAAATTTCTTCAGACCAGAGATAGACTTTCGTCATTGGAAAGGATAGAACGTCTTGCTTTTGAAGCATGTGAGGACATGTATCTAAAGAGTAATGTTAGAATACTTGAACTTAGGTATGCTCCGAGCTTTACTCTCGAGGTCTTCCCTGAACTTGGAGCCGACAATCTTCATGAATCTATCGTAAAAGGTTGTAAACGAGCTGAACTCACATACCCAATGGCAGTGGGACTCATCTGTTTACTTCAAAGGATTAAACCTCTTAAGGAAAACATGTACTGGGCAGACTTCGCAATAGAAAGAAAAGGCGAATTTTTAGCAGTAGATCTAGCAGACGACGAGGCGGGATATCCTCCTGAACCATTCGCCCCTATTTTCTCGAAAGCGAAGGCAGCAGGACTTGGAATCACTATCCACGCAGGGGAACCAAATCTACCTCAATCTCCTAAAAACATACTCACCTCAATAGACCTTCTTCATGCCGATCGAATCGGGCACGGGGTTCAAGCAATTCATGACGAATCGGTAATACGACGACTCGTAGATGAAAAGGTAACGTTAGAGCTTTGTCCTACAAGCAATTGGCTCACGCAGGCAGTGCCAAGCCTGGCGGAACACCCATTAAAAAAGCTCTTTGATTTAGGGGTATG
>DQRJ01000025.1 GCA_015663855.1 Flavobacteriales bacterium | reverse complement strand
TTAGTCAACAAATAAAGTTGTTTAAAACAACAAAGCCCTGGATTTCTCCAAGACTTTTTGCGGTCTGGACGAGACTATCTCCCTTCGGTCGATGGACTCAATGGGGGCCGAGCAAGAAGCTCAGGGGCTTTAATTATTGGCTTTTTGATGCACTCGATAAAGGACATATGTTATTAAAAAAAACAAGCCTGAGGCTGCGCCTCTTCTCCCCTACTCCACAATCTGAAATCTAAAGCTAGCTTTGCTTTCATCTTGCGTCGAAGGTGAGGAACTTTGGTCTTGCTTGCTTTTTTTTACGAAAGTCTCGCGCAGCAAAAAGCCTAGCGTTAGCTAGGCTTCTTGCGGTCTGGACGAGACTCGAACTCGCGACCCCCTGCGTGACAGGCAGGTATTCTAACCAACTGAACTACCAGACCAGTTTGGGTTGGGTTCCCTTTCGGGATGGCAAAGATATGCTATCCTTTCCCTTACTGCAATGCTTCTACGAGGAAAAGTTAAAAAAGTTTCTTTCTCTTGATTAGGTAGCGTGCTAGTACTGGGACTGGCCCCTCTGAGATGTCCACATCAACCCAATCGATACCATGTGCTCCGCACCTGGTTGACAGTTCTTTACGAAGGGAAGACATTCTAGAAATGTAGTGTTCGCGGACTTCAGATGGGTGGAGTTTTAATTCTACGCCAGTCTCGAGATCTACGAACCTAGTAGGACGTTCAGGGAAGTCGAACGCCACTTCGGTGGCTTTATCTAAAACATGAAAGACTATTACTTCATGTTTATTATGACGTAAGTGGTTTAGAGCGTCTAGAGTGGCGTCTAGATCTTCTGATCTGTCGAGCATATCGGAGAACAGAATTATGAGGGAACGTCTTGGGGTGGCTTCCGCTATTTGGTGGAGAGCCGAGATGGCAGAGGTGCCGGATGGGGTACCGTTTTCAGGATCGAGGAGATGTTCTAGCTTATGGTAGATCATTCGATGGTGAGACGAGCTAGAGCGAGCTGGGGTTTGTAGCTCTAGGGTGTCGGCAAATAAACTTAGGCCCACCGCATCGCGTTGACGTCGGAAAAGCTCTATCAGCGCAGCTGCAGATTCTATAGAGAACTTTAGCTTATTCATCTCAGGACCGTCAAGAGTAACTTCGGATGGGTATCGCATCGAAGAAGAGCGATCGATTACGATTTGGCATCTGAGATTCGTCTCTTCCTCATAACGCTTGACAAACATCTTGTCGCTACGAGCATAGAGTTTCCAATCAATATGGCGAGTCGATTCACCTGGATTGTAGAGTCTATGTTCTGCGAACTCTACACTGAAGCCATGGAAAGGACTCTTATGTAAGCCCGTGATAAAGCCCTCGACAGCTTGCTTAGCGAGCAATTCAAGACGACCTAAGCGCTGTTGCATTTCAGGTGTGGGGCGTAGAGGCATTATTAGAGTGCTAGGGGTTGGTATTAAATCTTGAAAATGAAAATCCCCACCTAAGGTAGGCAGGGATTCTGAAAATTCAATCTCTTAATCAATCTCATATTCAAATACTGGATTGCAGTGCAAATCGCTAACTATAGCATTGCCTCAATCTTCTCCTCAAGAACGTTCTTAGGAGAAGCACCAACAGACTTGTCTACAACCTCACCGTCTTTGATGAAGATAATAGTAGGGATGTTTCTGATGCCATATTTCGCGCTTAGTTCAGAGTTGTGGTCAACATTAACCTTACCGATAACAACCTTTCCGTCATAATCGTTAGCTAACTCTTCAACTACAGGACCTACGACACGACAAGGTCCGCACCATTCAGCCCAAAAGTCAACCATAACTGGCTTACCGCTATTTAAAGCTACTTCCTCGAAATTGCTATCTGTAAATTCTACTGCCATGACAATAATTTTCTGATTTGAACTCCAAAGATATTCGTCTTTGAGGAAAAAGACAACCACTTGAGGCAAAAACAAACATCAGTTTTTCACTTTTTGTGAAGTCAAATGGTGAACAAGTTTTAATTATTATGCTTTCTTTAGATCGAACCTAAAGTTTGCAACCCCAGGTTTGCATATATTTTCCAAATCTGCAATAAACGTGTTCGTGACATCAACTTTCCCCGATCTACAGGGCATAATGATTTTATTTTCACCATCGAAAACATCTATTGTTAACCCCACCTTGCCTTTTGATTTCTTCATCGCCATTTCTAGAGAGTCAATCCAATTCGCGTCAAGTTCATTAAGATTTAGATTTATCCTAACCCTTTCAAGTTTTTTCTCTCTTGCAGTAGAAAGCATCTCTATTCGAGTAATTTTAAACTCACTACCAGGATCAATTTCCGGATCTCCCCAAGAACGTTTCTTGACAATATTTCCACTAACAAGAAGCATCCAATCCTCTACCATATATTCTTTCAGGTTAATATAATCCTCTCTAAACAGAGTGAATTCATGAGATCCATGGTAATCCTCCATAATAAATTTCCCCCACGGATTACCCGTTTTACTAATCCTATGTTCAACACTTGAGACCAAACCACCGAAAACACATTTCTTTCCTCTCCTTGAGTCCATGTTCTCGAGAAGTTCAAGACCTCCTTTAGTGGTGAGGTAGTCCATTTCGAATCTGAAAGCGTCAAGAGGGTGGCCGCTAATGTAGATTCCTACAACGTCGCGTTCTCGATTGAGTCTGTCCATATCATCCCACGGCTCGCAAATTGGCAAGGCAGGTTCTGGAATCTCAGCTTCGTCTCCTCCCCCGAACAAACTAACCTGCGCCGATTCCGCACTCGCTTGCAAAGCGTGACCGTATTTTATCGAAAGCTCGATTAACGTTCTATCTTTTATGTCTCGTGCAAAATACTGAGATCGAAAGATCTTATCTCCGTTTGGGGCTTTAAACTCATCGAACCCCCCACTAACGGCGAGCGCTTCGAACACCCTTTTATTACAGTCCTTCAAACTTACCCGCTGAGCGAAATCGAAAATCGAAGAGTAACGTATAATCTTATCTACTCCCTTTTTTCCGAGAATGCTAGGTTTATAGGCTGACGAATCTTCATCGATACGGTTTTCTATTATCGAAATCACTGCCCCCTCGCCTACTCCACGAATCGCTCCTAAACCAAACCTAATCGCCCCCTGCTCGTTCACAGCGAACTTAAACCTCGATTCGTTCACATCCGGACCGAGAACAGGAATCCCCATCCTTCTCGCTTCATCCATGAACATTGTAGTCTTCTTTATGTCGTTCATGTTGTTCGACAAAACTGCCGCCATGAATTCCGCTGGGTAGTTCGCTTTTAAGTAGGCGGTTTGGTATGCTATCCAAGCATAACAAGTGGAGTGAGATTTATTGAACGCGTATGACGCGAAAGCCTCCCAATCAGTCCAAATCTTTGCCAACTTCTTCCTGTCATGCCCCTTCGCAGCACCCTGATCCATGAACTTCGGCTTCATCTGTTCGATGAGGTCCGCCTTCTTCTTACCCATGGCCTTCCTCAGAGTGTCAGCTTCGCCTTTAGTAAAGTCGGCTAGCTTTTGAGAGAGGAGCATTACCTGCTCTTGGTAGACCGTAATTCCGTAAGTTTCTTTTAGATATTCCTCACAGGCATCGAGGTCGTATACTATGGGTTCTACTCCGTGTTTTCTTTTAATGAACGAAGGAATGTACTCCATCGGACCTGGTCTATATAGAGCGTTCATTGCGATTAAATCGCCAAACTCAGTAGGTTTCAGTTCCTTCAAGTTCTTCGCCATCCCAGCAGATTCATACTGGAAAATGGCTATCGTATTTCCTCTTTGAAATAACTCGTATGTGAGCTTATCATCTATGGGGAATTCTTCCGGATCGAGTTCTACTCCAGAGCGTTCCCTAACATTCGTAACCGCGTCCTTAATAATGGTCAGAGTCCTAAGTCCCAGGAAGTCCATCTTCAATAGACCAGCACTTTCAGCGACGTGGTTATCGAATTGAGTACACACCATAGAACTATCCTTCGCCACAGCCACAGGCACATAATCGGTAATATCCGTAGGTGTAATTATTACTCCACAAGCGTGAATTCCAGTATTCCTCAAAGAACCTTCTACGACGCGCGCGGTTTGGATAGTATGTCCTTCAAGACCTGATTTTGCCGCTAATTTCTTCAGTTGATTTATTAACTCCAAACCCTCCGATCCATTTACTTCAGCCTTCAACTGCTTATCGCTCAAAGAAAACATCTTCGCGAGAGAAATATCCGGAATTAGTTTTGCAATTCTATCTGCATCTTGGAGTGGTAATTCGAGTACACGAGCAGTATCCCGTATGGCGGACTTGGCGGCCATCTTACCGTAAGTAATGATTTGGGCTACCTGATTAGAACCATATTTATCTATCACATAGTCAATCACACGCCCTCTGCCCTCATCATCGAAGTCGATATCAATATCGGGCATACTCACACGATCAGGGTTAAGAAATCTCTCGAAAAGCAAGTCGTACTTAATCGGATCGATATTCGTGATTCCAGTGCAGTATGAAACCGCCGAACCAGCCGCGGACCCCCGGCCCGGTCCGACACTCACCCCCATCTTCCTCGCAGCATCGATGAAGTCTGCACAAATCAAGAAATATCCTGGATAACCAGTGTTTTCGATAGTTTTCAACTCAAAATCAAGTCTCTCTACGTGTTCAGCAGGCAAATCTTCCCCCCAGTGTCTCTTCGCCCCCTCATATGTCAAATGCCTCAAATACGCATTTTCACCCCTCTTCCCCCCGTCTTTCTTATCCTCCTCAGAAACAAACTCCTTAGGAATATCAAACTCAGGTAACAAAATATCCCTCGCAAGCTCATACACCTCAAACTCCTCCACCAAAGTCTCAACATTACGAATCGCATCAGGCAAATCCGCAAACAAAGCCTTCATTGCATCAGGCGATTTGTAATAAAACTCGTTGTTAGGAAAACCAAACCTAAACTCCCGCCCCCTCTTTCCTACATACTTCTTAGGCTGACTCATGTTCCTTGCATCCCTTACACAAAGCAAAATATCGTGTGCCTCGCTCTGCTCCGCCCGCGTGTAATAAGTGTTATTCGATGCCAAATATTTTACCCCATGCTTCTCGCACATCCGCAGCAAAAACTCATTAACAACGTCCTCCTCCTCTAACCCATGTCTATTAAGCTCGGCATAGAAGTCTTTACCCATCAATTCCTTCCAAAACACGAACGCCGCCTCCGCTTGTTTCTCTCCCACATTCAATACAAGAGACGGAACCTCACCGAACATCCCCCCCGTCAAAACTACCAAGTTCTCTTTATACTTCTCAACGAGCTTCTTATCTACTCTAGGAACATAGTAAAACCCATCTGTGTATGCCTGAGAGGATAGCTTCGCTAGGTTGTGATACCCCGCTTTATTCTTAGCCAACAGTATAACTTGAGCTCCATCATCTTTATGACTCCTGTCATACATATCCTCGCATACATTAAGCTCAATCCCCACTATGGGAGTAATATTCGCTTTATTTGCTGCCGACACAAGTAAAAAAGCCCCCATCATATTCCCCGTATCCGTAATCGACACAGCCGGCATTCCATTTGCAACCGCAGCATCAACGAGTTCCTGAACAGGACTCACCGCTTGTAACACCGAGAATTGAGAGTGTGCATGAAGATGCGTAAACTTCACCCCATCAAGTTCTTTCGCCCCCGCCTTTTTCGAATCTTCTCCACCTCGATCTTTCGACACCTTCTCCACCTCCTCTTTCACTACTTCATCCGACTTCTTGAAGTTCGCAGCCTCGAGCTTAGGCGCTTCGTAAACTATTTTCGATACGTCAACTAATTCAGGCCTCTTAATTACGCCCCTCTTGCAAAGCTCGAAAAAACAACGAGCAGTAGCATCAACATCATATGCCGCATCGTGCGCATCCCCGAACCCTGTATTAAAAAGCTTCGTGTAAAGCTCTGTCAACGTAGGCCACTTAAACTTCCCCCCTCTACCTCCAGGAATAGCACAAAACTCTGTTGCTTCATCCTTGGAGTCAATCGAGCCTTTTCCGGTAAGAACCTCAAATGACTGTCCTAACCTATGTAACTCAGCGCCTACAATATTTATATCGAACTCAATATTATGCCCCATCACGTAGGTCGCACGCTCTAGGTCCTTATTGAATTCTTCAATCACCTCACTCAATATAACTCCCTCACTCTCAGCCCTCTCAGTGTTTATCCCGTGAATCTTAGCACTTTGAAATGGAATGGTGAAACCCTCTGGCTTAACAATCCTATTCCCCCTTGAAATAAGCTTCCCTTGAGCATCGTGAAGTTGCCAAGCAAGCTGTACTAACCGGGGCCAATTCTCAGAATCTGTAAGTGGAGCTTTCCAGTTTTTCGGCAGACCCGTCGTCTCTGTATCGTAAATTAAAAACATCGTTCGAACCTAGCAATAAATACAGTAACGGGCATCATAAACAGCCCATCGGTTATTCACACAATGCCCACCACTTAACGTAACACGATGTTTAATGCTGGATTAGGGAAAATTGAAAACCCGTTTTCTAATGCTTCAATTGCAGTTAAAAGACACTCTGAAAGGAAAACTGTTGGTTGCATAGAAATATAAATTAACAGATGGTACCGAAAGCGGCTAGAACATCTAAAATGTCTGTAACCCCTATAATTCCATCCATATCTAGGTCGTATTGGCAAAAAGTAGTGCATCCGAACTCGCTTAATACAGCGAGTAGGTCATTAACCGTAACAGCGCCATCATTATCAACATCTGCAGGACATCCAACGGCGACAGACGCTTCAACAAATATTACTTGAGTGTAAGAGGAAGAGTTGCCACAGTCATCAAGAGCTGTGAATGTTCTATGAATTTCATATGCCTCTGGGCAAGGTCCACCAACGATAACGACATCAGTTGTAGGATTTACCTGAGAACAGTTGTCAGATACGAAAGCAATACCAAAATCAGTCAATCCGCTATCACATGGAATCGTGATGTCCGAAGGAACAGAGGTAAATATGGGGGGAGTGCTATCTGTGAAAGAAATTGTCTGAGTGAAAGTACTGATGTTTCCACATCCATCTATTGCTGAGTAGGTGCGTGCAATGTCGCCCCCCCCGCATCCTAATCCGGTATTAACATCAACAAAGGTCAATGTTATCGGGGTGCACGGGTCGGTTAGACTTGCGGTGATTTCATTGAAAGCGTTTGTATCATCACATGGGACATTAACTAGACTAGGAGTGCCAGCAAAATCCGGCCCCTGATTGTCAGTAATTGTAACACAATCCCCAACTAAACTATAAGGGTTCGCATGAGACCCAATAAATGTTGTTGTTTTGTCTGGACAAATCATATATATATAAGGCCAGAAAAACCATGTTGCATAATCGTCAGCTAAATTACTAGATAAATTTGCTGGCGCATTCAAACAAATAGTAGGATACGATGTTCCTTCTATCCAATTACCTTCTGTAGAAGATGAACAACTACCCGTGAGACAAGCACAGTCATTTCCATCTGCCTCAATGGCAAAGAACATTACATCATTAGTTGAATTTGCATTTACTCCAGGATAGTCTATAGGACCATGCTGAACATATAGATCTTCCATAGCTCCCGTTTGTTTGTATGTCCAACAAGGAGGACACCAAACTGCAAATAAATCTATGAATACAGTTTTCCCTTCATCGAGCAAACTGTATAAATTGTGAGTAGTTCCATTTTCATCAACAAGAGTGAAATCCGGAGCAATTGAGCCGTCAGGCAATTGCGCAAAACTATTTGCTGTAAATAAAGAGATTGAGAAAAGGAAGATTAATGTTTTAAGAAGTTTCATTGTATATGATTTAAAGAGTTTTATTAACTTCAACTTGCAACAAAGTAAAATAAACAAATTGAAACAGCATGTAACATTTGTTACACATGGTGAGGAGACTGCCCTGAAAACCATATAGTTGCAATACAAGGTGATATAACCTAGTTCAGTTTTCGGAGTCCGTCAGAGGGGCATGAAAAAATTCCGGCATACTCGTCGTCTCTGTATCGTAAATTAAAAACATCGTTCGAACCTAAGAAGCTTTAGCCATTAACTCCATATTTATCAGTTACAGGTTTTGAATACGTCTGAACACTTAAAATAGCATTATCTTAGTAAACCCATAAATAAGGAAATGTAAGTTTTGGTTAAAACATCTAAATACAATTTTATCAGTTTAGTTATAATTCTAGCAATTATCCTTAATCCCTTCCAAGCATTAGGCCAAATCTGTCCGTACCCAAATATCACCGCAGAATTGACAACACTGATTTGGGCTGAAGAAATAACATGGAGCGTATTGAATGAAGACGGGACCACCGCAGCCGGTCCATTCACTAACTTCACTGATAGCGCTACTTTTGTAGAGCAATTATGCTTACCCCCAGGATGCTATACCGCATTTTTAGAGGATTCATATGGCGACGGGTGGCATAATGGTGAAATCACTTTCACAACTGTAACCGGTGAATTACTAGCGTCAGGTACTGTTGGGGCATTTTCTACTATGATCGACTTATTCACTTCGCCCGAATGCGGAGTGATTACTTGTCCGCCAGGAGAAATGGCTGTGTATACTGTTTTAACAGGTGACTCCTACGGGGAGGAACTTTCGTGGGGAATTAATAATGAATTCGGCACTTCCGTAGCTGGACCATTCACTGGATTCGCCAGCTATACTCAATACACTAACGACTTCTGTCTAACACCAGATTGCTATACGGTTTGGATGAATGACTCCTATGGCGATGGTTGGCAAGGTGCAGAATTATCCTTCTATGATGAATTCGGAGCTTTAATAACCTCCGGACTAGTACCAAATCCCCCTGGCGATAATGCCACCATGCCTCTTCCTCTTATCGCAGGTTGCCCCGTCCCCGGATGTATGAATCAAGACGCTTTCAATTATGAACCCCTTGCTACCATAGACGATGGAAGTTGCACAAGGCGGTCGGACAATGTAGAGTTGTTCGGATATTGGACAGATTCGACATTGCCCATAACTGGGTTTGGAGGATCCTTTAGCGATGTAGAGGGATTGCTGATGAATGGAACAGAGTATGCAATTCTAGGCTCGACTATGGGAACTCATATTCTAGATATTTCCGCCTCGGGTGAAGCTATAGAAGTGGCATTTCTACCTGGAGCTATTGGAGGCTCGTACGTAACTCATAGAGACTACCACATTAACGGGAACGTACTCTATGCAGTGTGCGATCAAGGAGCGAGTACTCTCCAAATATTTGATCTCAGCTCCCTTCCTAACTCAGTCACCACATTGTACGACAGTAACGAGCTCTGCATTACCGCCCATAACGTATTTGTAGATAATGCTTCGAACTTACTATACCTATGCAGCACATCGAGTCCCGGAGCTAATACGCCAGTCAGAGTTCTTGACGTCTCCACCCCCACTGCTCCGACACCTTACTTAGATCTTTCACCCTGGGTAAACTACTGTCACGATATCTACGTCGAAAACGACACTGCATGGATAAACTCGGGCGGAGCTGGACTTTTCGTAATGCAAATCGCTCCCACCCCCCAGATGCTCGGAACCCTCACCGACTACCCCTTCCAAGGCGGTAATCACAGCGGGTGGTGGGACTCTCAAGCCCAAATCTATGTTTTCGCTGACGAGACTCACGGCTCACCCCTAAAAGTCGTAGACACCTCTGACCTAACAGACTTACAAGTACTTTCAACTCTCAGTTCAGAAGTAAACCTTTTATCTA
>DQRJ01000061.1 GCA_015663855.1 Flavobacteriales bacterium | reverse complement strand
ATAACGTCTCTTTTTAAGGCCAAAACCGCCGCTACTGAAGCTATCGCGGGCGCGAAAATGGGCGCAAGAGTAAAGTTTATTACCGGGATCATCATCCAAATCGCAAATGGGACGCCAACGCCTATCGCAAGGGCGGGGTCAGATTTGGCTTTCAGGAATGAACCTAAAGCTCCCACTCCTTCACGTTCCCAAACGTAGTCTAATGCTGCAGCGCCATAGAAGAAGGCCCCAATTAAGAACGCAAGAATGATTTCTATAACTGCGATCAGAGGAAGTAAAATGGGGATGAATAAGCCTACAACTGCGAAAAACAATAGAAGAAGTAAGGACAGCGACAACTCGATGAATAGATAAAGAATCGCTGTTCTCACTCCTCTGAGCGCCTCGAACATCCATCGCTTTAAACTAAATGACTTTTTCACGCCAGTAAGCTTCTCCTCTGTGATTTCTGAAAGAGCGGCCATAACAGGCCCGAGAAATGCTATGACTAAGTACTTCATTAACTTCAACTTGATAAGAAAAAGCATCACCCAAATAACTGCCTTAACAGAATACTCCCCTGCCGACACAAACACCTTAGACATAATATCAAAAAAACCCTCTTCCTCACCCTCAATCATACTTTCGTCCATTCCGAAGATTGTTAAATACTGAAACGAGGCATAATCAACAACCCACTCAATCAACAAAAAACTACCGTAACTCATCACAATAGTTAGTACGGTAGCTGGCAGAAACCAAATCAACATCCCGTTTTTTGCCATAAAGGGTAAAGCTTTAATATTCGCTTTAAGTCCATCAATAATTTTCATAATGCGAATGTGAGAAAAACTTTTAGATATGCCACGTGGCACCACACTTATTGTTCAACTTTACATCTATGAGGATTCATTTAATCGCTATAGGCGGTAGTGCTATGCACAACTTCGCTCTTGCACTTGCCCATTCTGGGCATAATGTTACAGGTAGTGATGACCAAATCTTTGAGCCGAGTCGAGGCAGACTGAAAGAAGCCGGGCTTTTACCGTCTATTGAGGGGTGGCGTCCCGAACTTTTATCGGACGAAATAGACGTGGTTATACTCGGGATGCATGCTCGAACTGATAACCCTGAGCTAGCTCGAGCTAAAGAGATGGGGCTCGATGTTCAGTCATATCCAGAGTTTTTATATAACGCCACTCAAAATAAACTACGGGTCGTGATAGGAGGTTCCCACGGAAAAACTACGATTACCTCGATGTTACTCCACGTTCTTAATAAACTAGGCAGGAATACTGATTACATGGTGGGGGCTCAATTAGAGGGGTTCGACAGGATGCTCGAGCTAAATGACGATAACGACCTTGCAATTATCGAAGGCGATGAATATCTCAGCTCTCCTATTGACAGTCGCTCGAAATTTCTTCATTACAAACCTAATATCGCCATACTCACTGGAATTTCATGGGACCACATAAATGTCTTCCCTACAGAAGAAAGCTATCTCGAAACCTTTCGCAAATTCATTATGACAATTGAGAACGGAGGGAGTTTGGTCTACTGCAACGAAGATCCTCAAATCATCTCCCTAATCTCTGAATCCACCCCTCTCCGACCCGACCTTCAATTCATTCCCTACTCCACGCCTTCAAGCAAACCCCTAGTAGATTCATCCGAAATCACATATTCCGACGGCTCGACTACCCACACCTCACTTGTCGGGGCTCACAACTTCCAAAACCTCGCTGGGGCACGTGCAATATGCAAGGCCTTATCTATCTCTCCATCTGAATTCGACAGTGCTATAAACGGCTTTACAGGAGCGGCACGAAGGCTAGAAATCGTCACCGAACGTGAAGGCTACACGCTTTTCCGAGATTTCGCCCATGCCCCTTCGAAACTCAAAGCGACACAAGCCGGAGTAGTTGGGTCATTCCCCAACCGAAAAGTAACCGCTGTCTTCGAACTTCACACGTTCTCTAGTTTAAACAAGGAGTTCCTTCCTCAATATAAAGACAGTATGAATGCTGTTGATGCCGCAATTGTTTATTACGACCCGGAAGTAGTGAAGCATAAACGCCTTCCCGAAATTTCAATACAAGATGTAAAAGCAGCTTTCGGTCGCCACGATTTAGAAGTAATCACTTCAGTAGAAGATCTAGAAAAACGCCTGAAAATCATTCCTACTGAAAATCATTGTGTACTAATGATGAGTTCGGGACGGTTTGGGGGATCTGAATTTGCTTAGCCTAAGCCCACGTCGAGAGACATCATTACAATGAAGCCCCCGACAAAGCCGAGGGTTGCGAAATCGGTGTATTTATCGCGCTGAGTCTCTGGGACTACTTCTTCAATAACTACGAATATCATCGCTCCAGCGGCAAATGCAAGAGCATAAGGAAGTATAGGCTGCATTTGGATTACTAGAAAAGCCCCTATAACACCCGCTATCGGCTCAACTACGGCAGACAACTGCCCATACATGAACGATTTCCCCCTACTCACTCCCTGTCGACGCAAAGGCATCGATACGGCAAGACCTTCTGGGAAGTTTTGGATTCCAATTCCTATCGCCAAAGCTACCGCACCAGCAGTAGTCGCACCATCTATCCCCATGGCTGCAGCTCCGAAAATAACCCCCACGGCAAGACCCTCAGGGATGTTATGCAATGTGATTGCAAGTATTAAAAGGGTGGAACTATGCCAATCTGTTTTGGGGCCCTCAGCTTCGTCTTTATTGAAATTAATATGAAGATGGGGTGTGACTTTATCCAAGCCGAATATGAACAACGCACCTGCTGCGAAACCGATAGCAGCCGGCACCACCCTCATGAATCCTTCACCTTCCGACAAATCAATGGCCGGCGCAAGCAAGGACCAAAAACTAGCCGCCACCATTACCCCACCGGTAAAACCGAGCATAGTGTCAAACCACTTCCTGTGCATATTCTTGAAAAAGAATACGAGAGAAGCACCCGCCGCCGTTAGCGCCCAAGTGAAAATCGTAGCCGCAAGAGCCGCCTTAACCGGCCCGATAGACTCAAGCCATAAAATTAAACTATCAAATGTCATTTCACCGTAATCATTTAACTTCCGCTAAAAGTTGTTCTACTAATTTTTTAGACCAAACCTCTCTCACTCCATCACACTCCACCTGAATACTCCCGTCGTACGAGTAAATTTTAATCACTGAAAACACTAGTCCTAAACGTATTCCTAAGTCGTCAAGGTGCTTCAAAAAAGAGTCGCTACTACTAAGCACCCCCCTAATCGAAGCCGACTCTCCCACTTTTATACTACTGACTTCTACCAGGGATCGACGGTCCGAAATATTTCCTGAAGAATCGGGGATTGGATCGCCATGGGGATCGAATCTCGGAAAACCTAAAAAATCATCGAGGCGAACTATAAGCTGTTCCGAATCGACATGTTCGAGCTGTTCCGCCACTTCATGTACTTCATCCCATTTGAACCCTAACTTTTCTACCATAAACGTCTCCCACAATCTATGCTTGCGTACTAGCGAAATCGCCTGTATTCGCCCATCCGATGTAAGTTCAGCACCTTTATAAGGGACGTAATTGATAAGCCCGAGATTTGAAAGCACTCCAAACATTCCAGTAACCGAAGCGGGCTGAGTATTCAGCTTAGATGCAATCGCAGACGTACTCGCCTTAGCACCTTTAAGCTCCAGCGATAATATCGCTTTCAAATAGTCCTGTCTATTACTAGAGGTAGTAGATGCTTTATGTTTAGGTGTTGAACTCAATTTAATAGTACTTTAGAGGTTGTAAAGTTAAACATTCCTTCTTTAATTATTTAGTCATGCCTAATCTTTTAATAATGCGTCACGGAGAAGCTGCACATCACGAAGATGATTTTGCAAGGCCGCTTAGTGAAAAAGGACGAAAAGACGTTAGCGATATTGCGGAAAAGATTAAGATGTGGGGAATAGGGCGTGCTACTATTATTTCCTCTAACTCGGTTAGAACGAAAGAAACGACAAGTATTTTACTTGAAAAACTATCAGACTATAGTATACAAGTTTCGTTTAAGGAGGATGGATATAATGCTCCAGCTGAGGTTTGGCTTAATCACTTATCGAAAGTGAACACACCCGAATTCAGCACTTGCATAATCGTGGGGCACAACCCAGGCGTGACGGAACTCGTGAATAAACTCTCCGGAACCACCATAAACATGCCACCAGCCACTTGCGTGAAATTAAACCTATTTATCAACGACTGGAATGAGATATCTGACGGCATAGGGGACGTATTTCTCGTTTGCACACCTTAAATTGCCAGTAACATGCAGAATTCTACCACTCGTACTATAATTAGCTTTTTAGGAGCTTTACTTGGTCTTTACGCTCTTTACTTCTTCCGTGACATCATAGGATACCTTTTGGTTTCTGTTGCATTAAGTTTTGCGGGACGCCCTATCGTAAATCTTATTTCTAAAATCAAAATCAAGGGACACCATATACCTTCTGCTATCGGTGCTGCAGTGGCCCTGGTATGCTTCATAGTTTTAGGCAGCTTATTGCTTGCCCTTTTCGGCCCGCTTGTAACAGCTGAAGCGAAGGCGTTGAGCTCTATCGACCCTCAGGAAATATCTAACACCGTTCGCAAGTGGCTATCCACTGCCGATTCCATCTCCTCTAGCTTGAATATTTCTGATGAAAACCCCACTAGCTTACTTTCTTCTAAAATCCAAAACCTAATAGGTCTCGAAGGTGTCGGAAGTATTTTTAGTGGGTTATTCGGATTTCTAGGAAGCGCATTTATTGCGATTTTTTCCATTCTATTTATGACTTTCTTTTTCTTAAAAGATGCCGCTCTCTTTCACAAGATGATTATCACCCTCACTCCTAATTCCCAAGTAGAGAAGATGGAGCACGTAATGGAATCCTCTTCGCACCTTTTAACTCGGTACTTCAGTGGGCTCATAATTCAGGTGACTATAGTTAGCGTCATGGTAAGTTCTGGCCTTGCTATTATCGGTTCCGAGCACGCATTGTTACTCGGATTCATTGCGGGAATCTTTAACCTCATCCCCTACCTCGGGCCCCTCGCGAGTACTGGACTCGGCCTAATTATCGTAGCCACCACTTATACCGGCGATCCATCAAATTGGGGAATGCAAATTCTTTACGCGGCCATAGTTTATGGAGTAGTTCAGCTCGTAGATAATTTTTTCACGCAACCGTTCATCTTTTCGAATAGAGTTATGGCTCACCCTCTCGAGATCTTTATCGTAATAAGTATGGCCGGACTTCT
>DQRJ01000043.1 GCA_015663855.1 Flavobacteriales bacterium | reverse complement strand
AGGTCTTCTTTCACATTTCCGGCCTCCTTTCTCATTAATGTCTCAATCTCTTTTGTGAGTGAATCAACTTTTGTGAGTGTAGCTTGAACAGATTTAGGAAGATCCCTAGCGCCCTTATAACTTTCTCTTATTTGACTTAGGCTCGACCTGTCACTCAATGCCAACTCAAATGCTATGCTTCCTGTTACGGCTTCAATTCTCCGTATTCCAGAAGCAACAGATGTCTCGGTCGTTATTCTAAATGGCCCTATAGATCCAGTTGCAGGAACGTGAATCCCTCCGCAAAGTTCTTTAGAAGTACCGAACCCTATCATTCTCACCTTATCGCCATATTTCTCTCCAAACAACATCATCGCTCCTGCTGCTTCGGCCTCGGCTAAAGGGAGATCGCGCCTTTCGTCAAGAGGGATGTTTGCAATAATTTTTGAATTCACACGGTCTTCTATAGCTTGGACTACTTCGGGGTCCGTTTTTTCGAAATGAGAAAAGTCGAAACGTAAATTTTCTGGGCGAACTAACGATCCCTTTTGTTCTACGTGAGTGCCTAAAATATCCCGGAGTGCCTCGTGTAGAAGGTGTGTTGCCGAGTGGTTTCTAGAAGATGCAAGTTGATTGTCGGAATTTACTTCTGCTCGGAAAGTAGCAGATGTGTCTGTGGGTAACTCAGTTATCGTGTGTACGATTAGGTTGTTTTCCTTCTTAGTATCGATTACTGGGGTTTTTCCAGAATCAGAAATAAGAAGCCCAGTGTCGCCCACTTGTCCTCCTCCTTCAGGATAGAATGGTGTTTTGTCGAGAACAACTTGGTAGAACGTTTTTTTCTTTGCCTCAACTTTTCTGTATCGAATAATTTTTGATTCAGAGTTTAAGTTATCGTATCCTAAAAATTCAGTGGGGATATCAGACGAGTGAACCTCAACCCAATCTTCGGTTGAAATTTTACCTGCCTGACGAGATCTTGACTTTTGGGCTTCAAGTTCAGTATTAAAACCTTCCTCATCAACAGTCATCCCACTTTCTGAAGCCATCAGGGCGGTCAAATCGAATGGAAAACCGAAGGTGTCGTACAGCTCGAAAGCCGTCTTGCCAGCTAGCACATCACCCTTATTCATCTTCTTCAAATATCCCTGTAAAAGCTCGATTCCCTTTGCAAGAGTTCTCAGGAAACTCTCCTCCTCCTGCTTGATTACTCTAACGATAAGGTCTTTTTGAGTTGAAAGTTCGGGAAAAGCATCACCTAAAGAATCTTGAAGTGCTGCAACGAGTTGGTTCATGAAAGGCTTTTCAAACCCTAAGAACGAATATCCGTATCTAATCGCACGTCTTAATATTCGCCGAATCACGTATCCCGCTCCAGTGTTCGACGGGAGTTGCCCGTCACAAATGCTGAACGATACAGCTCGAACGTGATCTACAATAACCCTGAAAGCTACAGATTGTGAGTCGTCTCCTGCAGTGTATTTAATGCCGGACAAATCTGATAGCTTATTTAACAGAGGGCTGAAAACGTCAGTGTCGTAGTTACTCTTCTTTCCCTGAATAGCCATCGCAAGACGCTCAAATCCCATTCCTGTATCAACATGCTTTTCGGGTAGAGGAACTAAATCGCCATTCGCCATTCGGTTGAACTCCATAAACACGAGATTCCAAACCTCCACTACTTGTGGATGATCCATGTTTACAAGAGAGGCACCTGAAACTTTCGATTTCTCCTCTTCTGATCTAATGTCAATGTGAATTTCTGAGCATGGTCCACATGGTCCAGTCTCCCCCATTTCCCAGAAATTATCCGCTTTACTAGCGAGTAGAATTTTATCTTCGGCGATGTGCTGTTTCCAAAAGTTAAACGCGTCGGAATCCATAGGTAAGTTATCGCCCTTGTCGCCTTCGAAGACAGTTACGTATAGGTCGTCTTTACTCAGCCCGTATTTTTCTGTGAGTAGTTCCCAAGCCCACGCGATTGCATCCTCTTTGAAGTAATCTCCGAAAGACCAGTTTCCGAGCATCTCAAACATCGTGTGATGGTAAGTATCCACTCCCACCTCTTCTAAATCGTTATGTTTTCCACTAACACGAAGGCACTTTTGTGTGTCAGCGATGCGTTTATGCTTGACAGGGCTATTACCTAGGAATAAATCTTTGAAGGGATTCATGCCGGCATTTGTAAACATCAGTGTAGGGTCATCCTTAATGACCATAGGGGCTGACGGGACTATTTCGTGATTTTTACTTTCGAAAAAGTCCAAAAATGTTTTGCGTATTAGGCGAGATTCCATGAGTCTTAATTGAAGTTGTAAAATTAATAAATACTCATCTGTCAAAAATGAACGAAATTTGCAACTTATGAGCAGATTTAAAAAGTCTAAATTCAATCACGAAACACTTCAAATTGAGGTGATTCCATATTCTGCGTGGGACTATGTGTGGTGGTCTTTACGGAATGCGGGATGGATTGCTTTAGTAGGTACGAGCTCTGTGTTACTTTTCGATTACGCATTTGACTCGCCTAAAGATAGAGCAATGGCTCGTGAGATAGCATTTTTGGAAAAGCAGCTTTCTACTCTTGAGAGCGATGTTGATGAAATGATGTACGTTTTAGGAGATTTAGAGGTGAGAGACGATGCGATTTACAGAACAGTTTTCGGGGTTGATCCATATCCTGAATACAGACGCAATCCAGGAATTGGAGGGTCTGACCGTACAAGTTTTTTGAGAGGATACGATCATTCTGATTTGGTTCGTGATCTTACCACGAGTGTTTCTGAAGTCCAAAGACGTTTGGTAGCCCAAAGTCGATCTTTCGACGAAGTAATGGAACTCGCTTCTTCTCACGAGGAACGTTTGCATTCGATTCCAGCAATACAACCCGTTAGAAATGACGACCTAAAAAGAATGGCAAGTGGTTGGGGATATCGCTTTCACCCTATTTACAAGGTCAGGAAATTCCACTACGGAATGGATTTTTCAGCTCCATCAGGCACGGAGATTTTTGCTACCGGAGATGGAGAGGTGGTAAAAGTCAGACGTTCATACACAGGTTACGGGAGGCACATCGTGATAAAGCACGGGTTTGGTTATGAAACGCTATATGCCCATATGAGTAAGACTCTTGTCAAAAAGGGTCAAAAAGTAAAGCGAGGCGAAATCATAGGTCTTGTCGGAAATACTGGTACTTCGGTCGCTTCACATCTTCATTATGAAGTCGCTAAAGACGGGAAGAAAGTTAATCCGGCGCACTATTATTTCAACGACCTCTCCCCAGAACAGTACGAAACGCTATTGCAAAACTCTGAGGTGGCGCATCAGTCTTTTGACTAATTTTAGAGGTATCTAAATTAAGTTTGCAATCAGTCGGAATAAGTTATTATCTTGCTGCTCCTCATGCCATTAAACAAGCCCATCCAAAAGCAATACTTCAGTATAACTGAAGTTGCATCTATGTTAGGTGTTAATGCTTCCCTTTTGAGGTTTTGGGAGAAAGAGTTTAAGCAAATTAAGCCTAAGACTAACTCAAGAGGTAAACGTCTTTATAATGCTAAGGATATTCAGATTGTGAGATCAGTTTATGTTTTGGTAAAAGAGCAAGGGTTTACTCTAGATGGAGCAAGAAAAGCATTGAAATCACGTAAGGGAATGGGGGCGGATGTTGCAAGTGAAGCACGAGCTAAAGCTCAAGCCACTCATCATGCTGCACAAGGCTCATCAAGCAATTCGCCTACATTGAGTGAGGGAGAGAGGAAAGAAGTTGTGCGAAAGCTGAAAAAAGTAAGAGCAGAGCTTTTGACTTTAAGAGCGGAGATTCGCTAAGTAGTTTACAACGTATTCCTGAACACCATCTTCTAAAGAAGTAAATTCTTTTGAGTAGCCTGCGTTGCGTAGCTTCGTTAAGTCGGCTTCGGTAAAGTATTGGTATGTATCTCTTATATCGAGTGGTGTATCGATGAAGTTAATATCGGGTTCGAGATTCATTGCCGAAAATGTCGAGTTTACAAGGTCAAGGAAAGTTCGCCCTTTGCCTGAGCCGAGGTTGTAAAGTCCGTTTGGCACAGAAAGGCGTTCATTCATCATGTACATACATACGTCACATACGTCATCGACGAAAACGAAATCACGAGTCTGATGACCATCATCGTAATCGTCTCTATGCGATCTGAAGAGCTTCATTTTGCCTGTGGCAGTAACTTGTCTGAAGGTGTGAAGTACGACTGAAGCCATGCGGCTTTTGTGATCTTCGTGAGGTCCGTAAACGTTGAAGAACTTCAGTCCCGCAAAGAAATAGGGGGAGCGTTCTTGTTTAAGCGCCCACTTGTCGAAGTCGTTTTTCGAATCTCCGTAAGGATTTAATGGTTTGAGTTTATCGATAATTTCATGAGAGTCAGAGTATCCTAAAGCCCCATCTCCATACGTTGCAGCGGAACTAGCATAAACCATCGCAATCCCAAACTCAACACACAAATTCCAAATTTCTTTCGAATAATTGAGGTTAAGTTCATTGAAAAGTTCAACGTTTTGCTCGGTTGTGTCAGTTCTTGCGCCTAAATGAAATATAAATTGAATCTGATTTTCATTCTCTCTCAACCAAACTGGAAAGTTTTTGCGAGAAACCTTTTGCGAAAATTTTAACCCTTCGTAATTGGCAGTTTTATCAGCCCTTGAAAAGTCGTCAACAAGAATTAAATCATTAAAATCATCCTGGTTGAGGCGTCTCGCTAACCTACTCCCGATAAAACCTGCTGCACCTGTTACGATTATCATGGGGGTAAAGGTATATCCACACCTCTAGTTCTGCTACCTTTGCTTTATCTATGTCAAATAAAATAATATATATTACCCGTCGTGCTCGCTTTAATGCAGCTCATAAACTCTGGAATGAGGATTGGAGCAGCGAGAAAAATCACGAGGTATTCGGAAAGTGTGCTAATGAAAATTGGCATGGTCACAATTTCGACCTATACGTTACAGTAAAGGGTACTCCTGTTCCAGAAACGGGTTATTCTATGAATTTCAATGCACTAAAGGCAATCCTCAAAGAATATGTGGAGGATCCTATTGATCACAAGAACTTGAATTTGGATGTTCCGTGGATGAAAGGGCAATTAACTACTATGGAGAATTTAATCGTGGCGATTTGGGATAGAATAAAAGAACCGATAAAAGCGAGCGGATGTGAATTACATGCCCTCAAATTATGTGAGTCAGAGAATAACTTCGCGGAGTACTTCGGCGGCGAATAACTAGCAAATTACGATGGCATTATACGAGCGCATTGATAAATACGACGAGAAGGCTATTTCTAGTCTAGCGGAACAATATCGAACGGTATTAACCGGGATAGGGGAGGATGTAAATCGAGAGGGACTTCTTAAAACGCCCGAAAGAGTGGCGAAAGCACTAGCCTTTATGACTTCCGGGATGGGGTCAGATCCAGCTGAAATTATTAAGTCAGCCTTGTTTACTGAGGATAATGATGAAATGGTTCTTGTAAGGGATATCGAGGTGTTCAGTCTATGTGAACATCATATGCTTCCTTTTTTCGGAAAGGCACACGTAGCTTATATTCCTAACGGAAAGATTGTAGGATTGAGCAAAATCCCTAGAGTAGTTGACGCTTTTGCGAGAAGGCTTCAAGTGCAGGAGAGACTTACTGAACAAATTCGTGATTGTATTCAGGACACTCTTAACCCTAGAGGAGTAGCTGTAGTTATAGAAGCTCAGCATCTTTGTATGCAGATGAGAGGAGTTGAAAAACAAGGATGTGTTACCACAACAAGTGCCTTTACGGGTGCGTTCTTAAATGATCATAAGACTCGAAAAGAGTTAATGCATTTAATTGATAGAGATTAAAACTGAAGAAGATGAAAACAAATCAACCCCTGCGCATTTTAGATGAGGAATTCGTGCCAGCAGAAGGTGCATTAGCTAAGAATTTCGTTTCTAACGTGTTTTCTTGGATGGTAATAGGCCTTTTAATTACGGCATTTGTTGCTTGGTATGCAGCTTCAAACGGATTGTACGTACAGATTGTAGGAGCAGGCGGGCTTATGCGTTGGGTGATTTTACTCGCTCCTTTCGGTTTCATCATTGCGATGAACGCTGGTTTGCAGAAGTATAGCGCTACGACTTTGACAATGATGTTCATCGCGTTTTCCGCAACTATGGGGTTATCTCTTAGTTCCGTATTCCTTATTTATTCTATGGGGTCTATCACTCAAGTTTTCTTTATTACAGCGGGCACTTTCGCTGTGATGGCGTTCGCGGGATACACAACTAAAATGGATTTGAGTAAGTTGGGGTCGTTATTGTTTATGGCCTTAATCGGAATAATTATTGCTTCGGTAGTAAACTGGTTTATGCATAGCGCTATGATGGACTTTATCATAAGCGTTGCTGGAGTCCTAATATTTACGGGTCTTGTAGCCTACGATACGCAGAGAATAAAGCGCATAGGAGCTGGTGTAGAATACGGAACAGCCGGTGCCACTAAGCTAGCAATTTTAGCGGCAGTGTCTCTGTACTTGAACTTCATAAACCTCTTCCTTTTCCTACTTCGTTTATTAGGAGGTAGGGACTGAATTAGGTCAGTTTTGCTTAAACTTGGTTTTATTGAACCATAACTCTAGTCGAGGCAACTCTTCCGTTCTTGAATTCTAGTGTAACGATATAGGCCCCTGCTGGAAGAGATGATGCTTGGAAAAACAGCTTTGTTTCACCAGAGGGTAAAGTGCCATCGTGCAGTGTTTCAATTTCTCTTCCGAGTGCATCTCTAAGAAGTATTTTCACTTCGGCTTCATGTCTAAGGGTTACAGGAACGCATGTTATGGCGGAAGCTGGGTTAGGATAGGCAGAGGCGAAAGCTCCGATTTGGTTTAAATCAAAGCTACCTATACCATTTATGATGATTTCTCCGATGTGGAACGTCCACCAACCTTCTGGAGCGGGCATAGGTCGGTCGCCAATTTTACCTGAATTGGAGATGCCACTGATGAAGTAGTAGATGTTCGTGTTTTCAGGAGCGGCTGGGATATCAGCTGTCCAGTTTTCTCCATCTCCGGAATCGATCATTATTACTTCTGTCCATGGTCCTGTTGGCGAGTCGGAATAGGAGAGGGTCGCAGTAGCGATTCCAGATCTGTGACTCAAATATGCCTCTACGCTGTAAGGATCTGTCGTGTTTTCAGTGTCCTGAAGCGGAAGGTGACTTATAATAAGTGGGTCCTCGACGGAAACGGAGTGCGTGATGCAATGAATAGCACCACTGAGAGATATTATGGGTTCCGATCCATCGCAATCGATACCTACAATTTCATATCCAGGCATAGCCTCTTCCCAAATCCTGATTGCAGTTGTATCGTACTGTTCATAGTATGTAGGTAATAGAATTTTCTCGTTTACAAAAACAGCGTTGCTATATGTTTCGTACCACCCACCAGTATTAGGATATCCGCCTCCTAGCTGTGGTGGACTGGGAATTCTGATCACATTGAATGGAGTTCCCCATTTGGTTGTATAATTAGATAGAACGTAATCAATGTTCGCATTGATTTGAGGACCATCAGCTATGCCGTCAGGGTATTCGGAAACCATTAAAGTACTTTCATCAAGTAACTTCATGTGCATATCGATGTGGTGAATGCCGTCGTATGGCAGGGTAGGCATTTTAATGAAAGTGTGAACGCCTAGAAAATCTTCGAAAATCGCCTCTATTTCTTCGTCGGTATGGTTTGGATAGTCCGTCCACCAGGTAGATCCGCCCTGATTTTCATCGATAACTAATTCAGATTCAAATGCTGTCCCGAATCCATCGCTCATCCAGTTTCCACCGGTATTCATTAAGTCGTAAGGCTCTGCAGTCGTGCTATACACCTCTAATCCTAACTGCGACCCAAGTACATCTGGAATCACATCGTCGTCAGGGCGAGGCCTGTTGTACATCCAGTCGACTAGAATTCTGTCGTCATTCCACGATCCGTAAACAGTGTTTGCACCATAATCTCTAATCCAAATCGTATTTAAATTGGCTTGCACGATGTCAACGTTACTCAAATCAACAGTACCGCCGCACGAAGAACTTGTAAGATAGTTAGAAGTTGAATTAGGGTTTTCTGTAAAAACGACAACACGACATTCGCTAATTGATGCGGCTACGATCTGTTTAAGTATGCAGTTGAATCCTTCCCAAGCTATAGTCAAAACCTCTATCTCTTCCCATTCTGCTGCGGTTCGCAATTCTGTATAAGGGGGAGGAGTTTCAATGCCCCGCGACATCACTCTGGGGTCCCAGTTTTCCAAAAGTTCATTTTCCTCGATGTATGCTTTTTCCTCTGCGCTCACTTCATTAGGCCAAACTGGATGAGATACCTGTTGCGCCAAAGATTTGGTCGAGAAAAGAATTAAAATAATGAGTGTGACGCGAGTAAACATTGCGTAAGGAATTGATTTCAATAAAAATACAGGTTCTACAAAGTTAGTTCAAGATGCGGTTAAGATGCGGTTAAGTATTTGAGCGTTGATCTTGTGCGTTCCTTCCGGCTCATGACTTTTCACTACGACATCTTGTGATTTAAGGGTATCTAAGGCTTGATGGTGTTCAGTTTCTGAGTAGAATTCATCATGCAAAGGCCTCACAATGTGAATTTCATCAATACGCTCAGATATTTGGGGCTTTTTGAGTTTCCATTCGGGAGGTAAAGTTCCTGACAAAAAAACAACCTTATCTATTTCAACACCGCTTGCAATCCATCGAGCTGCTGTCGCTACTCCCTGCGAAAATCCTACTAAAGTAATATGTCTATTTTTCGAAAGCTTCAAAGATTGAAGCCACGTATTTAAGTACGAAATATGGTCTTTGATTTCTTGCTGCCTATCGTCCCGGGTCATCCAAGACGCACCTACTCTTCCATTGGCACCTCTAACATAGAATCTGCTCAAACCCTCAGGGGCGCAAATGCTTCTTCCCGCTTTCTCTAAACTGTGTAGCCCGCTTAGCATATATGATGGGTGTTGTCCATATCCGTGAAGCAGAATTACTATTTCCTGACATTCAGAAGGCAATACGCCAATGTGAAACCATCTCGCAGTTCGAGTGATTTCAATAGAATGACTCTCGACATTTTCGGGTAGAGGATATTTTAGTTTCAGGTCCAAACTATTGTCGTTTAGGTAAAAAAAAGATAGTTAATACAGTATTTCTAATGTAGTCACCTCAAATGCAACACAGAACACAGAGTCCGTTACTTCGATGACATCTTCGTTTGATTCGTCTATATATAGGTATGGCATCCATGTGTTTCCAGGAAGCACACAATTAAACACGGTGTCAATTGACGCTCCGTTTAAGACTTTCCACTCTGTGTCACAGGTTGAGTACTGTTCGTGATTTTTAAGAAGTCGAAATCTTATCTTGTCAGAATCGTTTGTGGGCAAGTCATTAAAAACGTGAATACCAAGTTCTCCTACCGGTACGGACTCGATATCTATTTGGACTGGAATATCTGGATAAAAATCTTCAGGATCAATGTATATAAGGATGTCATACCAACCTTCCTGAGAAACGTTGAGTCTGTATTCGAGAGCATTCTTACGTGGAAAGATTATTGAATAGAAACCGGCATCATCAGTAGATGTTGTGCCAGCAGTTTCAAAAAATCCATTCAGAACGCCATTTTCAAGCACTTGTTCCTCTAATTCGACATCAAACCCTATACAAGGAAGTCCGGTAGTTGATTCAGTTATTACGCCCTCAATAATATAGGTGTTTGCACAATCTGTCCGGCAGCACCCGCTTAAGAAGAAAGCAAGAGAGCTAATAGCTAGGATGGTAGAAAAAATTGAGTGCTTCATAAAAGTTCAAGTTTCGCGAATTTTAGAAGGAGTTGTTTAGATCCTGCTGCAGGGAAGAATATGGTTGCCTTTATGTTCGGAGATTCCCCCTCAATTTTCACAACCTTTCCTTTTCCGAACTTAACGTGTTTTACTAATGTCCCTTCTGATAGGTCGTGTTCTCGAATAGGTTTACTTGAACTCTGGTTGATATTTTCATTTGGAACTTGTGAAATTCTGGAGGATATATTTATTTTCGTCAACTTACGACCTCCTATTGAAGGTTTGTAGTCAGAGTTGATGTTCATGGTTGCGGAACTTCCAGCCGATCGAATGGTGTT
>DQRJ01000044.1 GCA_015663855.1 Flavobacteriales bacterium | reverse complement strand
GGGATGTGGCCTGTGCTCGGAAGCAAATCTGCCATAAAGACCAGAGTTTCGCCACCTATTTTGATAATAGGACACATTTGGGCGTCCGTATGTCCGTTTACTATGAATGTGTCAAATCCTAAGCCGGTAGAAATCCTCAAATCATCAGCACCAGCCGTGATGTATTTCAATTGGCCACTTTCCTGCAGAGGAATAATATTTTCGGATAAAAAACTGGCTTTTTCACGGTAATTGGGCTCAGTGGCCCATTTCCAATGCCTGTCGTTAGTCCAATACGTTGCGTTTTTAAAACTGGGTCTGTACCCGTTTCGAGAATCATTCCATTCCACAGCTCCTCCGACGTGATCGAAATGTAGGTGTGTAAGGAAAACATCTGTTATGTCGTCCTTAGAAAATCCTGCCGAAGCGAGGGATTTGTCTAATGAATCGTCACCATGAGGGTGGTAGTGTCCGAAGAATTTCTCGCTCTGTTTATCCCCTAAGCCGCAGTCGATTAAGGTGAGTTTGTCCCCGTCTTCTATAAGTAGTGACCTCATAGCCCATGGGCATAAGTTATTTGAGTCTGCCGGGTTCGTTCTAGACCAAAGCTTTTTCGGCACCACCCCGAACATCGCTCCTCCGTCCAATTTGAAATTTCCGTTGTGAATTGTGTGAAGTTTCATGCTACTAAGGTAGTAAGTTTTATAGGGGGGCGATGCCATGCTACGTATCTTTACGCTTTGAATTAAAGCACTGAAAAACACACTATCATGCCGTTGTCTTCTTTGAATGCTATATCACCTGTCGATGGTCGTTACCGTAGGCACACGACACCTCTAGCTCCACTACTGTCTGAGTGGGGGTTGATTCTTCACAGAGTCGAAGTAGAGGTGAGGTATTTTATTGATTTAGTGGAGCTTCCATTACCTCAGCTTTCAAATTTCCCTAAAGATAAATTCACAGACCTACATAATCTGTACAAGAATTTCACCCAAGACAACGCATCGAGAATTAAGGATATAGAAGCAACAACGAACCACGATGTTAAGGCGGTAGAGTATTGGATTAAGGAGGAGATGGAGAAGTTAGGGATTAGCGAATGGAGTGAATTTGTTCACTTCGGATTGACATCTCAGGACATAAATAATACTGCAATACCGTTGTCGTTAAAGAGAGCTACCGAAGATGTGTACTTGCCTCTTATCGATGAGGTGCTTGCGAAATTACATTCCCTCGCTGTTGAGTGGAAGTCTGTGCCTATGCTTGCTAGAACGCATGGACAGGCAGCATCTCCAGTAACGTTAGGTAAGGAAATCCGTGTCTTTGAAGACAGACTTAGAATTCAGAGAGAGGGGATTGCGAATTCTGTTTATGCGGCGAAGTTTGGAGGGGCTACCGGAGGATTTAACGCTCATAGAGTTGCGTATCCGAATATCGATTGGCTGTCATTCGGGACGAAGTTTGTAGAGGATAACCTAGGTCTTCATAGAAGCCAGGTGACTACGCAGATTGAGCATTACGATCATTTAGCGACTTGGTGTGATAGCTTGAGAAGAGCGCACACGATTTTGATTGATTTGGATAGAGATGTTTGGACTTACATTTCGATGGATTACTTCAAACAGAAAATTGTAAAGGGAGAAGTGGGGTCATCTGCTATGCCGCATAAAGTGAATCCTATCGATTTCGAGAACAGCGAGGGGAACTTCGGATTAGCGAACGCAATTTTAGGTCACTTCTCAGAAAAGCTTCCTATTTCAAGGATGCAAAGAGACTTGACCGATTCTACGGTGTTGAGAAATCTGGGCGTGCCTTTAAGCCATGGAATTATCGCACTTAATTCTCTGCTTAAAGGGTTGAGTAAGCTAGTCTTGAATAAGGCAGCGCTTGAAGCGGCACTTGAAAATAATTGGGCTGTTGTTTCAGAAGGAGTCCAAACCATTCTCCGCCGCGAAGGCTACCCGAAACCTTACGAAGCTTTAAAAGAGCTCACTAGAACGGGAGAGAAAATAGATGCGAAAGCTATGAGGAATTTCATAGATACTTTAAACGTTTCGGATTCCGTTAAGGAGGAGCTTAGAGCGATTACACCTTCGTCATACATTGGGTATTCGGAAGAGCTAGTATCTTAAAAACGTCTCCTAATTCATGAAAAGTCTTTCTGTACTATTTCCTTTATTCCGGGATTATCGCTTGAATTTAGCTTCGAACGCTAGCCTCAACGCGTTAGGTGCGATATTATCTCTTTTTTCCTTCCTTAGCGTTGTCCCGTTTTTGCGAATTCTATTCGGAGGGGTAACGACTCACGCTGACGACATCCCGGGACGAATAGGGGAGTGGTTTGATAATTACGTGGTTGGAGTAGGAACTACACATGCCCTACTCATGGTCTGCATTTCTGTGGTAGTGCTGGCGGTATTGAAGAATTTGGTCTCATATCTCGCCATGTATAGCCTCGCAACTATCAGAACTGGTGTGAGTCGCGATTTGAGGAATAATATGTACAAGCGTGTTCTAGGCCAAACCATGGGCTGGTTCACTAACTCCCGTAAAGGTGATGTGCTCAGCAGATTAACGGTGGATCTTAATGAGGTTGAGGTGAGTATTGTCGGTTCTGTCGAGGTGATGTTTAAGTCGCCGCTTATAGTGTTCATTTCAATAGCGGCTTTATTTGCTCTAAGTTGGGAGCTGACGATTTTCGCCCTCGTGTTTCTACCTGTAAGCGGGGTGCTTATTAGCCGTATTGCTAAGAAGTTGAAGCATTCAGCTCTTAAAGGAAAAGAAGAATTGGGAAGTTTAGTTAATATCCTAGAAGAGACTTTGAGTGGAGTTAGAATTATTAAAGCGTTCGGTGTTGAGGGAGTATTTACTAAAAGATTTTCAAAGAGGAACGAGAGCCATTTTCAGGCAGTCCGCAAAATGTATAGACGAGAGTATTTGAGTTCGCCCGTTAGCGAAGTCATCTCGCTCACGGTTATGGCGATCCTCCTTGGATATGGCGGACATATAGTTCTTGATGGTACTACGGGCTTAACAGGCGATTGGTTTATCGGTTACCTCGTGGTCTTTTCGCAGATAATCCCTCCGGCAAGAGCGTTCAGCGATGGTTGGTTCAGAATCAACAAAGGAGTTGCCTCTTTAGATAGACTCGAGGAAATGCTCGAAACTTCAAATTCAGTTCCTGAAGCCCCTGCAAATGCTAAGCCTCTTGAAGACTTTCGAACTGCAATTTCTTTTAAGAACGTAAGTTACTCTTACGGAGATCAGAAGGTGATTTCATCCTTGTCCCTTAATATTAAAAAGGGTGAGGTAGTAGCTCTTGTAGGAGCATCGGGTTCAGGTAAGACAACGCTTTCGAATTTGCTTATTAGATTTGATGACCCGACGGATGGTTCCATTGAGGTTGACGGAAGAGATTTACGTAGCATACCTATAGCTTCTTGGAGAGATAAGCTCGGAGTAGTTACTCAAGAGTCTATATTATTCCACGGAACTATCACTTCTAATATCTCAATTGGTGATGAAGAAGTTGATGAGAAAAAGCTTCAATCTGCAGCTGAAGACGCTCAAGTTTTAGAGTTCGCGTCTAAAATGCCTGATGGATTGCAAACCGCAGTTGGTGATGGAGGAGGGAAGCTTTCTGGAGGCCAACGCCAAAGAGTAGCTCTAGCTCGGGCTTTATATCGAGACCCTTCTATCCTCGTTCTAGACGAAGCCACTTCAGCTCTAGACGCAGAATCTGAGCACGCTGTCCAAACAGCTCTCGACGCAGCTATGGAGAATCGAACTGTTCTAGTTATCGCCCATAGATTATCGACAGTCTCTAAGGCCGACAGAATTATACTTCTATCCGAGGGGAAGATTTTAGAGGAAGGGACTCACGATGAGTTAATCTCGAAAAACGGTTCTTACTCTAAGCTAGTCAGTCTTCAGTCTTTTACATCATAAAACAATGGGACTAAGCAAGAGTCAATTAAAGAAAGTACTTTCATGTAGCTGTCCTCAGTGCGGAAAAGGAAAGTTGTTTATTTCATCTAACCCTTACAACATCGCATCAATTACTAAGATGCACAGTTCTTGCACTGAGTGTGGGGAGGACTTCGTAAAGGAGCCAGGATTCTATTTCGGCGCCGCCTATGTCAGTTACGCCCTAACGGTAGCGATTTGGGTTGCAGTCTTCGTCGCCCTCAAAACTTTCGCGTTTCTAGGCCTAATCGAGTTCGAATTCCTCAACAATGCCGCAACGTTAATTATTTCGGGAGTAACAACGCTCATAGTTCTCCTTCCCATAATCTACCGAGTCTCTCGATCTATTTGGCTTTCGTCATTTACGAAGCTGAAATAACGCTCCTGAAACTTTCACGCATAAAAAAAGGGCCCTCACGTTTGAGGAGCCCTTTTTAACCAAATCGCCTGATTCTTGCGTCTTAGAGACGCGGTTAACCAAAACCAAACACCTATACGTATCTAGTTCTGATTTAGTTACAAAAAAGTTGAAAAAAGTTTTATTTTTTTTCAGAATTAAGAATTTCGCTTTGAATACGAATGCTCTCTTTGTGTACCTGCTCTAGGATTCCGCGCAGGAACTCCTCAGGCAGCCCCATTTCCTCAGACCAAACTTTTCTTGTCTTAATTATCTCCCTCCACCTCGAAAGTTGCAAAACCGTAAGGCCATTTTCTTTCTTGTACTCTCCGATAGCTTTTGATATTCCCATCCTCCCGCTCAATAATTCCACGAGCTGTTCGTCAATAGAGTCCATTTTAATTCGAAGATCACGTAAATCAGTAATATGAGTCTCGTCAAGCGTAAGATCACGAATATTCAATTTGTCTAGCAATTTCACGAGATCCTGTGGAGAAACCTGTTGGTCTGAATCACTCAAAGCGACTGCCGGGTTCTCATGAGACTCTATCATCAACCCCGTCATTCCTAAATCCATCGCCTTTTGCGATATCGATTGTAGAAGCTCTCTATTCCCACAGATATGACTTGGATCGCAGAAAAGTTGAATATCCGGCATCTCCGCCTTTAGCCCTATAGGAATCTCCCACATAGGCGCGTTACGGAATTTTTGCAATCCATAGCTGGAAAACCCTCGGTGTAATGCCCAAACTTCCCCCTTTGTTGCTTCCTGTACCCTTTCGATGGCCCCCATCCACAGCTTTAAGTCCGCGTGCATTGGGTTTTTTACGAGGACCGTGATTCCGGATCCGCGCAAGGCATCAGCTATGGTTTGGACTGCGAACGGACTTACTGTGGTTCGTGCTCCGATCCAAACCGCGTCTAATCCGTATTTTATCGCTAGCTCTGCGTGCTGAGCATTAGCTATTTCAGTCATGACGGGGATACCGACACTTTTCTGAACTTCTACAAGCCAAGGCAAGCCTTTCGATCCCACACCCTCAAATGCGTTAGGTCGAGTACGAGGTTTCCATAGTCCCGCCCTGAAATAGTTCAACCGTCCCTTTAAAGCCCGAGCAGTATTAATTACTTGCTCTCGAGTTTCAGCGCTACAAGGCCCTGAAATTACGACTGGACGTGAAAGGAGAGGCGAGTTCTGCACTACTTCAAGGTACTAGGACAAACATAATCCGTTACTGTCAA
Source organism: Flavobacteriales bacterium (assembly GCA_015663855.1). GTDB lineage: Bacteria > Bacteroidota > Bacteroidia > Flavobacteriales_D > Sanyastnellaceae > UBA974. Next base: position 5,501 of record DQRJ01000044.1, on the reverse strand, counting down.
ATCTGTTTTCGTGATAGCAGAATATCCACCTAATACGTCAATCCCATTGTGAATTCCTTTAGACTTCAAGATTGAATTAGCAATGACAGACCTGTATCCTCCAGCACAGTGGATGTAGAAATCACCTTCGCTTGGGAATTCACTGATGTGATTCTTTAGGTAGTCTAATGGAGTAGACTTTGCGTTTTCTAAATGCTCAGAAGTGAATTCGCCGGGCTTCCTAACGTCGAATATGGTAGGAGTAGGGACATTATTGTCATTTCCGGGCTCGACAAGTTTCGCGAGATCTATAGCTTCGATGGTGTCGATAGTATCTATTTCTTTACCTGCGGCTTTCCAGCTCTTTAACCCTCCATCTAATATTCCGATTACGTTATCGAATCCCACACGAGATAGTCTTACGATAGCTTCTTTCTCAAGTCCTTTCTCAACTACAAGAAGAAGAGGCTGCTTGACATCTACTAATAATGTCCCCACCCAAGGTGCGAACCCTCCTGCAAGTCCTATGAAAATCGAGCGAGGCACGAACCCTTGAACGAACTCGGTTTGGTGTCTAACATCTAGAATAATTGCTTCAGTGTCGTTAGCAGCAATTTCAAAAGCATCCGGAGACATTAGATTAGTCCCACTTTTAATAACCTCATCTATAGAGATATACCCCTGCTTATTCATTTGGACATTAAACCCGAAATACTCAAGAGGAGGGAGCAGACCGTCAAGTACCTCTGTGATAAATTCATCACGAGTCATGTCAGCTCTAAGAGCGTAGTTATTCGCTTTTTCATGCCCGATAGTGCCCACAGTTTCCTTACTCATATTCTTCCCGCAAGCTGATCCGGCACCGTGTCCAGGGTAAATTATCACATCGTCATTAAGAGGCATAATTTTCTCGCGGATACTATCAAATAGCATTCCAGCAAGCTCTTCTTGAGTCATATCATCTGCCTTTTGGGCCAAATCAGGACGTCCCACATCTCCCAAGAACACGGTGTCCCCAGAAAATAAAGAGTGTTGCTTTCCGTGCTTGTCATAAATTAAGAAAGACGAGCTTTCTAGAGTGTGACCAGGTGTGTGCAATAATTCGATCTCCAGTTTACCTACCTTGAATCGTTGTCCGTCCTCACCTATAAGAGAGTCAAATTCTGTTTGTGCGGAAGGACCGTAAACGATTTGGGCTCCAGTCTTTTCAGCCAAAGTAACGTGGCCAGAAACGAAGTCTGCGTGGAAGTGAGTCTCGAAAATGTACTTAATCTTCACCCCATCCTTTTCAGCCATATCGATATATTGCTGAACCTCTCTTAAAGGATCAATAATCGCAGCCTCTCCATTACACTTTATGTAATATGAACCTTGAGCAAGGCATCCTGTATATATCTGCTTGATTTCCATAGGTTTTTTTGTTTCTGTATTTTCAATCTAGGCAAAATTACTTTCACCTTCCTCAATTCAACGTAACTACTGTTACATTAGGATATCTAACTATCGTCTTCTTCAGTGTCTACCTGTGTAGCTACCTTTCTTAAGCCGTCATTTATAGACCCCGGAGCTTCGAGATCTGCAATAGCGGAGTCGATTCCTGTAAAACACCGTGTTTCACCAATTCGTTTTATTAAATCTGACGATTCGATAACATCTCTTACCGGTCCAATAGCTGCAGCAAGACGAAAACAAATTTCTCTGCTTTCAAGTTCGTCTATCAAATTCTCTAAAGCAGATATGCCTGATGCATCAATGTATCCTATCGCCTCAGCACAAAGGATGATGTTCTTAATTGAATCCCCTTTGCTTTCACGGATTTCAATAACTTTCTTTAGAGATGATTGAAGAAACCTGTGATTGGCGAAATGCAATGCCGAATCGAACCTGACGATTAAGAGTCCCTTTCTAACTTTTGTATTTTGAAACCTATTTACGTTTCGGAATACCCCTTCGATCTCTCCAAGTTCGGTGAAATGAGGTCTCATCTGTCTATACACTAGGACTATAAGAGACAAGCTCACGCCTGTTGCGATTCCTTGCGTCATTCCTATGGTTGCCGTAACTAAGAATGTCGCCAGAAGTAATACGGCCTCAACTTTATGACTTTTCCAAAGCATAACCGGGAGTTTGACATCTACAAGTCCTGCCACAGCGACCATTACAATTGCGGCTAGAACTGCTTTAGGCAGGTAGTAGAAGACAGGAGTTAGAAATAACAGTGTAAGTGCTATCAATGCCGCGGCTATCAAAGACGACATAGGAGTGACAGCTCCGGCTTTGTCATTCACAGCGGATCTTGAAAAGCCGCCTGTTGTAGGGTAAGATTGAAATAAAGCACCGAATATATTTGAAAGCCCGAGGGCCCTCAACTCTTGGTTTGCGTCAATTTTATAGTCGTGCTTTTCTTCAATAGCTTTTGCAATAGAGTACGCCTCCATAAATGCTATCAATGCAAGAGTTATTGCTATAGGCAATAGTTGTTGGATGTCTGAAACTCCTATTGATGGTACAGAAAAAGAGGGCAGCCCCGAAGGAACAACTCCTACCACCTGAACCCCCTCGTTTGCGAGTCCAGTACCCCATACAAATAGAATTCCCGCCACCACGACAATCAAAGCGGCTGGTATTTTAATAATCTCTCGATATTTAGATATTACGACAAGCATTACTATTGCCACAAGTCCTATTAGTACTGTCGAAAGGTGAATTTCTGTAAACACCACCGAAGCTGAGTAAATAAATTTGTGGATTTGGTTATTTCTGGGGATGTCTACACCAAATAAATTAGAGATTTGGTTTGCACCAATAATAAGCGCAGCTGCAGAAGTGAAGCCACTGATTATAGGGCGCGAGAGGAAATTTACTAGAAACCCAGCCCTAAGAATCCCCAATAATAATTGAATAGCTCCCATTAGTAAAGCCAAGCCTATTGCAAGTTCGATGTACCGGTCAGACCCGATTGCCGAAATAGCGCCAAGCCCAGCGGCTACAAGTAGTGAGTCCATTGCAACTGGTCCTACAGATAGTTGTCTTGACGTACCAGTAATCGCATAGATAATCTGTGGGACTAATGACGCATAAAGTCCGTATTCCATAGGAAGGCCAGCAATTAAAGCGTAAGCCATCCCTTGAGGGACGAGCATTATTCCCACTGTTATTCCCGCGGGCATATCCGCTTTGAAATCCTTCTTAGCGTAGTTGGGGAGCCAAGAGAGTATGGGAAGTAATTGTTTTATCACGTTGCAAAGATATGAATGCCACGTAAGTTATAAGAAGCTATTTCTAAGGGAGTATTTCACTTCGCTCGGTGCACCCTGCTTCTACTCAACAAAGCATGAAAACTTTAAAATGACAAAACGAAAATTCAAATCACTTTGCTTGGCAAGCCTAAGCTCTCTTCGTTTTTTTTTTGCGGTTCTCTTTTTCTCTTTGTGCCCAGAGCGGGAGTCGAACCCGCACGCCCTAACGGACACATGGCCCTCAACCATGCCTGTCTACCAATTTCAGCACCTGGGCGATGCGATAGATAAAGTGACCTGGCTGGGACTCGAACCCAGGACCCTCTCATTAAAAGTGAGATGCTCTAACCAGCTGAGCTACCAAGTCATGTGCCCTCTAAAGGGGGGGCAAAGATAATCAGAATCTTTATTTACCAAAAAGAAATTAGATAATTAATTCACCTTTTTTATTTCCTATCATTAGTTAGTTATCTTGCGAGTTCATTACCTGCATTATGAAACAAATTTTCTTAGTCTTTTCGGGAGTTTTATTCCTTTCTTTGAGTGGCTCGTCTGTCTACGGTCAATCTGAATTGCCAGGTAGTGCCGAAGTTAAATCGGTCTACGAAATTTCAGAAATCACATCGAATCAGCAAATTGAACTTTGCTGTTTTGCGGCATACGGATGGCATTTCGCAACAGAATTAAAATTTGAAGTAGACGAGCTAACATTATTAGGCTCAGGAGATAACATCGCGGAAAGATTATTGCAATCGGAGATTATGCCCCTAGAAAACGAACAATTCTTCAAGTTAAGTGATGGAAGATATGTGGTGGTGTCTTCTCAATCGACATTCGATAAAGTATTTGGCCGCTATCTCATAAATATGAATGCAACTAAACCTAAGAAGCAATCATGAAGAAGTCATTAATTTTCCTCACGATTTGTACTCTAGTTATATTTACAGCATCATCACAAGAGATTAGTATTGCATCAACTAATTCATACACATCTTGTGAAGGGGCCGTTGTGGACTCTGGCTTAAGTGCCGCTGATTATGGTGCTAATGAAAACCAAACCATAACGTGGTGTCCAGAAGCTCCTGAGACAGTACTCAATTTATACTGGGTTGTATTCGATTTAGACGCAGCTTCAACGATATATATCTACGATGGGGATGATAATACAGCACCTTTAGTAGGTACATACTCAGGCGATGAATTGCAAGGCCAAGATATATTTTCAGGTGAAGAAAATGTTACTGGTTGTATGACAATAGAGTTCACTTCTGGTCCTGGTAGTTCTGGAAACTTCGGTGCATACGCATCTTGTGGATATCCATGTGATAGACCTTTCGCAATTGTAAATCCTACAGAGCTTCAGCCACATTACGCTTGTCTTAATGAGGAAGTTCATCTTGAGGCAACATCTTCGACAGTTGCAGACGGCCAAGAAATTGTAGAATGGGTTTGGGATTTAGGTGATGGTACGATAGACAATACTTCAGGCCAAATCCTGACACATACCTACACCTCACCCGGACTGTACACAATGAATTTATCTCTGACCGATGATAATGATTGTTCAAACAATAACTTGCTAGATTACCAAATTCTCGTATCTACTAATCCAGATTTCACAGGAACTAGTTCAAACGTAACTATGTGTGTAGGAGATGAAGTTGATTTGACGGGGATGATTCAGGGGGTATTGTATAATGCTGAACCGTCTGTCGATTTCGGTGACGGACTTTTTATTCCAGACGATCAAAGTCAGTGTTTTTATAGTCAATTAACCTTCACCAGTTTCAATGCAGGTGCAGTTGTCAATGATGCAAACGTCGATATTCAAAATATTTTCATGAATTTTGAGCATAGTTTTATGGGGGATCTTACCATAACATTTATTTGTCCTAATGGAGGTTCTATACTTGTTCATCAGCAAGGTGGAAGTGGAACTTTTCTAGGTGAGCCTGTAGATGATGATTTAGATCCAGATAATCCTGGTATAGGATATGATTACTGGTGGGAGCCAGGAGCCACTAACGGAACATGGGCCGACAACATCCAAGGAACTTTGCCTTCAGGCGTATATGAATCGGTACAACCCTTTACTAATTTAAATGGATGTCCTTTAAATGGTACTTGGGAAGTAGAGGTTTGCGATTTATGGGGGCAAGACAACGGTTTTATTTTCGATTGGTCAATAGAGTTTGCACCTGAACTTTATCCTGAGGCTGTTTCATTCACTCCTACTTTCGGTCCTGAATGTGATTCTACTTGGTGGGACGGCCCTTCGATTAT
>DQRJ01000014.1 GCA_015663855.1 Flavobacteriales bacterium | reverse complement strand
GTTTCGAGAGAGGCGGGGGGGACTATTGTTGTCACGTTTGACGAATATGTAAACGTTCGAAATTTGAGTTCTCAGTTATTAGTATCGCCCCCTCTTTCTAAACCTGTGGAGTGGAGTATGCGGGGGAAGACCGTGACTTTTACTTGGGCTGAGGAGCTGAGGGAGGACGCGACTTATGTTTTCCAGTTCGGTGATGCGGTGGTCGATGTGAGAGAAGGCAATCCGACGAATAATTTCCTTCTCGCCTTTTCAACGGGTCGAGATTTAGACACCCTTTCCTTAAAAGGAGAGGTCGTGGATGTATTCACTTCAGAGGTAGAGGCGGGCGTGAAAATTTTCCTATACGAGGAGTCTTTGAGTCCCGATTCGATTTCTAAAGGTGCTAAGCCCAAATTCGTTACTACCACTTCTCCCCAAGGCGACTTCAACCTAAAATATCTCCCTCAAGGCGACTATAGATTAATCGCAGTTGATGATGATAATAGAGACTACGTTTGGAATGCTGGTGAGGAGCTAGGGATTTATCGTGACAACATTTCAATTTATGGGGCTGACTCCCTTTCAACTCCGCTCCGTCTTCAAGAAACTACGACCCCTCCAGTAAAGTACTTCGTATCCCAGACTCGAGATTCGCTTGGGCTGATTGAGGTAGAATTGAGCACCGAGTTAGATGATAGCGATTCGTTGGATGTGGGGGGTATGGAGAGTATTGTTGAGGGTACTAATTTATGGGTTTGGGATAAGTCAAGCGAGTTGCAAATGCAAACACTAACCGAAAGGTTACTCATTACCTGGGTGGGGGTGGATACGCTGGAGCTGGCAGAAATTAAAGAGAGTGAAACTGCTTCATTTAGCGTTCTGAAAGGGCCGGAGGGGAAGCAAATTTCTCCTAAACGAGCAGTTTTTATTTGTTCTAGGCCTGTGACGGGGATAGATGTAAACCTGCTTGAGATTGCTCGAGTTGATTCGGTTAATGAAATAATAGAATTAGATTCGATTTGGGTAGATAGCATTAACCCGTTCAAGGTTAATATTCTCGGCGATTTCGGAAGAGGAGAAGTACTGAATCTTGCTTTTTTGCCGGGATCAATAGAAGGGCAGGGAGGAGAGCGATTAGCAGACACCACGTCATTTAAGTGGAGCACATTTCGGAAGAATGAGTTATCAGAACTTACAGTAATTATCGATAGATATGGCTGGCTAGAGCTAATATCCTCGAATGGAGATGTGGTAAGAAAAGTAAATCTAGAAAAAGGAGAATCAGTTTATTTTAAAGACCTTACTCCGGGTTCCTATGGATTGAAATGGACAGGAGACGAGAATGAAAATGGATCTTGGGATGCAGTTGATTTAGAGAATTGGCAAACTCCCGAACAGGCAGAAATAATGCCAACTAAAATCAAGGTAAAAGCTGATTGGAGCCACGAAATTAAGTGGCTCGACTAGAACATAATTAACGCGTTTTATCCGTTAATGTCTAAAAATTTTGTTACAGACTGTAGAGCACCGAATACGACCAAAGTATCAGTTTCTCGGATCTCAGTTTCTTGTTTAGGGACTCCTATTATGTGCTCAGTGACTTCGGTTTTCCCATCGACCATTTCTTCGAATTCACGACGAATAGTAATTAGACGGAGGCCGTAACGAGCACCAAGAGAAATGTCCTTTAATGTTCTGCCACAACAGTTAGGTGGAGCTTTAATTTCAGCAATTTCGTACTCGTCAGGCAGTTGAAGGAAACCGCGAATGCTAGGGTTAATTAAACGTTCAGTCACAACAGCTGCTACCTCACTTTCTGGACTAAGAATTTCTTTTACTCCGAGAGACTTTAGGATTCTATGTTGGTTATGATCGTTTGCTCGAACGATAATTCGAGGGATTTTTAAGTCCAGGAGATTGAGAGTAGTAAGAACGGTCGCCTCGAAGTTTTCGCCAATCGCAACTACGGCGGCCTCCATTTCTTGGACGTTTTGGGCTTTTAAGGCCTTTTTATCAGTAGAATCAAGGGTAATAGCGAGAGCAACGTCTTCTTTAAGATTTTCGGCACGCTCAGGTTTAATATCGAAAGTGTAAACTTCAGCACCACGTTTAGCGAGAGAAAGTGCGATTTGAGTTCCGTATCGGCCTGTACCAAAAACGGCGAATCGAGATTTTACCATGTTACAAATGTCGGAATGAAATGTTCAAGTTAGAGTACGATTTCAAGTTCGAGAATTTCGAAGGGCATCTTCTAAGATGATTCCAAACCGCGCGATATCTTCGAACGAGTTATAAAGCGGAACGGGGGCCATTCTTATAACGTCGGGTTCACGCCAATCTACTATGACTCCTTCTGAAGAAAGTTTATCGTAGAGGTCGCGGCCTTGACCATGTGCCACAATGCTAAGTTGTGCGCCTCTATGCTCAGGATTCGATGGGGTAATGATTTCGAGATTTACGCCTGTCGAAGCAGAAACTTCGTGAACCGTTTTTTCTAAAAAGGCGGTAAGTCTTAGAGAGCGTTCTCGGAGTTTTTTAATTCCTCCAGCAGCTTCGAAAATTTCGAGCGATGCTTTATGAACGGCCATATTTAATACGGGCGCGTTACTCATCTGCCAAGATTCGACAGTTCCCATACTTACATAGTCTGGGTCCATTTTAAATCGGGTAGATTTTTCGTGTCCCCACCATCCTTCGAGACGTGGAATACCGGAATTGTGATGGCGTTCATGAACGTAAATGCCGCTCACGGCGCCTGGGCCGGAATTCATATACTTATAGCTACACCAGCTCGCAAAATCTACATCCCAATCGTGTAATTCGAACGGGACATTGCCCATGCCGTGAGCGAGATCGAATCCGCACGTAGCACCGACCTTATGAGCTGCAGAGGTAATATTCTTTAAGTCGTGGAGCTGGCCGGTATAGTAATTTACACCACCTATCATCACCGTTGCGAGTTCGTCCCCAAGCTCGAATATCACCTTCTCAATATCTTCAAGTCGTAAACAATGCTCTCCTTCTCGTGGTTCAAGCTCGACAAGGTCAATGTCGGGGTTGCCACCATGAAAATGGATTTGGCTTACAAGAGCGTAACGATCCGAAGGAAACGCTTTCGCCTCACACAGGATCTTCGTTCGGGTCCCAGAAGGACGGTAAAAACTCACTAAAAGTAGATGTAGATTTACTGTAAGCGCATTCATTGCCACGACTTCCGAGGGAAGAGCTCCCGCCATTTCTGAAAGGTGCGAAGTGAAGAGTTCGTGGTAATGCATCCATGGGTTTCGTGCTCTGATATGACCTGTAACTCCGAGAGTCGCCCAATCTTCTAGCTCCGTTTTAAGAGCGTCAGAGGCAGACCGAGGTTGTAAACCCAGGCTATTCCCAGTAAAGTAAAGAGCATCTTTTCCATCGTGTTGTGGAATTAGAAACTTCTCTCTAAAAGAACTTAGCGGATCGGCCGAATCAAGAGAGAGGGCAAGAGTTAGGTTTGGATTGTTAGATACCATATCAGCAAAATTACGAATTGCATAGAGAGCATTCCATCAAGAATCAAAGTAAGATGGTTTGCGCGCTTAAATTTATTCACGATTTGAGGAGAAACAAGAGGAATAGTGATGAAAGCATGTAGAGCCAGACCGTATCCCACAATAGGATTTACTACCCCACTTAAGGCCAAACCACACCAAATCGCTCCCCCCCCACCCACAAGCCACATCGCACGCCTCAACGCTTGCTCCTTGCCTATAACCTGTGGCATCGTTTTCATTTTAAGGTCATCGATTTGCAAATCTCTCACATCAAACGGAACAGTAATTCCCGCGATATAAATCAATCGAGCAATAAAAGCCGCACACAAGACTCCTATGGAAACCATTGAGATGGAGTCCACTAGAATTACAGGATACACAACAGTAGCGAGAGCCCACACGATTGAAATCAATGGTAATTTTAAGTACGGCTTTTCTCTAAGCGGAACAATTGCATACGATGCGCCAAGAATAATTAGGACGACTCCCATACAATGTGCTTGGGGCGTAAACTCCAATCCCATGACCCCTCCGAACCCTCCAATCGCCACAAGATTTACACTCGCCAAAAGAATTGCCCCCCAACAAAGCACTAATCCTAGACCAAATTTCTTATAAAAATCTACAACAATAGGCCTAGCGGTTTGCGGAAAAAATCTAGTCTTTATTAATCTCTGTACAGTATATCCAAGTCCAGTTAATGCTGTTATTAAATACGATGGATCAAGTAATTCTAGATCTAATCCTAGTGAAATTCCAGTCAATAAAACTGTTGCGCCAGCACCTAAAGCGATTAAAATATTCGTAAACCCAAGAAACTTTTCAAGAAGCATTGTACAAAGGTGATAAAATATATCTTTGCATATTCATTTTACTTCGTCCCCTTTCATTTTGATCATATGGAATTAGGAAGTTTTGCCTCTAGGCATATGGGTCCTCGTTTTGAAGACCAAACCAAAATGCTAGCAGCCATCGGCTGTAGCTCGATAAACGAACTTATCGATAAGACTGTGCCTACGGCGATTCGCCTTAGGGAACCCTTAAATCTCTCTACCGCTTTGACGGAGAGCGAGTATCTCGAACACGTAGATGCTCTAGCTTCGAAGAACGTTACTTTCAGGAACTATATAGGTATGGGGTATTACCCGACTGAAGTTCCGAGTGTAATCAGGAGGAACGTTTTAGAGAATCCCGGTTGGTATACCGCTTACACGCCATATCAGGCGGAGATTGCCCAGGGTCGTCTTGAAGCTCTCCTGAATTTCCAAACCATGGTTTGTGATCTTACAGGAAAGGAAATTGCGAATGCTTCTCTTCTCGATGAGGCAACAGCTGCAGCGGAAGCTATGGCGATGTTATTTTCTACTCGTCCTCGTAAGCAAGCTAAGGCCGGAGCGAATACTTTTATTGTAGATACGGCGGTCTATCCCCAAACCTTCGATGTAATGAAGACACGAGCGAAGCCGCTCGGAATTACCATTCTCGAAGCGCCTCGTTCGGAGTGGGACTTTACAGATGAGATATTCGGGTGTTTACTACAATATCCAGATGCGAATGGCGAAGCGGAAGATTTCGAATCTTTAGTCAAATCGGCGCACGCTTCCGATGTGAAAGTCGTGATGGCGACCGACTTAATGGCGCTTCTGATGCTTAAGAGTCCGGGCGAAATGGGTGCAGATGTCGTTGTGGGAAGTTCACAAAGATTCGGAGTACCTATGGGATACGGAGGACCACATGCGGCCTTTTTTGCTGCGGACGAAAGTTATAAAAGAAGTTTCCCAGGGAGGATTATCGGGGTAAGCATAGACAGAAATGGAGATCCAGCTCTTAGAATGGCTTTACAAACTCGCGAACAGCACATCCGCCGCGATAAAGCAACCTCTAATATCTGTACTGCTCAAGCTCTTCTCGCTGTTATGGCTTCTATGTACGCAGTTTATCACGGGCCTAAAGGCCTACGTAATATTGCAGAAAGAATTCATGTTCGAACCAAATCATTTGCGACAGCTCTAAACGCTAACTCCACGATGGAGGTTGTAAATAACTGCTATTTCGACACGCTTAAAATTCGAGTGAAGGGAGGAACGGACGCAATAAACGCTCTTATTGCTAGAGCGAACGCATTGAAGATTAACATTCGTTATTTCAACGATGGCGAGCACGTAGGGGTTTCCTTGAACGAACGCACGAATATCGAAGACCTTACAAATCTATGCTCAGCCTTCGCTGTCCCTCTAATTCAAGGTGTTCAGATCGATAGAGCATTTTTAGGAACCCTCATACGCGATGTCGACTATCTCGACCATAAGGTGTTCAATACCCATAGGTCTGAGACGGCTATGATGCGGTATATTAAATATCTTGAGAATCGTGATTTTTCACTCGTTCATGGAATGATTCCTCTGGGATCGTGCACTATGAAATTGAATGCGGCGACAGAACTTCTACCGATTGCTTGGTATAAATTTGCTGAGCTTCATCCATTTTGTCCACCTGAACAAGCGAAGGGGATGATAGAGATTTTGCGAGCGCTAGAGAGCGATTTGGCACAGATAACGGGATTCGATAGAGTGACTCTTCAACCGAATAGCGGTGCTAATGGTGAATATGCCGGGATGCTTGTAATTAAGGCATATCATGAAAGTCTGGGTGAGGGGTATAGAAATGTGTGTCTGATTCCTTCGAGTGCTCATGGAACGAATCCGGCTAGTGCAGCTATGGCAGGACTGAAGATAGTGGTGGTGGGTTGTAAAGACAATGGGGACATTGATATTGACGACCTGAAAGAAAAAGCGAATCTTCATAGTAAGAACCTAAGCTCTATTATGATAACCTACCCTTCTACTCACGGAGTTTACGAGGAGGGGATTCTAGAAATTACAGAAACCATTCACGCTCACGGCGGGCAAGTTTATATGGACGGTGCTAACATGAACGCTCAAGTGGGACTTACAAGTCCGGGAAATATCGGGGCGGACGTTTGTCACCTCAATCTTCACAAGACATTTTCGATACCTCATGGAGGGGGCGGGCCTGGAGTCGGGCCTATCGGAGTTGCGCAGCATCTTACACCATTTCTGCCCGGACATTCTATAGTCCATACAGGAGGCGAGCAGTCAATTTCGGCTGTTAGCGCTGCGCCATTCGGGAGTGCCTTAATAGGACTTATCCCGTATGCTTACATTCGTATGCTGGGAGTAAAGGGCGTGACTCAAGCGACCGAAGTTGCGATTTTGAACGCGAATTATCTCAAGGCACGACTAGATGGCCCTTATGAGATTCTATATCAAGGGAAAAACAACACCGTTGCGCACGAAATGATCATAGACTGCCGAGCTTTTAAGTCGTGCGGAGTCGAAGTTATCGATATCGCAAAACGACTCATCGATTACGGTTTCCACGCTCCTACGATATCTTGGCCCGT
>DQRJ01000038.1 GCA_015663855.1 Flavobacteriales bacterium | reverse complement strand
GAGGTGTATTACAAGGATTTAGACCAAATCATTCCCTACGAAGTTGAAAACGTTCGTCAGAGGTACTACGCTACGAATAACTCAAGCGGATACGCTACAGGTATTGACCTTATGCTTAACGGCGAATTTATCGATGGTATTGAAAGCTGGATGAGAATTAGCGCACTCAAAACAGAAGAGGACATATCTGACGATTACTACATCGAACTATACAATGACGAAGGCGTGAAAATAATTCCTGGTTATACTTGGAACAACGTCGCAGTCGATACCGTACTAATCGAACCTGGGTTTATTGCTCGACCGAGCGACCAACGTGTGAGTGTAAGTTTACTTTTCCAAGACGAGATGCCTCGCAACCCGGATTATAAAGTTCTACTTAGTTTATTCTTCGGTACCGGACTCCCGTACGGCCCGCCAACAATGAATCGATACCAAGATGTTCTTAGGACACCCGCATATAGAAGAGTCGACCTCGGCTTCTCAAAGGAACTACTTGTCTCGGATAAATTCGCGAATCAGAATGGATACATTTCACTTGAGGTATTTAATATTCTAGGGATAAACAATACCATAAACCACACATGGATAGAAGATGTCAATGGACGACTCTACGCAATCCCTAACTTCCTGACCGGCAGAAGACTTAACTTAAAACTTCACCTAGAATTTTAACTCGTACCTGTCACCAACAGATTGTTGATTTTCTTGACTCACCTTTGATTTAAACTCGATGGATGTTCGTAGTTTGCTTGAAATTGATCATCAATGCGAATCAAGCTATTCCTTATTCAATTACTGTGTTTATTCTCGTTTCAAGGTGTAGCACAATACACACTTCAGGGGGACGCTGTAGCTAGCGGAGGAGATTGCTATATACTTACTGACGCTCTAGGGGGACAGGTCGGAGCAGTTTGGTATGATGAGTTAATCAACTTAGAAGAATCGTTCGACTTACAATTCAAGATGAATTTCGGGAATGACCCAGGAGGTGCAGACGGGATGGTCTTCGTTATGCAGACGATAGGCCCAACAGCAATCGGAAATAGCGGCGACGGCATAGGTTTCGAAGGATTCCTTCCTAGTTTAGGAATCGAATTTGATACATATTGGAACCAATCTAACGGTGATATCCTTGACGATCATATAGGGATAATATCCGACGGAAGCGTGAGCCACCTATCTCCCACCGCTATCGCGGGACCGGTTGCCGCAAGCTCTATCGGGGCAAATATTGAAGACGGAAACGATCATGCAATCCAAATAACATGGAATCCCACAATTCAAGAAATTGAGGTTTATTTCGATTGTGAATTCAGGCTTGTTGCAAGTGTCGATTTAATTAATGACATATTCGGCGGTCAGACATCCGTCACTTGGGGATTCACCTCTTCTACTGGTGCCGCAAATAACATTCATACGGTCTGCCTATACGAGAACGCTACCCCCACAGGAGACGTAACCCTTTGTCCAGGACAATCCACACAACTCATAGCCGGCGGGGACTTATCAATGCCTTTCACCTGGACCCCTACGGATTTCCTTAGCGACCCTAACGCATTCAACCCCATCGCCACCCCTCCTTTTACTCAGGTTTACACAGTTACATACACCGATTTCTGTGGCGATATTCAAAACCAAACCATTGAAGTTTTTGTAGAACCTCTTGAAGTAGATATTACAGCCGATTTCAACATTATCACTTGCTCCAACAGCTCAATCAACCTTGTTGCAAACACTAATTTTCCTGCGGGAGTAACCTTTGTTTGGGATGCTACTGCTGGGGGGAGTTTCACAAGCACTTCAGGTGAAAACGCTTCTACGTCAAATCCTGGCACTTACAATGTGGCTATCTCCTTTGACAACGGAGTTTGCACCGCCGAAGACACTTTCACACTAGGAATTGACACAACTACTTTTTCCGCAAATGCAGGACTTGGCGGTCTCCTTAATTGTTATGAATCTTCTATTTCTCTTCAAGGGTCTTCAAATAACGCTAATGCTGAATTTTCTTGGTCAACAATTGACGGAGGGTTTTTCGGGTCAAGCGGTATCGCTGAACCGGTTGTTATCCAAGGCGGCACATACGTGCTAGAGGTGACTAACCCTAATAACGGATGCGTTTCTACAAATGAAATTATTGTAGATGAGGACTTCACTGAGCCATCCCTTACGATAGGATTTCCTGAGGGTATGATTAGCTGTGAATTCCCACAAGTCATGATTATCGGTACGGTTATTTCGCCGGACGATTACACAAATATTATTGAGTGGACTTGGGAAGAAGGCGAAGGGGGACTGTTAAACCCTACCGACATTGACCCCACCGCACCACTTCCAGGCGAATACACATTAACCGTAACTTTCCTTGAAAATGGATGCACAACCACATCCAGTGAATTCGCTACAGTAGAGCAAGACGAAGACTCTTTTATAGATATCTCGCAATTGACAATGCCTAACGTAATAACGCCTAACGGAGATTTTTTCAACGACCACCTTAAACCCTTCCTCTCTGACCAGCCTGAAGTAACAACCCTAGCGGTTCTGGACGAGTACAATTTAAAGGTGTACAATAGATGGGGCGATTTAGTATTCGCGAATAACGGGTTGCCCCTTGCATGGGATGGACGAGCTAATGGGAATCGTGTAAGCTCGGGTTATTACGTTATTAACGTGAATTACAAGGCTCTTTGTGGTGAAGTCCAAACCGGTTCTTACACCGGCCCTCTCGAGATTTTATACTCGGAGTAATTAAGTCAGCTTAAGCGATTTTCGAGAGGAACTCGTCTTCGGAAAGTATCGTGATTTCAAGCTTCTCGGCTTTTTCTTTCTTACTCGGCCCCATTTTATCTCCTGCCACTATAAATGACGTCTTTTTCGAGATCGAAGAGGATACTTTTCCTCCGTGCATTTCTATCAACTTTTTTATCCCTACTCTATCGTGCTTTTCAAAGACCCCGCTTACTACAATCGAAGCCCCATCGAGCTTGTTCGTAGCCCCGACAATTTCTTGAACTGCTAATCTTAGACCCGCCTCACCTAATCTTCGTACGAAATTTATATTTCCCTCATCTGCGAAATAAAGAATGACACTATCGGCAATCCTCTCTCCGATTTCATCCACTTCAACGAGAACTTCCTTTTCCGCTCGCATTATCGCATCAAGGTTGCCTAAAGAACGGGCGAGCTTTTTTGCTACCGTCTCTCCGACATATCGAATTCCCAAACCGAACAACACTCTCTCAAAGGAGATAGATTTACTGGCCTCTATTCCCGCAAGTAACTTATCTACCGATTTTTTCGCCATTCTATCGAGAGGCAGCAAATCTTCTTCCTTCAAGTCATAAAGAGAGCTGGGGTCGACAACAAGACCGGCCTCAACGAGCTGAACTACTGTCTCCGATCCTAAACCATCAATATTCATAGCTTTTCTGCTAATAAAATGCACGATTCTTCCTTTCACCTGTGGAGGACACGTTAATCTATTAGGACAATAATGAATCGCTTCTCCCTCTTCTCTGACAAGCTCCGTAGCGCATTCTAAACAGTGAGTCGGAAAACTTGACGATTGCTGACTGAACAAATCCGTTACAACCGCCCTTTCACTTTCATCTACACCGACAACTTTCGGAATAATCTCCCCTCCTTTCTCTACGTATACGTAATCGCCATCTATGAGACCGAGCCGTAGGATTTGGTCTGCATTATGGAGAGAGGCACGCTTCACCGTAGTTCCACCTAACTGAATGGGCTCCAAATTCGCCACTGGAGTCACCGCCCCAGTCCGCCCCACCTGATAAGTAATCTCCTTTAACCTCGTGCGAACACGCTCTGTTTCGAACTTGAAGGAAATCGCCCAACGAGGGCTTTTCGAAGTAAGACCAAGCCTCTCTTGTTGGTCATATCTATCTACTTTTATCACTACTCCATCAATTGCAAACGGTAGATTATGACGCTCCGTTTCCCAGTGAGAAATAAAATCCATCACCCCTTTCGTGTCCGGCTAAGTTAGAAATTAGGGGGGAGATTTTTTATCCATTCGAAGATTTTGAGGCATTGAATG
>DQRJ01000101.1 GCA_015663855.1 Flavobacteriales bacterium | reverse complement strand
GTTACAGCATCATAGTACGTTC
Source organism: Flavobacteriales bacterium (assembly GCA_015663855.1). Lineage (GTDB taxonomy): Bacteria > Bacteroidota > Bacteroidia > Flavobacteriales_D > Sanyastnellaceae > UBA974. The sequence goes on along the minus strand of DQRJ01000101.1, from coordinate 9,842 downwards.
CAGCACCACACAAGCTTGGCAGATCATATACACAGCTACCATCGTCAACAGTAGCGGTAGGGTCATAGTTAATAGCATCTATGTAAGTACATCCAAGACTCCAGCCAATTGCATAAGTACATGCTGAAGCTTCATAACAAGAAATAGCATCATAACAAACTGAAATAGGATCTGAGCACTCGTCATAATTACAAGCTAATGGATCATCACAAGTTGGATATACACAACTACCATCATCTGTATTAGCAGAGGCGTCATAATTACAAGCTGTTGCAGCTGTACAGCCTGCAACCTGTAGGTATAAATCGCCACATCCTACTTCAACGCCATTATCATAAAAAGGGCCTGAGAAAGTGAAGTCTACATATGACCATTCACCAATAAAAAACAGTTCTGCCCCTTGCCATAGCTCAAGAGTAGTTCCACATAAAGTCCACCATCCATTATTTGAAAAATCAGGCAAATCCCAAGTGTTGTCTGCATAAAACAAAGCGAACACAACTTCTGCAATACTACCATCACATCCACCGTCGTAATCAAGAAGCCAATTTGCTCCTGTCATATCAACTACAGGGGCAAGATTGTTGCAACTACCATCGTCAACATTTGCGTAAGCATTATAATTACAAGCAGTGCTATCAGTACAACCGTCTACAACAGGTGACATGGTAAAGCAATGGGGGCCACCGTTAATAGTACCCTCAAAATATCCTCCAACAATATTATAATCACCATTATAGATTGTTCCACTTTCGAACAGTAAAGTGACCGAAAGGCCACATAGAGACCAGTTTCCTGGATTTCCTGGGGTTGTATAAGTGAAGTCACTATTTAAAGTCCAAACTTCATTTCCTGGGGTACCAGTACAACCCCAATCATATTCGACAAACCATTCAGTGTCTAATAGAGTTGTAGGTGGAGAGTAGTAATAGTCACAACTTCCATCATCACTACACGCAGTTGTATCGTAGTTACAGGCGATAGGGTCAGTACACCCTAAAACAGCGCCAAATGAAACCGAAATAGATTCACCTGCCCCTCCTGTAATTACACCTCCGTTAGCACCAACGAGTTCCCACGAAACTTCTGAAGGCCAACTGCCTGAAGTCACAGCAAAATTATAACAGCCAGAATTTAAACAAAATGTTTCTGTGATCTCAGAACCTGAAGATAAAGTACCGTTTGCCCAACTTACGCCCATTTCATCTAGAAATTCCCAACTAGCTCCATTCCATCCATCACCGAAAGAGTCAAATAAAGTAAGGTTTACACAGTTTTCGAAACAATATATACATGACCCACTTTCTGTACAGGCATCAGGATCATAATTGCATGCTGCCGGGTCTGTACAACCTTCATCTTGGCAGCATTCGTAATCGGTTTGGCAGAGATTATCCCAGTTAACGTTTGAACACCATGAATCAGCAGCAACTACAGATTCAACACAAGCCTGACTAACAGCAAGGTGGTAATTAGCTGGCGCAGTACAAGCCTGTATTGCAGGGCCTGAACTTACAACATCTGGCAAATACCAAAAATATGTACATGACCCGTCATCTACAATTGCTGTTAGGTCAAAATTGCAGGCATCAGGATCAGTGCAACCTGAAGAGGTGTTTACACTCCAGCCTATATCCTGTAGCAAACCCAACCCCGATTCACCAGGGTGGTGAATCGCTTCAGCCGCACTCAGTTGTGGTGTCATTAATGAGTTCATATCTCCTGCGGGGAAATATGTTTCGTCAAAATGGTGATAACTCGATCCTCCGGTCCAAGTAGCTGGATCGGATATTTCTGGCATAAGTCCACCATTTCCTGCAACACCATTTGTACCGTTCCACACTAAATTTCCACTCCCCTGAAGAACATTTCCAAGAATGACTGATGGGTTTCCGTATCCAGTAACACTAACACCTAGGTTTTCTACAAATAAGTCATAAATAATAGCCCAAGAATCATCTCCTAATCCAAGACTCCCTACTCCTGCACCGTCGACAGAACCAGACCCTATAAAACCTAACCCATGACCTATTTCGTGTAGTACCACACTCACAAAATCGTATTCTCCGGCTGGAGTATTTCCGTCTGTTCCAAAGTACCAATCTGTTCTACTACTATTGAAATTAGCAGTAATATCAGGGTTACTACCTATAGAACAATTACAAATAGATTCAGCTAAAGCTTGTGCGTACCAAGTGTTACTAATCGGAGCTCCCGTAAAATTCGCCCAAACCGACGCAGGTCCCGCAGACCCTAAATTAGTTGGTGCCGCCGGAGCCCAAGTAGCGTTAATATTAATTACACGAGTAGAATTTATTAAAGTTTCCCAAATGTCAACAGCATACTGAAAAGCAGTTTGAGCATCTGCGGAAAATCCCGTATAAGTAACATTAATTGTAGCTGCTCTTTCAGATACAGGTAAGATAGTTGGTGGAGGCACAAACGTAAACGCATTGTGATCAACACTAGTTAATTCAACCTTTGGGGCTAGAACACTTGAGGAATTTGATTGCTGTTCTTGTGCGAAACTGTTGGGATTACAAAAGAATAGAAAGGCGAATAAGGGAAATATTTTTTTAAGCATAATAACGGCAATTAGTTATAAATCAGAGCATTGACTAAGTCGAATATAACATAAATATTCATCAAATCCAAAATAAACAATCAATATTTAAGGATTACTCGCAAAAAAACCGCCCTCTTAATGGAGAACGGTTTTTAAAATAGATTTCTTTATTTAAAATTATGCCCCTATTACGGGCAGGTCGAACCAAACACCGAGAGGAACGATAATAAATCGTTCGTATTTACGAAGCCGTCGCCGTCAAGGTCGCCCATACATGTCACGCCTGAGCCAGTACCATCAGGGAGGCACATTCCTTCAACGACGTCGAAGTAAGTTCCTGTACCGCACATCCCTGGGTCGATTAAATCGAACATACAAGTTCCATTATCAACAGTAGCCGTAGGGTCGTAGTTTACTGCTGTCGGATATGTGCATCCTAGGACTTGATTAGTTTGGCCTAAAGGATAAACACAATCTTCTAAGCAACCAGCATCAACAAAATAGTTGCACGCATTAATATCTGAGCAACCAGGGAACGTACATGATCCATCATCATGAGTGACGTTAATATCATAATTACAAGCAGTATCATCTAAGCAACCTGGGGTGGCCTGATTCATAATGAAACAACCAGAATTAAACAAGATACCTGATGGGTTATTCATTGTGCCTGAGATTTGGACTGTAAAGAAATCTAAACTACCATTATAAACAGTCCCATCATCATATAGGAACGTAATCGTGTTAAAGCAATTAGACCAAACCCCTTGATACCCAGAACTTGTGTAAAATGTATTATCTCCATTAATAAATAAAAATGAATTTATTATGGTGGGGAGAAAGGTGTTACATCCCCACTCACTCTCTAAATACCATGTCGTGTTTAGTAAATCTAGTGTGAGTATATCTTGGTAATTACAACTTCCGTCATCAAAACAAAGTGACGCGTCGTAATTGCAAGCTATAGGATCCATACAACCACTTGCTGAAGCGGATGCAAAACTTAGTGTGTTACCGCTAGCTCCTTCGCTCGAATAAGTATTCGAATCAAATCCTAAAGACCAAGAAACAGGTAAAGACCATTCTGATGCTTCTTGGACTTCGAATGTATAACAATCGTCAGGCACACAGGAAGAAGGGATTGAACTAACTCCACCAGAAATACCGAATGAATAACTCCCAGATTCTTCAATCACACCGTCAGAACCTGTTAAAGTCCAACTGCCAGACGTACCTATTAATATATTCTCTGTTCCTGTGAATGTCACATTAAAACATGAGTAATTTGGTGCACAATAAATACATGAACCATCATCCCAACAAGCTGTAGAATCATAGTTACACGCATATAATTCAGTACAGCCGTGATTCTGAATATCAGAACAACACTCGTATGCGTCTTGGCATACAGGGTCCCAAGAGGTACTCAAACAAAACGAATCAGATGCAATTACATCAGCTGCGCAAGATTGATTGATCGCTTTAGAATATCCCGAAATATAAGAACATGCCAGAATCGCATGTCCACCACCTACAATATTAGGAAGGTACCATTCAGGCTGAATACAAGATCCATCATCATTGCAAGCATTGGGATCGAAGTTACATGCAACGGGATCAGTACATCCATCAAAAATGCAGTTTATTACCCACCCCATATCTTCAAGTAGGGCCATATCCAAAACACTCGGAGAATGTATTACTTGACCATCTGAGAGACCAGGACGCATAAGAATATTAGCTGTTATTGATGGAGATGAAGGATCGAAGTGTGAAATGCTCGATCCACCTTCATATGGATTTGGTGCGTAAATAGCAGGCATAGATCCATTATTCGCTGCAATGGTATTCGCTCCATTCCAAAATAAATTATCACTTTCTACACTAGTTGACCAAGAAACAGCATCCATCGCAGTCCCTCCAGGAGCATCTCCTATTTGGATGAAGGTGTTATAAAAATTAGAACCAAAACCTGTAAACCCAAGACCAGACCAAACACCAGATGCAAATCCCAAGCCATGACCTATTTCATGTAGCGTTACTGTCACCAAATCTATTTGGGTGCTATCGCAATCACCGTCTATACCTTTATAAAAATTTGGATAGTCACTATTCAAAGTAAAAACAATATCAGATGACCAACTGTAATCGGTATTATCCAGTTGATTTGCTAGAGATGTAGGGTAATCATATGGATCATTCCCTAGCCCTCCACCTAGACCCTCTAAATTTATCGATGTGCTTCCTAGAGTACATATACCTCCGTTGCATCCTAATGGTTCCCATTTGACTTTAATAGTAATGGGAATTGTTGCATTAAGTGCTGTATGCCAAACACTAGCAGCAAAATCTACAACAGCTTGAACATCCGCAGGGACACTAACATAATCAATGTCAAACACAGCTGTCCTTACAGAATAAGGAGTAATATTTGGAGCAGGTATGTATAGTTCATTGATTTCTCCTGAGCTATAACTTATAGCTGTAGAAAAGTTTTCGATTTCTTGGTTCTGTGAAGTCTCTTGAGAATAATAAATGTTAGTTAATAATGTCAAGATAAATAATGCTGGAAAGACTTTATACATAATGATTTATAAATATGAATAGAAAGAAAAGGACTATGTAAGTTAACATAAATTTGTGTTTAGTCCAAATTTGAAATAACTTTTTAATGTTGTGCACGAAAAAACCGCCCTCTTAATGGAGAACGGTTTTCTTAAAAAGTTCGCTTCAGAAAGTGAAGCTGGAAATATGCTTTATGTCGAGGCGGCTTACTTGAGCTCGAAAGTAACGCGACGGTTTTGGGCGCGGCTGATTTCAGTATCCCGGGTATTTGCGGGATCCAAATTTCCTATATCGGAAATGGTCATTCGTGATGCGGGGATTCCGGCGGCTTCGAGTATGCGACGGATTTGGTCTCCGCGATTCTTACCTATCACCTTGTAACGCGCATTTACCATGCCTTCGTTGCGCTCATCATCATCGCAATGGCCAATGATTTTCAGGTGCATACCCGGGTTAGCGTTAAGGATGGCTGCGATATCAGCTACCGTCTGCTTGCCAGTTCCAGTAGGGGTACGCTTGAGGAAAGCATAGTAAACAGAACTAGACTTGATTATTTCACCATCAGTCATATCGTCTGACTGGACAGAAGATGAACCGTAAACAAGGTCCATATCACGCTCTTCAGCAGCGGAACAAACACACTGCGATTTCGCTTGAATCTCTGTAATCTCAACGTTATCTATGTAGTAGTAAGCGTGGTTGATTTGGGCTCCAGTGAGTCCCATAGGTCGCTTGATTTTTTCGATAGTCATGTCGTTACGGCCACCGAAACATCCAATCACCATATACTCCTCTTGACCTGTACCTACAAAGGTTCCACAGAACTTGTCCCAACCTTCATAAAACTCGAATACTTTGTTTGTTTTCTGATTCACGTCGGCTTGCATGATCATATCTCCTTCGTTCGGTTGATCAATTTTCCTGTCGCTTATAAGGACGCCTATATCGTTAACTGCGTAACGGCTTAAATCTGCGAGAGAAATATCAAATGAAATACAGTACATCACATCTCTGTCTAGCATTTGAGGAAGCTTTACTTCGAGGTAGCTTCTGCTTAAACGAGGATCCTTTGAATACGCTCTGAAACCGGCGTAACAAAGTCCAGACGCGGGCTCCTGTGTTCCGTAATTGTTAACTGGAATTGCAATTTTATCTCCCTTTGCTCCATCACCATAAATGTCGGCTGGAACTTGAGTAGCTGAAAACCAATCCATGCTATACTCCTCCATTTGGCCATAGGTTCTGAGTTTATTGATGTTTGTATCCTCAAAACCGCTATTAGGAACCAAGTTAACATTCTGTGCTAAAACGCCAACCGTCAGTGACAAAGTTGCCAAAGTTGCGGCAAATACGCGTAGATTATTCTGAAGTTTCATGTGAGTTTCTTACAGTTTTCTTAATTTCTTACAGGTGTGCAAGTTAGCATAGATTATGCCAAACTTTATAAAGGCTGTTAGTTGAGAATTTTGAATATGGTTTCTCGTAAAATCATGCCGTCGGAAATAGTAGCGTTTCCCTGACCTTTTGATTTCCTGTCGGCGTCGCGGAGGTAACCGAAAATGCGGCCTACTTTAGGTGTCGAATAAACCCGGGCCGCCGATGCGTAGTCTCGAACAGCGTAGGGACTACACGACATCGCTTTCGATGCAGACTGCTGGGATCGGTCTTTTAGTCCTTGATAAACAAAAATTCGGCTGAAATAGGCAGATAGGACCGGGATAATCATCGCTAGAGGATTATTCTTCGGATTTGCCTCGAAGTGGTTCACTATTCGGAACGCCTTTTCGGAGTCTTTCGTAGAGAGAGCTTTCTGGAGTTCGAACACGTTATAGTCCTTACTAATACCGATATGCTTTTCTATTACGTCCGAGGTAACAGAACTTCCTTCTGGCAATGAAATCTTCAGCTTAGAAATTTCATTTACAATTTTTCTTAGATCGTTTCCTAGATATTCAGCAAGAAGTTGCGAAGTTCTGCCGTCGATCTTCAATTTTTGCTCGTGCACATACGATTCGATCCATTGCGCGAGTTTGTACTCACGAACCTTCTCACTGAGAAATAGAACCCCATTTCTTGATAGAGTCTTAACGGCCTTCGATCTTCCGTCAATTTTTTTGTTCATATAAGCAAATACCAAAACCGTGCTCGGAACCGGCGCCTCTGCATAAGTTGCTAGCTTCTCCAGCTCGTCTTTACGTTTCCAGCACTTTAAGTCTTGAGCTTCTTTTACCAAAACCAGTTGCTTATCGGCCATCATAGGGAATCTCCGAGCCGCCGAAAGAACGTCAGTAATATCGGCATCCCTTCCGTACAGGATGATTTCATTAAAGTCCTTAAACGACTCCTCCACTACCGATTCCATTAACGCCTTAGAAATCTCCTCGATAAAATACGCTTCCTCGCCGTGCAAAACATATAAAGGCGCAAACTTCCCAGCACGAATATCCCGTAATATTTGTCGATGAGCCATAGGGCGAAGTTAACTACAACTTAACTTCGCACCATGTCTAGAATCAAAGACCTACACGATCTTAACCTTGCCAAACCTACTTTGGTAGCTCGTGCTGGAGAAAAACATGACGAAATACTTTGCTTAGTTAGACGGAAGTGGGTAGCTCTCGAACCCGAAGAATGGGTGAGACAGCACCTCATTTACCACCTCTCGGAAAACTTAGGATATCCAATGGGACTAATGGCCGTTGAGCATTATCTGATGTTCAATGACGTGTCGAAACGTGCGGATTTGGTTTGCTTCAATAGGGATAGATTGCCTATTCTCCTGGCTGAATGTAAGGCTCCTAAAGTCCCTTTATCCCAAACCGTTCTTGATCAAGCGGCACGGTATAATTTGGTCCTAAAAGTTCCCCTTTTGATGCTAACAAACGGACTAAAGCATTACGTCGTGGCTACTGATTCTAGTCACCCTATTGAAATCTTAGGTGAGATACCTCGCTATGTTGAAGATAAATAACTCACATTTCGTTGTACTTTCGCGTCAATCAATTCAAAAGAATTAAGATTTAAAGCATGAAGATTTCAGACGTTTTAGCAATTTCGGGTAAGCCTGGATTATTTAAAGTCCTCGCATCATCGACTAAGAACCTAGTAGTAGAAAGCATGATAGACGGAAAGCGCTCGAGCGTTCCAGGATCTATCCGCGTAAGTTCACTTAGCGACATTACGATGTACACTTTGGAGAATGACGTTCCACTAAAGACCATCCTTCACTCGATGCACGAGAAGACGAAAGGCACAGCTACAATCTCTCACAACTCTTCGCCTCAGGAGGTGAAGGACTTCTGTGACAGCGTCGTTTCTGACCTCGACCACGACCGTGTTTATGCTTCTGATCTTCGCAAGTTGGTTCAGTGGTATAACCTTCTTATATCCCAAAAAGCTCTCCCCTTCGATCCAGAAGACATCGAGAAAGACGGTAAAGGTTCGGACGATTCAAAGGACTCTAAGGATTCTCCTGCAACAAAAGCAGCTAAAGCCGCAAAAGCAAAGACTGCTACACCTAAAGGTGGCGGAAAAGCAGCTGTAAAGAAGACCGCAAGAAAGAGCCCTAAAGGCAAAACTTCTGGTACTCACGCTGCTAAAAAAGGATAACTCAATTCTCGACTTAAGTAACTTAGACTTTCTTTCATCATGAATGCAATTACAGTAATCGGAGCTGGCACAATGGGTAACGGCATCGCTCATGTTTTCGCCCAAAAAGGACATCCCGTCACTATCGTTGATATGGCGCCTGACGCTCTCGAACGTGCACTTGCTACTATCGATAAAAATTTAAGTCGACTCGTGTCTAAGGAGAGAATCTCCGAACTCGAAAAGTCAGAAACTCTCGCTCGACTTACTACTTCTACGGATCTTACATCTTCTGTTGCTTCTGCCGACCTAGTTGTCGAAGCGGCAACCGAGAACGTTGACTTAAAGTTAAAAATCTTTCGTGATTTAGACGCAGCTGCGCCACCTCACTGTATCCTCGCTACAAACACGTCCTCGATATCTATCACGAAAATCGCTTCGGTTACGAATCGTCCCGATAAAGTTATCGGAATGCATTTCATGAACCCCGTTCCGATAATGAAACTTGTCGAGATTATCCGCGGCTACGCTACCTCAGACGAAACTTGCGAGAAAGTGATGCACGCTAGTTCGGCCCTCGGAAAATCGCCCGTCGAAGTAAACGACTACCCAGGCTTCGTAGCAAATCGTATCCTCATGCCTATGATAAACGAGGCGATCATAACCTTAAACGAAGGCGTTGCCGGAGTCACTGAGATCGACACCGTTATGAAGCTCGGCATGGCTCATCCGATGGGTCCACTCCAGCTCGCTGACTTCATCGGCCTCGACATCTGCCTCTCAATAATGCGTGTCCTACAAGACGGCCTCGGAACTTCGAAATACGCTCCTTGCCCTCTCCTAGTCAACATGGTTATGGCAGGAAAACTCGGCGCGAAATCTGGAGAAGGTTTCTACGTCCACACTCGCGGAAGCAAGGAGCTCGTTGTCGCTCCTACATTTGCTTAGTTTTTTTCGTGTAGGTATGATTGTGTGAGCTGTTAATTGTGATAGCAGATTAAGACACGTCCAACTTATGCTGACGACTTGTATTTTTCATAATCGTAGAATTCGGTCACACCACAATGTTATAAATTAAGGGAGTTGAAGTTGAGGAGGACTTAGAATTGGGGGGGAGGAATTT